>JALERH010000030.1 GCA_022764275.1 Blautia sp. | reverse complement strand
AGAGAAGATAGAAAAAGCAGAAAAAGACGTAATCACAGCAAAGAAAAAGTATGATGAAGCGACAGCAAATCTGAAACAGCTTCTGGACAAAAGAGATGCCCTGAGGAAAGAAGAACTGATAGCTGCAGTTACAAAAAGCAGCCGTTCCTATGAAGAAATCCTTGCATTTCTGGAGGCAGATGAGAACGCGAGAAATTGATGGAAATAAGCTAATGCCCTGTCAGGGAGTTTACTACAGGGCATTTAGGCGGAAAATTTCTGGAAGTTCACATTAATTGAAACTGTAAAAAGTGCCGGAATTTATGGTACCTGACCTCATCATGTTAATACCCGGAGGCGACTCCGGGTATTTTTATGGTCACATCAAGGGAATGAAATTTTGTGTTGACATTTATATCGCACTGCGATATTATAATAGCATCGAAGTACGATATATAGCAATAATATATAAAGAGGTGCAATGATATGGATGCTCATATAAAGAGAGTATATGTTCCTATGACGGAAACAGGATTCTATATTCTGTTATGTCTTCAGGAACCGAATCATGGATATGGAATCATCCAGAAAGTAAAAGAGATGACGCAGGGAGAGATTGTCCTGGCTCCGGGAACGATGTATGGAAGTCTGTCAAAGATGGAGAAGGATGGATTAATATGCTTTATCAGAGAAGAAGATAAGAGAAAAATATACAGAATTACAGTGTTAGGCAGAGAAGTGTTGAATATTGAGATGAAAAGAATTGAACGACTTTATGCGAATATGAAGGAGATGAAGCAATGAAAGATAAAAGGTTATGTGAGAAAAAATATAGAAAAAGGAGCAGATAAAATTATGGAAAATCAGGAAAAGCAGCATAAACGGCGTGTGCGTTATTCCGGTACGCACCCGAGAAACTATAAGGAAAAATATAAGGAGCATAATCCGGAAAAGTATGCAGATACCATTGAGAAGGTAATTCGGAAAGGAAGTACCCCGGCGGGGATGCATATCTCCATCATGGTAAAAGAAATACTGGAATTCCTGCAAATTCAACCGGGACAGATTGGCCTCGATGCCACCCTGGGCTACGGCGGGCATACGAAGGAGATGCTGAAATGCCTTCAGGGACAGGGGCATATTTACGGCCTGGATGTCGATCCGATCGAATCGAAAAAGACGAAAGAGCGACTGGAAAAGCAGGGATTTGGCGAGGAAATTCTGACTGTCAGGCTTCAGAATTTTGCGGATGTCGATCAGGTATCACGGGATACTGGGAAAAAGTTTGACTTTATTCTGGCAGACCTTGGTGTATCGTCCATGCAGATTGACAATCCGGACCGTGGATTTTCCTATAAAACGGACGGACCTCTTGATCTGCGCATGAATCCGGAAAAAGGTATAAGTGCTGCAGAACGTCTGAAGACGATCTCCGGAGAAGAACTGCAGGGAATGCTGGTGGAAAATGCAGATGAGCCTTATGCAGAGGAGATTGCAAAAACAGTTCTGAAATGGAGGGCCAAAGGAAAATATATTTTAACCACCACACAGCTGAAGGAAGCTATTGAAGAAGCTTTGTATTTCATCCCGGATAAAGAGCGTAAGGAAGCAGTGAAAAAAACCTGCCAGCGGACTTTTCAGGCTCTTCGGATTGATATCAACAGTGAATTTGAAGTCCTGTACGCGTTTCTCGGGAAACTCCCGGAAGTATTGGCACCCAATGGTCGGGTGGCTATTCTGACGTTCCATTCCGGAGAGGACAGGCTGGTGAAAAAGTCGTTTAAAGAATTCAAACGCGAAGGTCTGTACAGTGAGATTTCAAAAGATGTGATCCGTCCTTCCGCAGAAGAATGCGCAAGAAACAGTCGGGCAAAATCTACAAAGATGCGTTGGGCAATACGGTCAGAGTATTGAAATCAGTTTTGAGCGATCTGGATGGAACAGATTCATAATACTTCGGAAGGAAAAGAGGTGCTGCAGGCTGTGCTTGAAGAACGCTAATATATTATCCCTTTATTGACAAAAATAGGAGAAATAGCTAAAATATTATCTATGAATCATACATTTAATTTTATGCTGAAATCCCCTGGGGAAATCGACAGGCTTATCGCACAGCGAATACGCGCCATACGAAAAAGACGCAAAATATCACAGAAAAGATTGAGTGAAAAATCAGGAGTAAGCTTAGGGTCTGTGAAGCGTTTTGAGCAAAGCGGTGAGATTTCTCTGATTTCCCTGACTAAGATTGCATTTGCTCTGGGAATACAGGGCGAATTGGAGAGCTTATTCGAAGAAGTGCCTTTTTTGTCAATCGAGGAGGTTCTGAATGGAGAAGATTAATCGTTTGTCTGTATTTTACCACGAGAGAAAGGTTGGAACACTGGCATTACACAAGAACAACCTGATTGCATTTGAATATGAAAAAGAGTGGATAGCGGATGACTTTTCCATAAGCCCTTTTTCAATTCCACTGGAGCGCAGAGTGTTTCTTCCAAAAGCAGATCCCTTTGAAGGGATTTTCGGCGTATTTGCAGACAGTCTGCCGGATGGATGGGGAAGTCTTCTGGTTGATCGCTTTTTACTGAAAAATCATATGAATCCTTACAAAACAGGAAATCTGAATCGACTTGCAATTGTGGGGGATTCAGGAATGGGAGCACTTACTTACAAACCGGATTATTCTGATAATCTGGATGAACTATTTCGTATGGGCGGCTCTTCCGGAGGTGCGAGACCTAAAATTTTGACAGAAATAGACGGTGAGGAATGGATCATTAAGTTTCCCTCATCGGAAGATGGAAAGGAATCAGGCAGGCAGGAATACGAATATATTTAAAAGAAGGGGCCTTTGATCTGAAAAAGGGAACCCAGAGTGCTGTTTCATAAATCATAAAAAAGAAGGTTAACAGATTTCCTCTTTGATGGTAAAATAGAGCGGGAATCCTGTCAGGATTCCAGATGGATGAGAAATTGTGATGAGGAGAGGAAATATGACGGAGGGTTCACTTGGGAAAAATATTTTGCTTTTCAGCATACCACTGATGATATCCAACCTTCTGCAGGTATTATTCAATATGGCAGATATTGCGGTGGTGGGACAGTTTGCCGGATCAGCAGCGTTGGGTTCGGTGGGTTCCACCGCTACGCTTGTGACGATGTTTACAGATTTTCTGATCGGGTTGTCTGGAGGAATCAATGTACTGACAGCACTGTATCTGGGTGCCGGAAATAAAAAGGCGACCACGGAAACGGTTCATACCTCACTGCTTTTGAGTATTATCATCGGTATCTTGCTGATGCTTCTGGGGATTGGCTCTTCCAGAGAAATTCTTCAGATCCTGCAGACAAAACCGGAGCTTTTGGACGGGGCAGTTCTGTATATCCGCATTTATTTTCTGGGAATACCTGCCCTTGCGGTTTACAATTTCGGAAATGCTGTTTTCAGTGCAGGAGGCGAGACAAAACGTCCCCTTTATTACCTGTCTTTTGCAGGGATTGTAAATGTGCTTCTGAATCTGTTTTTCGTGATTGTGTGTAAAATGAGTGTGGCGGGAGTGGCCTGGGCCAGCGTGATCGCGCAGTACATATCCGCCATCTGGATTGTGCGGGCACTCTTTAAAAGCCGGGAAACCTATGCACTCAGACGTTCATCCCTGCATATCCACAGGGAAAAAGTAAAAGACATCCTTCGGATCGGGGTTCCGGCAGGAGCGCAAAATGCCATTTTTCAGGTCGCAAACCTGTTTATTCAGGTTGGTGTAAACTCCTTCAGTGCTACCATGGTTGCGGGAAACTCCGCAGCGGCAAATGCGGATGCGGTTGTATATGGAGTTATGATGTCCTTCTATACAGCCTGCGGAACCTTTATGGGACACAATTACGGTGCCGGGAAAAAGGAACGTATCCGCAAAAGCTATCTGGTGAGTCTGGGATATTCTTTTGGGGTCGGCATGCTTCTGGGAATCCTGCTTGTGATTTTCGGAAAGCCGTTCCTGGGATTGTTTACCAGTGACCCGGCGGTTGTCGAGGCGGGAATGCACCGTCTGGTCATTATGGGATTTTCCTATGGCTTTTCCGCATTTATGGACTGTACCATTGCGGCATCCAGAGCGCTGGGAAAGAGCCTGGCACCGACAGTCATTGTACTTCTTGGCTCCTGTGCGTTCCGTATCGTCTGGGTTTATACAGTCTTTGCACATTTTCGTACAATACCGTCGCTGTATCTGCTCTACATTTTTTCCTGGGGCATCACAGCAGCAGCTGAAATTCTGTACTTTGTCAGAATTTATAAGAGGCAGATCAGTGCAGTTGTATTATAGGATAAGAAATTTCACAGATAATTCACAGTATCTGCCAGAGATATTTTTCGGAAATCCTTGCAAAATCCGAATTTCGTGGTAGAATAAAAGTCATAGTATCAAATGGCGGATTCCATTGAGTTCGCCATTTTCTTTAACTGAATATTAGCACTCGAATAAAATGAGTGCTGACAATAAACGAAAAGAAGGAGGAAATAAGCATGATAACCATACCGATTTATGATTTGCTGGTACTGCCGGGCATTACCTTTTTCTTTAAAAAAGATATGTTCCCCAGAGAGAAAATTACTCCGGAGAGCGTGGGGGAAGAAGTTTTATTTGTAATGCTGAAAAATGAGGCATCTGGTGAGGAAATCATGCCCGAGGATTTATATCCCGTGGGTGTGACTGGAAAAATTGAAAGTATTGATGAAGAGGGAAGCGTGAAAATCAGCACTGAAAAGCGTGTGACAATTTCAGGATTCCAAAGTTCTCCTGACGGCCTTGTAGCGGATACCCAGGACAATCCTGAGGAAGAGGATATTCCTGCGGAAGAAGAAAAGGAACGTTTCGAAAAAACAAAAAAGGAAATGATGGATTTTGCCAAAGGATTTCAGTGGGGAATCTGGGCGAGAAGCATGATCTATCACTGGAAAAGCTTTGACGAAGCCGCCTGTGCTCTGGCAGGATACATGAATATTACGTGGGAAGAAAAATACGCGATTCTTTCTACCAATTCCAGAAGGCAGAGATGTGATATTCTGGAGCAGGCTTTCTACGAGCTGATGGAGATTTTCAGGGTGAGCGAGGAAGCGGAAAGTGCCCAGAAAAATTCCAATGAAAAGATTTACCGGGAATCCGCTCTGAAGAAGCAGATTGAATTTTTGCAGAACCAGCTGGATGAGATGCATCCGGAAAATATCTCCGATGTCCGTCGGTTTGAGAAAAAAATTCAGGAAGCCGGCATGAATGATGAGGCGAAAAAAGAAGCGGAGAAGGTACTGAACCGCATGAAGCAGGAGGGAAAAGACAGCCATGAATATGGAATGCTGTATGATTATCTGGACTTTGTCACCAGTCTTTCCTGGAAAAATGAGGAGACACCGGAGATTGATCTGAATGAGGCGGAAAAGATTCTGGATGAGGATCACTATGGCCTGAAAAAGGTAAAAGAAAGGATCATCCAACAGCTTGCCGTTATGGCTTTAAATAAAAAACAATCAGGGTCTATCCTGCTTTTCGTAGGTGCGCCGGGAACCGGAAAAACCAGCATCGGACAGAGTATCGCCAGGGCACTGCACCGGAAATATGTGCGCATCAGCCTGGGCGGTGTCCATGACGAAGCGGAAATCCGTGGACACAGAAGAACCTATGTGGGGGCTATGCCCGGCAGGATTATGGAAGGAATGAAGAGAAGCGGTGCACAGAACCCGGTCATGGTGTTGGATGAAGTAGATAAGCTGACAAAGGACTATGGCGGGGATCCGTCCAGTGCCCTGCTGGAAGTGCTTGATCCGGAGCAGAATAACAGTTTTACGGATCACTACATGAATGTACCCTATGATCTGTCCAATGTTCTTTTTGTCTGCACGGCGAACACTACGGATACGATTCCGGAACCACTGCTGAATCGTATGGAGGTCATTCAGTTTCCGGGCTATACCGCCATTGAAAAATTCCATATTGCCAGAAGGCATCTGCTCCCCAGAGCGATGAAAAGCATGGGAATCAAAGCACAGAATCTTCGCGTGACCGATGAAGCGATCATGCGTATTATCGGAGAGTATACGGCGGAAGCCGGTGTACGTGGCCTGAAGAAACAGATGGATGTGCTCTGCCGCTATGCTGCCGTGAAACTGGTAAAAGGGGAGCAGAAAAGCATTACCGTGAGCGAAAAACGCGTTCCGGAATTTATGGGGAATAATGGAATCCGTCATGAAAAGATTCTGGAGAAGCCGGTGCCTGGTGTTGTGACGGGGCTGGCATGGACAACAGCAGGAGGGGAAATTCTTTTCATTGAGACATCTTTCACCAAAGGAAGCGGAAAAGTAATCCTTACCGGTCAGCTAGGGGATGTGATGAAGGAATCCGCTCAGATTGCCATTACCCTCGTGAAATCCATGTATCCGGAATCCGCTGAAAAATTTGAGAAAAGTGATCTCCATATCCATGTACCTTCCGGTGCTGTCCCAAAGGACGGGCCTTCTGCCGGAATCACGCTGGTAACCGCATTGTCTTCCCTGGTGACAGGAAAAGCAGTTTCGCCTGAGATTGGAATGACCGGCGAAGTATCTCTCCGAGGCGGTGTCATGCCTATTGGCGGTCTGCCGGAAAAACTGATGGCTGCGCAGCGAGCGGGAATCAGACAGGTCTTCATACCTTATGAAAATGTGGACGATCTGGATGATGTGGCAGATGAAGTAAAAGAAAAGCTTCAGATCATTCCGGTAAAAAGGATACAGGAGGTTCTGGACAGAGTTCTGGAGGAGACAGCTTAAAAATTTTAAAATATATATATCCAAATTACAAACTTCTGGAAAAGTATGTTATAATAAGGACACCGAATCCGAAACGGACAAAAGATACGATTTGGATAAAAAGGATTTTTTCATGCAACAGAATGTAAAATTCATGAGAGATTATGGAGGAATGGTTATGAAAAAAGCAAACTTATTTGCTGCATTACTGTGCAGTGCATCCATGGTTTTCGGAAGTGTAGCTCCGACAGTGCCTGTAATGGCAGATGCGGTCAAAGTGGTAACACTGGGCGCAGACCTGAGCCAGGATCAGAAAGACACCATGATGAGGTATTTTAATGTAAGTTCCAGCGAGGTGCAGATTCTTACAGTCACGAACCAGGACGAGAGAAATCACTTAAGCGCATTTGTGCCGCTGGAACAGATCGGTACAAGAACTGTAAGCTGTTCTTACGTAAAACCCACCACATCCGGCGGAATTAAGGTTCGTACTGCAAACCTGAACTGGGTTACCTGTAATATGATCGCCACCACACTTTCCACATCCGGTGTCACCAACTGTGAAGTCGTTGCTGCATGCCCGTTTGAGGTGTCCGGAACAGGCGCTCTGACCGGTATTCTGATGGCTTATGAGACTGCAAGCGGTGAGAAGCTTGACGAGACAAAGAAAGAGATCGCAACAGAGGAAATGGTAGTTACCGGTGATCTGGCAAACGAGGTTGGCCAGAATGACGCTGTTACCGTGATCAACCAGGCAAAGATGCAGGTTATCGCAGACAATATCCAGAATGCAGATGAGATCCAGAACATTGTAATAAACATTGCAAATAACAATGGTGTCAGCATTTCTGACGACCAGCTGAATACGATTGTGAACCTTTTGAAGGAAATCGCACAGCAGAACTACGATTATTCAGAAATGCAGGAGACACTGGAACGTGTCAATGATAACGTGACAGGTCAGGCTGAGGCAGCTGAGCCATCTGATGATCCGGACAGCATTGTGAACGATGTGGATGACAGTGTTCTGGGCGATGTAATCCAGGACTCCACAGAGGATCCGGGACTGGCTGAGGAGACAGGTGCAGCAGAAGGAATTCCGCAGGCTTCTGATCCGGAATCAGAAATTTCTGAGGCAGGCCTGGCAGAAGAAGAGGATACAGAGGAAATTACCGATGTTTCTCAGTTAAGTACCGATTTCTTAGGTGAAGATGCAAAGGCTCTGTTTGAAAAAGCAAAAACCTTCTGCAAAGGCGAGTATGAAGGTGATACAGTTTCTCTGCAGGAAGCAATGGGAGAGGACGCATACTGTGATGTGACCACTCTGGATGCTGAGACAGGAAAGAAACTTTCTCTTACAGTCCTGAAGGACTATCTGGGAATCCTTGGAAATGGAGCTGGCTCCTATGTTGCGCAGGGTGATGAAAAATACCTTACTGTCGAGCTGAATATGCTGGATAAAGACTTAAAAGAAATCTTTGGCATTGAAATCAGCGATGAGAGCAGTGAAAAAGCGGATATTCTTGGCTATGATGTTTCGGAAGAAGATAAGCAGACCCTCTATGAGGATACCATGAAGTTCTTTGAGAAACTGTATGGAGAGTCTTATGAGACTTATGACGAAACAAGTGCTGAGGTAGGAACTGCTGAGGCAGACGTTGAAATGACAGAAGAACCTGTAGATGAAGCAGGCGATATCGACGAAATCGTAGAATAAGGATTAGGGTGTCACACAGGAACTGCATCCAGAGAATAGAAAACTGACCTCTGAAAAATAGTTAAAATTGGACATTGCACAGAAGACAGTTTGTGAGTATGATATGCCTGAGATTAAGGAAAGGCAGTGAGTGATATGAACAAACAGAATTCTACCATTTTAAAACTTGCGGAGACAGCTCTTCTGGCAGCACTCTGCTATGTATCCTTTACATTTTTGCAGATTAAGATTCCTGTTCCGGGAGGAGATGCGACTTCTCTTCATATCGGAAATACCTTCTGTGTTTTGGGAGCACTGCTCCTGGGCGGCTGGTACGGCGGACTTGCAGGTTCCATCGGTATGACCATCGCAGATCTTATGGATCCGGTTTACATTACAGTAGCGCCAAAGACTTTTGTGCTGAAGCTTTGTATTGGTCTGATTACCGGCCTTGTTGCGCACAGGATTGCAAAGATCAATGAGAGTACTGATAAAAAATATGTATTCAAGTGGAGCCTGATCGCTTCCGTTGCAGGTCTTGCTTTCAACGTGGTTGCAGATCCGATCGTCGGATATTTTTACAAACAGTACATTCTGGGGCAGCCCCAGCAGCTGGCGGATGCTCTGGCAAAAATGAGTGCGGTTGCGACCTTTGTCAATGCTGTTGTTTCTGTGATACTGGTATGTATTATTTACAATGCTCTGCGTCCGGCCCTGATTAAGGCAAATCTTCTGGAAATACATCCTCAGAAAACTGCAGAGGCAAAATAAATAACCATAACGTTCAGAAATCGTCCCATATTCCCAAACTGGAGAATATGGGGCGTTTTTTTTGTGATGGAGTGCCTCCGGAGAAAAGCTGGGGCAGAAAATTGGATGGAAGTTATGAATTTTTTGTGACTTTCTGGGGTCGACTGGCGGGAATGACTGGAAAAATAAATCATTCTATGATAGAATGTAGTCTAAATTGCAGTAAGCAAAGGAGAGATTTTATGAGTCTGGCAGTAGTGACCCTGAAAAAAGGAGAAGGACGACTTTTGAAATCCGGCGGAATGTGGGTTTTTGACAACGAAATCGCTTCGATTATGGGAAGTTTTGTAAACGGAGATGTGGTTTTGATTCGCGATTTCGATGGTTATCCTCTGGGGAAGGGATTTATCAATACCAACTCCAAAATCACAGTCCGTCTTTTATCACGTGATGAGAGAGCGGAGATTGACGAGGAATTTTTTGAAAAGAGAGTGCGTGATGCCTGGGAGTACCGTAAAAAGGTGGTGGATACGGGAAGCTGTCGTGTGATTTTTGCGGAAGCGGATTTCCTGCCGGGACTTGTGGTTGACAAATTTTCGGATGTGCTGGTGGTGCAGTCGCTGGCACTGGGAATTGATCGGTATAAAGAAATGATCGTATCTATTCTGAAAAAAATTCTGGCTGAAGATGAAATTTTCATTCGCGGTGTGTATGAAAGAAGCGATGTAAAGGTACGACGTCAGGAGGGAATGGAGCTTACCAAGGGATTTCTGGGAGAAGAATTTCCAACCCTTGTGGAAATTGAAGAAAACGGGGTAAAATATCAGGTAGATATAAAGGATGGACAGAAGACCGGATTTTTCCTGGATCAGAAGTATAACCGTCTGGCAATCCAGAAGCTGTGTAAAGGAGCAAGAGTGCTGGACTGCTTTACTCACACCGGCTCTTTTGCGCTGAATGCCGGAATTGCCGGCGCGTCCAGTGTCATTGGCGTGGATGCTTCCCAGCTGGCTGTGGATCAGGCAACAGAAAATGCGAAGCTGAACGGGCTTTCCGACAGAGTTGAATTTTTGTGTGCAGATGTATTTGATCTGTTGCCGGAACTGGAGGAGCGGGGAGAGAAATTTGATGTGGTCATCCTGGATCCCCCTGCCTTTACAAAGTCCAGGAGCTCTGTTAAAAATGCTGTGAAGGGATACCGGGAGATTAACCTGCGTGCCATGAAGCTGGTAAAGGACGGCGGTTTTCTCGCTACGTGTTCCTGTTCTCATTTCATGGATTACGAATTGTTTACACAGACCATTGGCCAGGCGGCGAAAAATGTACACAAACGCCTGCGTCAGGTGGAGTACAGGACACAGGCTCCGGATCATCCGATCCTTTGGGCGGCAGACGAATCTTATTATCTGAAGTTTTATATCTTCCAGGTATGCAGCGACAGATAGGAGATAAATTCGGGGGACAGAAAAGCAGGTTTTCGACTATTTTAGCAAAGCCGTCTGGTACGGCGACAGGAGGAATGAAAGATGGGATTTAAAGAAGTGAAGGCGGAAGAGCTGAACATGAATCCGTTTACAAAAATCGGAAAAGAATGGCTTCTTATCACTGCCGGAAACGAAGAAAAATGTAACACGATGACGGCAAGCTGGGGTGCTATGGGTGTCATGTGGGGCAAAAATGCGGTAACGGTTTACATACGTCCACAGAGATACACCAAAGAGTTTGTGGACAGGGAAGAGACCTTTACTATCTCTGTACTGGGAGAAAAGTACCGTAAGGCCCTGAATTACTGCGGAAGCAGATCAGGAAAGGACGAAGAGGACAAGATAAAGGCAGCAGGCCTGACTCCATATTATGTGGACGGAACTGCGGGAATCAAAGAAGCAGATATGATCATGGTCTGCAGAAAGATGTACCACGATACGATTAAACCGGAATGCTTTGATGATACGGCGAATGACAGTAAGTGGTATCCCGGAAAAGATTATCACATGATGTATATTGCGGAAGTTATGAAGGTACTTGTGAGAGAAAAATAAGGAAAGAAGGATTACATGAAAGACAAATTTATCAAATTCATGCAGGGGCGTTACGGAGTGGACGACTTTGCAAAATTTACCATGGGTGTGGCTTTGGTGTCCATTATTCTGGCAATTTTTGCAGGTTCGGGAAGTGCGTTGGGTTCTGTGCTGGATACTCTTGGACTGGCAGCGATTGTTTACACTTATTTTCGGATTTTCTCCAGAAACATCCAGAAACGCTATGAAGAGAATCAAAAATATCTTTCCATGACGAGTAAAATCCGTATGCGCTTCAATAAAGAGAAGAATCTGATGAAACAACGAAAAACGCATCATATTTATTCCTGCCCGAGCTGCGGTCAGAAAATCCGTATTCCCAGAGGAAAGGGAAAAATAGAGATAGAATGTCCAAAATGCCATACAAAATTTATTAAGAGGAGCTGAAATGTTCGGTTACGTTGTTGTAAATCAACCGGAAATGAAATTCAAGGATTTTGATGTGTATAAATCCTTTTACTGCGGACTGTGCCGGGAACTGAGGGAAAAGTACGGGATTACCGGTCAGATTTCCCTGACTTATGATATGACCTTTGTGATACTGCTTCTGAGCGGACTGTATGAACCAAAAACAAAGAAGGGGACGACACGCTGCATCCTGCATCCCGTGTGCAAACAGACTGTGCGTAAGAATGAGATAACAGAATATGCGGCGGATATGAATCTGATTCTTACTTATTATAAATGTGTGGATGACTGGAAGGATGAAAGAAAATGGTCCCGTCTCTGTTATGCCAGACTTCTGGAAGGAAGCAGCAGGAAGCTTCAGGGGCAATATAAAGAAAAAATAACCCGAATTATTTCCCTGTTGGATGAACTGTCTGCCCAGGAAAAAGCCGGGGAGAAAGATATTGATAAAATGGCCGGCCTTTTCGGGAGAATCATGGAGGAGATTTTTGCCTGGAGGCAGGATGCCTGGGAGAGTTCCTTACGACGAATGGGATTTTACCTTGGAAAATTCATCTATCTTCTTGATGCCTATGACGATGTGGAAAAAGATGTGAAAAATGGAAGTTACAATCCCTTTTCTGAAAAGTATAAAATGGAAGGGTTCGAAGAAGAGATACGGCAGATTCTTATTATGATGCTGGCAGAAGCATGCAGAGAATTTGAGAAACTTCCTATTATAAAATATGAGGATATATTGCGGAACATTTTATATTCCGGCGTTTGGTGCCGATTTGAGACAGTGAGCAAAAAACGTAGGGAAGAACGGGAGAAAAAACATGTTAGATCCATATAGCGTACTCGGAGTATCCAGAGACGCATCAGACGAAGAAATCAAAAAGGCTTATCGGCGCCTGAGCCGGAAGTATCATCCAGATGCCAATATCAACAATCCCAACAAAGACCAGGCAGAAGAGAAATTTAAAGAAGTGCAGCAGGCCTATGAGCAGGTCATGAAAGAGAGAGAGTACGGTTCCAATACGTCCGGAGGCAGCTATGGAGGCTTTGGCGGCTTTGGAGGACAGCAGAATTCCGGATACCAGGATGAGGAAAGCATCCGAAGGAGAGCTGCTGCCAATTATGTACAGAGCGGACACTATCAGGAGGCTATGAATGTCCTGAATTCTCTCCGTCAGAAAAACGGTGAATGGTATTATTTATCCGCAATGGCCAATATGGGCCTGGGAAACAACGTCAATGCATTAAATGATATCCGTGAGGCTGTGCGGCTGGAACCGAATAATAACCAGTACAGAATGCTGCTGAACCGTATGGAAGGCGGAGGAAGCTGGTACCAGGAACAGCAGAGTCCTTTTGGCGGAATGCCAACCGGAGGAGATAAGGTGTGTATGAATCTATGCCTTGCAAATATGGTGTGCAGCATGTGCTGTCCTGGAAGTCATATCCTGTGTTGTTAGTATTTTCGAAACTATTGACAATATTGCGTTGAAATATTAATATAGTAAAGTGCTAAACACATAAGAAACAGAGGAGGAAACTGGATAATGAGTATTCGTATAGGAATCCTGGGTTACGGAAATCTCGGACGTGGTATCGAGTGTGCCATTAAACATAACCCGGATATGGAGTTGGTGGGAGTTTTTACGCGTCGCGATCCATCTTCCGTAAAAATTCTGACACACACAGCAAAGGTTTATTCTGCAGATGATGCAGAAAAGATGAAGGACAAAATTGATGTTATGATCCTTTGCGGCGGAAGCGCAACAGATCTGCCGCAGCAGACCCCGAAATATGCACAGTGGTTTAACGTGGTGGACAGCTTTGACACCCATAAGAAGATTCCGGAGCATTTTGCAGCGGTGGATAAAGCAGCAGCAGAAAACGGTCATGTAGGAATTATTTCTGTAGGCTGGGATCCGGGAATGTTTTCCCTGAACCGTATGTATGCAAATGCAATCCTGACAAACGGAAAGGATTATACTTTCTGGGGCAAGGGAGTCAGCCAGGGACATTCGGATGCAATCCGTCGCATCGATGGCGTAAAGGACGGAAAGCAGTACACGATTCCGGTAGAGAAAGCTCTTGAGTCAGTGCGAAACGGAGAAAATCCGGAGCTTACTACCAGAGAAAAGCACACCAGAGAATGTTTCGTAGTGGCTGAAAAAGGGGCAGATCTTGACAGAATCGAGCGTGAGATCAAAACCATGCCTAACTACTTTGACGAGTATGATACAACAGTACACTTTATTACGGAGGAAGAGTTAAAACGCGACCACAGCGGTATTCCTCACGGAGGCTTTGTTATCCGGACCGGAAAGACCGGCTGGAATGATGAAAACAGCCATGTGATCGAGTACAGCCTGAAACTGGATTCTAATCCGGAATTTACTTCTTCAGTTATCATTGCATATGCACGGGCTGCATATCGCATGAATCAGGAAGGGCAGAAGGGCTGCAAGACGGTTTTTGATGTCGCACCGGCATACTTAAGTGCTATGAGCGGGGAAGAGCTTCGGAAGCATCTTTTATAAACCTGTTTTCAAAGAAAATCAAAAAATAATATAAGTGTTAAAAAAGAACAAACCGGGGATTGCAGGTTTGTTCTTTTTTTACGAAAAGATTTACGATAAATGAAGCAAATGATTGTGAAATATTAACATACTTGTACTTTTTTATTGACGAAAGGTTTTGAATGTTATATAATCAATTACATAAAGTTGTAACAAGATTGTAAAATTTACAATCAAAAGAAACAAAAAGTTAACAGGAAAAAGGAAGGTAAGTATGCGGAACAGATGTAAAAAGTTTAAACTCTGGGGAGTGCTGCTGTTGCTTATGCTGGTTGCGGCGGGCCTTACGGGCAGTGCTGTGTCAAAGGAGGTACAGGCTGCAACAA
The DNA here is from genome assembly GCA_022764275.1 of Blautia sp. Lineage (GTDB taxonomy): Bacteria > Bacillota > Clostridia > Lachnospirales > Lachnospiraceae > Blautia_A. Next base: position 60,605 of record JALERH010000030.1, on the reverse strand, counting down.
AGACGGGCTTTCAGACAGTAAATGGAAAGACATACTACATAGATTCCGATGGAAAAAAACACACAGGTTGGCTGACCTTAAATGGAAAGAAATATTACTTCCAGAAGGATGGAGTCCAGGTAAAAGGCTGGCTGACACTGAAGGGAAATAAATATTATTTTACCAGTAAAGCCGGCGCCATGGTAAAGGGCTGGATTGAAAACTCCAAAGGTCAGAGACGCTACTTTATCAAGAAGACAGGAATTATGGCTACCAAGTGGCTGAAACTGAATGGCAATACGTATTATTTTTATTCCGGTTCCGGTATTATGGCTACGGGATGGCTGAAGGACAGCAACGGAAATACGAGATATTTTACCCCATCCGGCATTATGCTGAGAGGCTGGGTGACGAACTCAAATGGCGAGAAACGTTACTTTAAACCTACTTCCAGCACCTCTACAGATGGAATTATGGCAGTTGGTTTTAATACGATTGATGATGTAACATATTATTTCTACAGCGGAAGCGGTATTATGGCGACTGGCTGGGTGGAAAATACATCAAACGGTACAAAATATTATTTCGATCCGACGACAGGAGCTATGTACACAGGCGTACATACCATTGATGGTGTGAAACAGCAGTTCGCAAGCAACGGTGTTTATCAGGGAGAGGCATCTGATGATCCTGCCACTGTGCCAAGCACCGGAACCAAGACCATAAAAAACTATCTGCTTGGAGCATTGCAGCCGGTAGGACAGGCACTTTATATCTGGGGCGGCGGTTGGAATGATTCTACCAGAAAGGGTGTAAGCCCGACCTGGGTTGAATGGTACAATAAATGGTCTGCTAATCCCAGCGGTTATGACTATAACGATTACCGGGATCTGAGCACGACGAACAGAGCCAAAGGCCTGGATTGCTCCGGATTTGTAGGGTGGGCAGCATATCAGGTTATGCAGACAAAATCCAATGTGGGCTTTGGCTACACAGTTGTTTCTGGCGACATCGGTTCCTATTACAGCAATACATTGAAATGGGGAACAATCGTAAACCAGTCTTATCTGTCAAAGAACGGCTGGACACTGAAACCCGGAGATATCGGATACAACGATGGCCACACATGGATCGTATTGGGGCAGTGCAGCGACAAGAGCGTGGTGATCATTCATTCCACTCCACAGGCAGGCTGTCAGATTTCCGGTACGACGACACCGGAAGGAAATTATTCCAGCCAGGCGGTAACACTTGCTAAGAAATATATGTCTATGTATTCTGGCTACAGCAAGTTCTCTTATCATCCGTCCTGCGGAAATTATATTCGTAACGGTAATTATCTGAGATGGAACAGTTCTACACTGTCAGATCCGGATGGATATGCAAATATGACGGCAGACCAGATCCTTTATGATCTGTTTGGAAAATAAAAAACATGTGAAATATACTGGGGAGAAAGCAGGTGTAATTCAGGCTTTCTCCTCTTTTGTTTCATAATCATTTCTAAATGTTACGAAAATTTAAAATTTATTTCGATTTAGGGTTGCAATCTATGTAATGATATGTTAATATGTAAAAGAATTAAAAAGAATATTGCAGAAATGTTACAAATAAGTTTAATGAGATTACGAGGGTGAAGAATCATGAAAAAAAGAATTGTATGTCTGACACTGGCACTTATGATGTGTGGTACTCAGGTGGTGAGCGTGAGTGCTTCAAGGGAAGATGATTTGAGAGAGGAACAGGCATGGACCAGTCAGCAGCTGGATGCTACATACTCCCGGCTTGATCAGCTCTGGGCTCAGAAGCAGCAGTTGGAAAGTGAAATTGCCACTCTCGATGCCAACCTTGTGAATGTAATGGCTTCTATCCAAACTCTGGAAAACGATATTGCAAATAAAGAAGCTGTTATTGAAAAAACAAAAGTCGATCTTGAGAAAGCACAGAACGCAAAGGATAAACAATATGAAGCCATGAAGAAGCGCATCCAGTACCTTTATGAAAAAGGCGGAAACGATGCATGGTTTCAGATGATGATGAATGCAGATAATCTGTCAGATCTTCTGACAAAGGCTGAGTATACCCAGAAGCTTTATGAGCAGGACAGAAAAAGCCTGGAAAAATATGCAAACACGATCACAGAAGTACAGAAGCTGGAAGAACAGTATACACAGGAAAAAGCAGAGCTTGAGACGATGAAGCAGGAGTACGAAGCAGAATCGGCAAACCTTCAGTACCAGCTTGATGTAAAACGGTCTAATTCTGAAGACTGTGAAAACGAAATTGCATATGCACAGCAGATGGCTACTGAATATGCAAATCTTCTCGTAGAGCAGCAGGCAGAGCTTGAGAGACTGGAAGCAGAGAGAATTGCAGCGGAAGAAGAAGCAAGGCGTCAGGCTGAGGCAGAGGCAGCTGCTGCTGCAGCGGCTGCGGCAGAGAATGAAGACGAATATTATGAGGACTACGACTATGATGAGGATGGATCCTCTGATTACAGTGAGACCCAGTATGACGAATATGGAAATGTGATTGATACTGATAATACTGTGGATTATGACACATATGAGAGCAGTTCTTCCAGCAGTTCCTACAGCTCAGGCTCCGGTTCCTCAGTTGTGGATTTTGCGACTCAGTTTGTAGGAAACCCATATGTATGGGGTGGTACCAGCCTTACCAACGGTGCTGACTGTTCCGGATTCGTACAGAGTGTATATGCGAACTTTGGTGTGAGTCTGCCGAGAACCTCTTACGAGCAGCAGAATGCGGGAACAGAGGTTTCTTACGCGGATGCACAGCCGGGAGATCTGATCTGCTATGGCGGGCATGTGGCTATTTATATGGGCAATGGACAGATTGTGCATGCGTCCAACTCTGTAGATGGAATTAAAATCAGCAACGATGCGACATACAGAACCATTACCTCTGTAAGACGTCTTGTCTGAAACATGTTATCGTACAGATCCTTTTTCTGAAATATAAAAAGCAGTTGGAAGCAGTATGAAAGGCGGACTCCCCTTTTGTACTGCTTTTTTATTACATGTGGAGACGCGAAATGTTTATTTCATGGTTGACAGAGAGGGCATGGCGTGGTAGTATGATGTCAGTATAATTCCATATTGAACATATTAAGTGCTGACAGAAAAAAGTCAGAAAGAGGGAATCAGGTGCGAAACCTGAGCGATCCGGTCACTGTAACAGAGGAGCGATTCTCGAAAGCCATTGTGCGAAAGCATGAGAAGGAGAGATGATGTGTAGATTCTGGAGCCAGGAAACCTGCTTGATATGGCGAGGTTAAACTTCCGTGTAAAGTGTAACAACCAATTTGGGGAAATCCGCAGCCCCGAAACGTTGTCTGCTCTACCGGGGCAGGCATTTTTTATGGAATGCGCCTGTTCATGTGAATTATACCAGATTAAATGGCAGGCGATACTACTTCGGATGTGTCCGTTCCCTCCGCGTATATATGAACGGTTCATTGTCTACCCCGAAGTAGCATCGCTCCCTCTTTTTTAGGGGACATTTGCCTGACATTGTGTGGAAACAAAGATTTGGGCAGGAGGAAAGTTTTATGGAAAAACAATACTGGGAAAACAAAGAATATTCCTTTTTCAGCCATAAAAAATGTGAGTATTTTCCGTGCCACGAAGGTGCGGATCCGGATAATTTCAACTGTCTGTTCTGTTATTGCCCTTTGTATGCACTGGGAGATAAATGCGGAGGAAATTTCCGGTACACTGACTCGGGGATTAAAGACTGTACGAAATGTCAGCTTCCGCATAAAAAAAAGAACTATGGCTATGTCACAGGAAAATATCAGGAGCTTGCGGCGCTGATGAAGAAAATAAAAGAAGACGAAAAAAGAGAAAACCTCTCGGAAGAATAATATCCGGGAGGCTTTTTTATCTTACAGGAAAGCATTTGGGCTATTCTGTGCTTATAAGGAAGCGAAGGGACAGATGCTTCCTGCCTGACGTGTCTGCAGAAAAACTTTCAGTGCCGGAATCTGGTTGTTTAAGATCAGGCTCTCAGGAAACATTGCCTGATGAACAAAATCTGCTGCATATGTAAAATCTCCGATGTGCTCTGCGCCATGGCTGTCGCTGGAAAGCACAATGGGATTGCGGTATTTTGCACTGCAGCGAAGAATTTCAAAAGCATTATCTCTGGTATCTCCCCGATAGCCGTAAGGGGCGAGAGAAGCCTCATTGATTTCCAGAATGACTCCGTTTTCTCTGGCGGCTTTTACAAGAATATCATAATTCAGAGGATATTGTGTGTTGTCACAGTGTCCCAGAATCTTAACTGCAGGATTTTTCATTGTATTTAAAAATGCCATAGTATTTTCTTCACGCGAGCGAGGACGAAAATTTTGAGCGTGCATGCTGACAATGGCGTAATCAAGCTTTTCCAGCAATTCTTTCTCCAGGTCTGTTTTTCCGTCAGTGTCCAGGATATTTAATTCCACTCCGAATAAAAGCTCAACCCCAAATCTCTTCCTTGGAGAATAACTCAGGCTGCGGAAATAAGAAGAGGTTCCTGCCGCGAGCGTAGCGGGGCCATGATCGGTAATCCCTAAAAGCTTCAACCCTGCTTTGGATGCTTTCTTTGCCATATCGGTGATGGTGCAGGTGGTTCCGTGACCACTGGCAATGGAATGCGTATGGATGTCGGAAAGATACAAGAAAAACATCTCCTTTTTCTTTGGATTTTTTCTGTTTTCAGTATGGCAGAGGCGAAAAAAGTTGTCAATATGAAAATTATAAAAACTTAAGAAACAAATAAAAACCACACATAAAAACAAACAAAAACCACATTCTGGAAGGGAAAACATGTTGATTTTCGTTGACATTACGATATCGTGAGAGTATAATAAATGACATGAAACGCATCGAACGTTTTGCTTCTGCGCTTTTTGGCAAGGAAGAGAATAAAGACAGCAGGGCTTCTGGCATCTTCTGTCGGATAGGAGGTAAAAAATGGGATATACGGACAATATGTCTCCGGAGATGAAACAGCGTATTATACAGGAGCTGGTTCCTGGTAAGCAGATTTCGCTGGCTCACATTATCGCAAACCCGGATAAGATTCTGTATACCAAGCTTGGCCTTGATCCATCCGTTGATTATTCCCGTGCTGCAATCGGAATTATGACGGTCAGTCCTGCGGAAACGGCCATTATCATGGCAGATATTGCGATCAAGTCATCTGGTGTTGAACTGGGGTTTGTGGATCGGTTCAGCGGCAGCCTGATCATCACTGGTACTGTGTCCGAGGTGGAGGCATCCACCAAAGCAGTTCTGGATTATGTTGACGGGAAGTTGGGATTCGTCATATGTCCGATTACCAGAACATGATACTTTGAGAAAAACAGTTCTCCGTATCAGACATTGGAAAGGACTGACAGCATAATATGAAGAAAATTGTTCTCATAGGCCGCAGTGAGGCGGGAAAGACAACCCTGACCCAGGCCCTGCGGGGGGAGAAGATACATTATCACAAAACCCAGTATGTGAATCATTTTGATGTTATCGTGGATACACCGGGGGAATATGCCCAGACGAAGGGACTTGGACATGCCCTTGCATTGTATACATATGAGTCCGATATTGTGGGACTTCTCGTTTCGGCCACAGAGCCGTACTGTCTGTTTCCGCCCTGCATCACCTGTATGGCGAACCGTGAGGTGATAGGAATCGTGACAAAAATCCATGAACCTGGTGCAGACACCAACCGTGCAACAGCGTGGCTGAAGCTTGCCGGCTGTGAAAAAATCTTTTATGTGGATTCGAAAACACAGGAAGGAGTGCCGGAAATCCTGGAATATCTCCGGGAGGATGGGGATGTGATGCCGTGGGAACAGGGAAAAACAAAAACAAAATAAAACAACATTGAAATTTCACGAAAAACAACATAAATCAACAGAATATACTTGACTTATTTTGTGGAATACTGTAGAATTGCATCAGAAACACAAAAAGTAACAGGCTGCATTTTCAGCCATAAAAAGTTACCCAATGCAGCTGCAAATAAAAGTATGGCAGCTGCATCCAAATGCGTTTAAGGAGGAAAAAAACATGGTAAACGAATTTGAAATCAAAAAACAGATTTGCGAAGTCGGCAGAAGAATTTACAACCGTAATATGGTTGCTGCAAATGATGGTAACATTTCCGTGAAGCTCAATGACAATGAGTTCCTTTGCACACCGACAGGCGTATCCAAAGGCTTCATGACTCCGGAATTTATCTGTAAGGTAGATGCACAGGGTAATGTGATCCAGGCTAATCCGGGATTCCGTCCATCATCTGAGATTAAGATGCACATGAGAGTTTACGCAAAAAGACCAGACGTAGGAGCAGTTGTACATGCTCATCCGACTTTCGCTACATCTTTCGCAATCGCTGGTATTCCGCTGACACAGCCGATCATGCCTGAAGCAGTTATCGCTCTCGGATGTGTTCCGATCGCTGAATACGGCACACCATCCACTATGGAAATTCCGGATGCAGTAGAGAAATATCTTCCATACTACGATGCAGTTCTCCTTGAAAACCACGGCGCTCTGACCTGGTCCACAGACCTTATGGCTGCATACATGAAGATGGAATCTGTAGAATTCTACGCAGAGCTTCTTTACAAATCCAAAATGCTTGGCGGACCGAAGGAATTCGACAAAGAGCAGATCGCAAAACTTTACGAGATCAGAAGAAAAATGGGCCTGCCAGGAAAACATCCGGCAAACCTTTGCCAGAATAAGAACGGCATGAACTGCCATAACTGCGGCGGAAGCTGTGGCGGAGCAAAAGAAGACACTGCAGCTCAGACAGCAGATGCGGATTTAGTAGCAAGCATCACAAAACAGGTTATGGAGCAGTTAGGCCTGAAATAATCATTCTGTAAATGAAAAGGAGGAACAATCTCATGCCAATTAGCGAGACTATGGTACAGGATATTGTACAGGAAGTAATGGCAAAAATGCAGATTGCAGAAGCTCCGGCCGGTAAACATGGCGTTTTTAAAGATATGAACGATGCAATCGAAGCGGCAAAGAAAGCTGACCAGATTGTAAGAAGAATGTCCATGGACCAGAGAGAGAAAATCATCACCTGCATCCGCAAAAAAACAAGAGAAAATGCGGAAATCCTTGCCCGTATGGGTGTGGATGAAACCGGAATGGGAAATGTTGGGGATAAGATCCTGAAACATCATCTGGTAGCAGATAAGACTCCGGGTACTGAGGATATCACAACGACCGCATGGTCCGGTGACAGAGGACTGACTCTGATCGAAATGGGACCTTTCGGTGTGATCGGTGCCATTACACCGTGTACGAACCCAAGTGAGACAATCCTGTGCAATACAATCGGTATGCTGGCAGGCGGAAATACAGTTGTATTTAACCCACATCCGGCAGCAATCAAAACATCTATCTATGCAATCAATCTGTTAAACGAAGCTTCTCTGGAAGCTGGCGGACCGGACAACATTGCAGTCACGGTAGAAAAACCAACCTTAGAGACAAGCAATATCATGATGAAACATAAAGATATCCCGCTTATTGCAGCAACAGGCGGTCCCGGCGTTGTAACAGCAGTTCTTTCTTCCGGAAAACGTGGAATCGGCGCCGGCGCTGGCAACCCACCGGCACTGGTAGATGAAACAGCAGACATTCGTAAAGCTGCTCAGGATATTGTAAACGGATGTACATTTGATAATAACCTTCCATGTATTGCTGAAAAAGAAATCGTAGCAGTATCTTCCATCGTGGATGAACTGATGCATTATCTGATTACAGAGAATGATTGCTATCTGGCTTCCAAAGAAGAGCAGGATAAACTGACAGAAGTAGTTCTGGCAGGCGGTAAACTGAATCGTAAATGTGTAGGACGTGATGCAAGAACACTTCTTTCCATGATTGGAGTAAATGCTCCTGCAAACATCCGCTGCATCGTATTTGAAGGACCGAAGGAACATCCTCTCATCACTACTGAGCTTATGATGCCAATCCTTGGCGTTGTAAGAGCAAAGGATTTTGATGATGCAGTAGAGCAGGCTGTATGGCTGGAGCATGGCAACCGCCATTCTGCACACATCCATTCCAAGAACATTGACAATATCACCAAATATGCGAAAGCAATCGATACCGCAATCCTTGTAAAGAATGCACCTTCCTATGCAGCACTTGGATTCGGAGGAGAAGGTTTCTGTACATTTACCATCGCAAGCCGTACCGGTGAAGGTCTTACAAGCGCAAGCACCTTTACCAAGAGAAGACGCTGCACAATGTCAGACAGCCTTTGCATTCGTTGACAGGAGGATAGAAAAACATGGATATGAATAATGTAAATATTGAAGAAATTGTAAAACAGGTACTTGCAGGTATGACAGGAAATGCTCCGGCAGCATCTACACCGGCTGCACCGGCAGCAGGCGGAGCAATTCCGAAGACCTCAAGAGTAGCAGTCCTGACAGAAAAAGAGCACTTTGAATTAAAAGAATACCCGATTCCTCCTCTGGGAGATGACGATATCCTGGTTAAAGTAGAAGGCTGCGGTGTTTGCGGTACAGACGCTCATGAATTCAAGAGAGACCCGTTTAACCTGATCCCGGTTGCACTTGGACACGAAGGAACCGGTGAGATCGTGGCAATGGGTAAAAATGTAAAAACGGATACAGCCGGAAAACCAGTTAAGGTCGGCGATAAAGTTGTTACCTGTATGATTTTCAAGGATGATCCGGAAATCACCATGTTCGACTTAAATAAGAAAAATGTTGGCGGTGCTGATGTATACGGTCTTCTGCCGGACGATGATATTCATCTGAATGGATGGTTTTCTGATTACATCTTCATCCGCGGCGGTGAGTTTGGATCCACATTCTTTAATGTAAGTGATCTGGATCTGGATTCCCGTATTCTGATCGAGCCGTGTGCTGTTCTGATCCATGCAGTTGAGAGAGCAAAAACAACCGGTATCCTTCGCTTCAACAGCAGAGTTGTAGTTCAGGGATGCGGACCGATCGGTCTGATCTGTATTGCTATCCTGCGTACTATGGGTGTGGAAAACATCTGTGCAGTAGACGGTGAGCAGAAACGTCTTGACTTTGCCAAGAGAATGGGCGCAACGATGTCTGTAAACTTCAAAGACCATAAGGGAATTGAAGCCCTTGCAGATGCAGTGAAAGAGCAGTTCGGCGGACACCTTGCAGACTTTGCATTCCAGTGTACAGGTTCTCCTGTTGCACATGCAAATATCTACAAATTTATCCGTAACGGCGGCGGTCTCTGCGAGCTTGGATTCTTTATCAATGGCGGCGATGCAACCATTAACCCGCACTTTGACATCTGCTCCAAGGAAATCACGATCGTAGGCTCCTGGGTTTACACTCTGAGAGATTACGTTACTACTTTTGACTTCTTAAAGAGAGCAAAAGGCATTGGACTTCCAATGGCAGAACTGATCACTGACAAGTTCCCGTTAGAGGAGATTAACGAAGCTCTGAAGACCAACCTTGCAATGACAGGTCTGAAGATTGCAGTTGTAAATAAATAATTGCAGGATAAAGGAGAAACAAGATGGCAGAAGCTGTAGGAATTTTAGAGGTATTCGGACTGACCACAGCTTTCGTAGCGGCCGATGCCGGCTGTAAGGCAGCAAATGTCCATCTGGAGGTTTTTGATAAAAATAAACCTGCAAATGCGGACAGTCTGCCGGTACCACTCCTTGTCTGCATCAAATTCCGCGGAAGCGTGACAGATGTGACAGCAGCCGTGGAAGCCGGAATGGAAGTTGCAAACAACATGACCGGAGTGGTACAGCATTATGTAATTCCAAACCCGGAAGCCGGTACGGAAAAAATGCTTAAGATCAGCGCCCTTGACAAGGATTAGCGGCGCCGACGGATGGTTTGATAAATAAACTGTTTATTATTTAGGTTAAATTCAGGAGGAATTCATCATGGCACAGGAAGCTTTAGGAATGGTAGAAACCAGAGGACTTACCGCTGCAATCGAGGCAGCAGATGCAATGACCAAGGCTGCAGAGGTTACACTCGTTGGTACTGAAAAAATCGGTTCCGGTCTTGTAACTGTTATGGTTCGCGGTGATGTTGGAGCTGTTAAGGCAGCAGTAGAAAGCGGAAGCGCAGCAGCATCCAGACTTGGTGAGCTGGTTGCTACCCATGTAATCCCGAGACCACATACAGATGTGGAAAAAATCCTGCCTACCATCTAACAAAAAGGTGAAGGGTATTAAGGAGTTCGCTCATGAGTAAATCATATGGTTTTATAGAAATCACAGGTGTTGTGGCTGCTTTGGATGCGCTGGACATCATGTGCAAAACGGCAGATGTTGAACTGAAGTCATGGGAGCGTAAGCTGGGCGGACGACTGGTGACCATTATTGTAGAAGGCGATGTGGCAGCTGTCACAGAAGCTGTAGAGGCAGCAGTGGCAAATGCCATTAAAAAACCGGCAAGCTACGCAGTAATTGCCCGTCCCCATGAGGAAATCGTCAAGATGGTGGAATTAAGCGCAAGTCGATGGAACAACAAGGATAAATAGGGGGATGAATCATGGCTGACGAAGAAAAAAAATCAACAGCGAAAAACACAGCCCCTAAAAAGGCAGCCGCTCCCAGAAGAACGGCAAAAACCACAAAAGCACAGGCTGTGAAAGCAGATGCAGCCGTAGCTGAAGAAAACACTACAGAAACGAATCAAATAAATGTTGAAGCATCAACAACCCATAAGGAGGAAAAAATCATGACACAGGAAGCATTAGGAATGGTGGAAACCAGAGGACTTACAGCCGCTATCGAAGCAGCAGACCAGATGTGCAAAGCAGCTAATGTTGCATTAGTTGGTACAGAGAAGATCGGTTCCGGTCTTGTAACCGTTATGGTTCGTGGAGACGTAGGAGCTGTTAAATCTGCAGTAGAGAGCGGAAGCGCAGCAGCATCCAGACTTGGTGAACTGGTAGCTACACATGTAATCCCGAGACCACACACTGACGTTGAGAAAATCCTTCCGGTTCTGAAATAAAGAATAACTGAAAAACTGGAAAGAAAGCAGGTGTACGCTTGGAAACGAATAATATCGAACTCATTACCAAAATGGTAATCGATGCAATTAACAAAAACGAAAAAAAAGGCGACGGCTTTATGGTGCCGATCGGAGTTTCCGCAAGACACATTCACCTGACACAGGAGCATGTTGAAGCGTTATTCGGACCGGGATATCAGCTCACCAAGAAAAAAGATCTGATGGGCGGCCAGTTCGCTTCCAACGAAACAGTTACCATTGTGGGACTGAAACTTCGTGCAATTGAAAATGTCCGGATCTTAGGACCGGTTCGTAAAGCGTCTCAGGTTGAGGTATCAGCTACAGATGCCATCAAACTTGGCATGAAAGTTCCGGTTCGTGAATCCGGTGATGTAAAGGGCAGTGCTCCCATTGCCATCGTGGGCCCGAAAGGTGCTATTTATCTGCAGGAGGGATGTATTGTGGCAATGCGCCACATCCATATGTCTCCGAAGGATGCTCAGGCAGCAGGTGTTAAGGACGGTGACATTGTATCCGTAAAAGCTGACAATGAGCGTGGAACAATCTTTAATCAGGTAAAGATTCGCGTTGATGACAGCTTTACACTGGAAATGCATATTGATACCGATGAAGCAAATGCAGCAAAAATCGCCACAGGCAATACAGTTACCATCATTAAATAAAAAAAGAATCAATTCATCCGCACAGCCGATGGCAATTCTGCCATCGGCAGTGGAGAATTAACACAAATTTTTTTGGAGGCTCATATGATTGTAGGCAAAGTAGTAGGAAGCGTGGTATCCACACGAAAAAGTGAAAAACTGATTGGAAATAAATTTATGATTGTGGAGCCGGTGCATCATATGAAAGGTGACCTCAGTCAGATTGTTGCAATCGATATCATCGGTGCAGGAATCGGAGAATATGTATTGGTGGCACAGGGAAGCGCAGCAAGAATTGGCTGCGGCGTAGAAACAGCACCGGTAGATGCTGCCATCGTGGGTATCATCGATGACGGTGCAGGATTGGAGTAACGCCATGGATATCAAAGAATTACAGAACATTATACAGGAGAACGGTGTAGTTGGTGCCGGTGGCGCAGGCTTCCCTACCTATATGAAGCTGAGCGATAAGGCAGACACGATTCTCATGAATTGTGCAGAATGCGAGCCTTTACTGAAACTACACAGACAGTTACTGGAAAAGCACGCATATGAGATTATGAAGACCTTTAATCTGGTGGCGGAGACCGTAGGCGCATCCGAGGCCATTATTGGAATAAAAAAATCTTATGTACAGACTGTGAATGCTTTAAACCAGCATATTGAAGAATTCCCGAATATGAGGATTCACCTCCTTGATGAAGTGTATCCTATGGGAGATGAGGTTGTCCTGATCTATGAGGCAACCGGCCGGGTGGTAAGACCCGGCGGTCTGCCTATTGAACAGGGCGTGGCCGTATTCAATGTAGAGACAATCTACAACGTTTACCGTGCAGTGGAAAAACAGATGCCGGTAACGGACAAATACGTATCCGTTGTTGCAGAGGTAAACCATCCGGTTACAGTCCGCGTTCCGCTCGGCTGTACAATGGATGATGTAGTTGCCCAGGCAGGCGGTGTGACCGTTAAGGATCCGGTATACTTTATCGGTGGTCCTATGATGGGACGTATCGGCAGCGGTTCTGAACCGGTAACAAAAACGACGAATGCGATTCTGGTTCTTCCAAAGGATCATGTAATCGTACAGAAGAAGCTTCGCACTTCTTCCATAGATTTAAAACGTGCAGCATCTATCTGCTGCCATTGTGAAACCTGTACGGACCTTTGTCCGCGTAACAACCTTGGACATCCCATTGACCCGGCACTGTTTATGAGAGCAGCATCCAATCAGGATTTCAGAGATCTGAATCCATATATCGATGCAAGCTTCTGCAGTTCCTGTGGAGTATGTGAGATGTATTCCTGTCCGCAGAGCCTGGCACCCAGAACCCTTCTGGCTGACATGAAAGCAGGACTTCGCAAAGGAGGAATCCGTCCTCCTCAGGGAGTACAGCCAGCTCCTATAAAGGAATCCAGGGCATACCGCAAAGTACCGGAAGAACGACTGATGGCACGTCTTGCCCTGACCAGGTACGACAAGGATGCACCAATGGATGAGACCTTAGTGGGTATTCCAAAGGTGAAGATTCTTTTGAGCCAGCACATCGGAGCACCGGCCCAGGCGATTGTAAAAGTAGGCGATGAAGTGACAAGAGGACAGATGATCGCACAGCCTGCCAACGGATTAAGCGTCGGCATCCATGCATCCATCTGTGGAAAAGTAACCGAAGTGACAGACCGCCACATTATAATTGCAAAGAAGTAGAAAGGACGTGCAGAACATGAGTAAAGCAATCGGAATGATTGAATTTAAAACCACAGCCACCGGCGTAATGGCAGCAGATGCTATGGTTAAGACATCTGATGTCGAAATCGTCGAGGCGCAGACCGTGTGTCCGGGCAAATATATTGCAATTATTACCGGTGATTTAAGTGCGGTGAAGGCTGCCGTTGATGCGGCTGTGACAACATACGAAGATAAATGTATCGACAGTTTTGTGCTGGGCAATCCGCATGAGTCTATTTTCCCGGCTATCTATGGAACCACTCAGGTGGAGGAGATCAGTGCTCTGGGAATCCTTGAGACTTACGATGCCGCTTCCATTATCGAAGCCGCTGATCAGGCAGCCAAAACAGCAATCGTGGAGCTGATTGAGCTCCGTATTGCAAAAGGTATGTGCGGTAAATCCTATATGATGATTACCGGAGAAGTTTCCGCAGTGGAAGCATCTATTCAGAGAGCAAAAGAGCTTGTTGCAGAAAAGGGTATGTATCTGGATTCTTCTGTTATTGCCCATCCTGACAGGCGTATGATTGACAGCATTCTCTAATATCATACCACGATACCTCAAAAGGAGGCAGGAGACTATGCTAGCGTTAGAGAGACGGAATCTGATCCTTGAGAAACTGCAGGAAGAAAAGCGGGTTGTAGTAAGCGAACTCAGCCAGCTTTACAATGTCTCGGAAGAGACGATACGCCGTGACCTGGACAAGCTGGAAAAAGAAGGGCTTGCCACGAAAAGTTACGGTGGGGCTGTGATCAACGAGGATATCAGCATTGATTTGCCCTTCAACGTCAGGAAAAACCAGAATGTGGTGGGAAAGCAGAAAATGGCAGAAATTGTGGCATCGCTGGTGCATGAGGGAGAACATCTTTTTCTCGATGCCAGTACCACAGCCGTTTTCGTTGCAAAAGCCCTGAAGGAGAAGAATCGTCTGACTGTCATTACAAACTCCATGGAAATTCTTCTGGAACTGGCAGATGTGTCAGGCTGGAATATCATTTCCACCGGGGGAGTGGTGAAGGAGGGATACCTCGCATGTCTCGGTTCCAGGACAGAAGAAGTGATTCGTTCCTACTTTGTGGACACGGTTATCTTTTCCTGTAAGGCACTGGATATGGGCTGGGGAATTATGGAATCACAGGAAGCTTTCGGCTCAGCAAAAAAAGCCATGATAGCCTCCGGACGGAGGAGAATTCTGGTAGTAGACAGTACAAAATTTGACCAGACCGCATTTTCTGTTGCCGGAAAACTGCGGGATGTGGAAATCGTTGTGACAGATACGAAGCCTTCGGACAAATGGCTTAAGCTGTTTGAAGAAGAAGGAGTGGAATGTAAATATCCGTCATAACATCCACTGGAAAAGGAGCATCATATATGAAGACCTTTGAAATGAAAACAGTCATCCATTTCGGCGACAATGCACTGGAGAGACTGAAGAACCTTCCATACAAACGCGTTCTGATCATCACAGACCCTTTTATTGCACAGGGGAACATGATCGATCTGATCACTACGCCTTTGAAGCAGGGCGGCATTGAATATGACATCTTCAGTGATGTTGTTCCGGATGCACCTGTTGGAAAAATCGCGGAGGGTGTAAGCAAATTCCTGCAGTATCAGCCGGAAGCAATTGTGGCTGTGGGTGGCGGTTCTGCCATCGATTCATCCAAGGCGATCCGTGAGTTTGCTTTAAAAATCAACAACTATGGTAAGGTTGGCCTGATTGCCATTCCCACCACAAGCGGAACAGGCTCTGAGGTAACCTCTTTTGCTGTTGTAAATGATACAGATGCACATGTGAAATATCCTCTTATATCTGACAGCCTGACAGCCGATGAGGCGATTCTGGATGCAGAGCTTGTCAGAAGTGTTCCGCCTGCGATTACGGCAGATACGGGAATGGATGTTTTCACCCATGCACTGGAGTCTTATGTAAGCACGCAGCACAATGAGTTTTCTTCCGCACTTGCTGAGAAAGCCATTGAAATCTGCGGAGTATTCCTGCTGAGAGCATATCTGGACGGAAATGACATGCATGCCCGCCAGAAGATGCACGTGGCATCCTGTCTTGCGGGACTTTCTTTTAATACGGCAGGTCTTGGAATTACGCACAGTATGGCACATCAGCTCGGAGCAATTTTCCATATTCCTCACGGACGGGCAAATGCAATGCTGCTCCCTCATATTGTTGAGTTTAATGCGGACATCAACAAACACAGCAGGAGTCAGAAGGAGTACCTTCCGGCAGTGAAACGGTATTCAAATATCGCACACATTCTTGGATTAAGCAATTACAATAAAGTTATGACGGTGAGATCCCTGGTAAACTGGATTCAGTTCATGCAGAAGGAAATGAACATTCCGCTGACGATCCAGGAGCTTGGAACCATTACTCCGGATGCTTATTTTGCCGCAATTGACAAGATGGCAGATGCAGCGCTGGCAGATGCATGCACAGCAAACAATCCGAGAGTTCCGACCAAGGAAGATATCGTAAAAATCTATACAAAGCTGTGGTCTTTCTGATTTCGGGAAGCTATGGTTTTGTACATAAAAAATAATTAAGATTCTTTTCTGTGAAGGTACTGAACAGATACGATTCTTTTTTATAGAAAAGGTAGAAGCTATGAAAAGATCGAAAAGAATTGAGACTTTGGACAAAAGAGCTGTAAATAAAGACGGGTTTATCGACGAATGGCCGGAGATGGGCTTTGTCGCAATGAGCAGCCCCTATGATCCAAAGCCCTCTGTAAAAGTAAAGAATGGCGTAATCACAGAACTGGATGGGAAGAAGAGAGAAGATTTCGACTTCCTGGATCAGTTTATTGCTGATTATGCGATTCGCATAGACAGAGCTGAGGAATCCATGGCGATTTCTTCTTTGGAAATCGCGAGAAAAATCGTGGATATCCAGACAACAAGAAAAGAAATTCTGACCATTGTATCCGGTATTACACCGGCGAAAATGGTGGAGGTCATTAACTATCTGAACGTAGTGGAAATGATGATGGGGATGCAGAAGATGCGTGCCAGAAAAGTGCCGGGAAACCAGGCGCATATCACCAATCTGAAGGATGATCCGGTTCAGATAGCAGCAGATGCGGCAGAAGGTGCTCTTCGTGGTTTCAGCGAAGAGGAGACTACCATGGGGGTAGCCCGTTACGCACCATTTAGCTCCATTGCACTTCTGATCGGTTCCCAGGCAGGGAGAAAAGGTGTCCTGACACAGTGCTCCGCAGAGGAAGCAACTGAGCTGGAGCTCGGAATCCGCGGCTTTACCACTTATGCAGAAACCCTTTCCGTATATGGTACGGAAAAAGTTTTCGTAGACGGTGATGATACCCCTTATTCCAAGGCATTCCTGAATTCCGCTTATGCATCAAGAGGTCTGAAGGTAAGATTTACCTCCGGTGCAGGTTCTGAAGTTCTGATGGGAAGCAGTGAGATGAAATCCATGCTTTACCTGGAATGCAGATGTCTGTATGTGACAAAAGGTGCAGGTTCCCAGGGTATCCAGAATGGTTCCGTAAGCTGTATCGGCGTTGCAGCCGGTGTTCCGGCAGGAATCCGGGAAGTCATGGGTGAGAACCTGGTGGCAGCACTTCTTGGACTGGAATGTGCTTCCTCCAATGACCAGAGCTTTTCCAATTCCGATATGCGAAGGACAGCCAGAACCATGCTGCAGTTTATGCCAGGTACAGACTTTATCTTCTCCGGATATGCGGCAGAACCAAACTATGATAATATGTTCGCCGGTTCCAACTTTGATGCGGAAGACTTTGATGATTATAATGTCATGCAGAGAGATATGCAGGTGGACGGCGGCCTTCGTCCGGTAACAGAGGAAGAAGTAATCCGTGTACGTAACCTTGCCGGAAAAGCGGTTCAGGCTGTGTTCAAATATCTTGGACTCACCGAGATCACAGATGAGCAGGTGGAGGCAGTTACCTACGCACATGGAAGTAAGGACACTTTAAACCGTGATTCCGCAGCAGACATTATGGCAGCAGATGACCTGATGAAGCGAGGCATTACCGGAATTGATGTGGTAAAGGCTCTTGCAGAGAGTGGCTTTGAAGAGCTTGCTCAAAGCATTCTGAACATGCTGAAACAGCGTGTGATCGGAGATTATATGCATACCGCAGCGATTCTGGATGAGAATTTCCAGGTAATGTCCGGTGTGAATACTCCGAACGACTACATGGGCCCCGGAACCGGATATCGTGTAACAGGAAAACGCTGGGAGGAAATCAAAGCAATTCCTCACAGAATTAATGTAAATGAATTTTAGGAGGCTGTGCCATGGAGATGAATGATCAACTGATACAGGCCATTACCAAAGCGGTCGTGGAGCAGTTGCAGAAAAAAAATGCACAGCCCCAGACCACATCGGATGCCGGAAGCAGTTCACCGGCAGGCACTTCCGGTCTTGCCGGAAGAACGAGAATGCGTCCGAAGCGTTCCTACGCAGGAGCCGCAAAAGCCGCAAAAGGAACTGACCCTAAAGAAGTTGTCATCGGTGTAGGGGCAGCTTTCCAGACAGAGATCAACGCCACCATGGGCGGAATTCCGCTGGATGACGTGCTTCGTAATGTGAAAGCAGGCATTGAGGAGGAAGGCATGACTTCACGTGTTGTGAAGGTTCTGGATACCTCAGATGTGGGCTTCATGGCGTTGGAGGCAGCAAAGCTTTCCGGTTCCGGAATCGGTATCGGAATCCAGTCAAAGGGTACAACGGTAATTCACCAGAAAGACCTGTATCCGCTGTCAAACCTTGAGCTTTTCCCACAGGCACCGCTGATGGATCTCGACACTTATCGTAAGATCGGCAGAAATGCTGCAAAATACGTAAAAGGGGAAAAGGTAACACCCATCGAGTGTACCAACGACCCTATGGTTCGTGCAAAATACCAGGTAAAGGCAGCTCTTATGCATATTATTGAGACAGAGCAGCTTGACCCGGAAATGGGCATGATTGAATGGGAGGGCACAAGATGAGCAATTATCCTTTAGGACGCAACGAAGCCGATACCATTACCTCCAAGACCGGAAAGAAACTTTCTGAGATTACCCTTGATGAGGTAAAGCGCGGCAATGTTACAGCAGAAGATATTAAAATCTCTTCTGAAATGTTGAAACGGCAGGGACAGGTTGCAGCTGAGGCTGACAATCCCCAGATGGAGGCAAACTTTGATCGTGCCGCTGAGCTGGTAAATGTTCCTGACGATGTGATTTTGAATATGTACAACAAGCTTCGTCCAAACCGCTCCACAAAACGCGAGCTTCTTCTGATCGCGCAGGAGCTTTTGGAAAAGTATCATGCACCACACTGTGCAAAGCTGGTACTGGAAGCTGCAGAAATTTATGAAAAAAGGGGAATTCTTCTTTGAAACTGATTGCTGGTGTTGACATAGGAAATTCCACAACTGAAGTATGTATCGGAGGCGTGGAGGACAATGGAAAATTCCATTTCCTCTCAAGCGCTTCCCGTATGACAACCGGAACCAAGGGAACCATTCCGAATGTTCACGGGATTAAGGCGGCTCTTCTGGAGGCAATGGATAAGATTCATCAGCCTTTGAGTGCCCTTGATCTGGTGCGCCTGAATGAAGCGGCTCCTGTTATTGGTGATACGGCAATGGAGACCATTACGGAGACCATTATCACGGAATCCTCTATGATCGGACACAATCCTTCCACGCCTGCAGGTGCAGGGGAAGCGGTAGGAGAACTCCTTCTTCTGGAAAATATCTGGAAGGGAAAACCGGGTACAGCCTATATCATTGCCGCGTCCAATAAATTTTCCTATGAAGAGGTTGCTGCAAGAATGAATCAGCATATTCCTGAGCTTGACATCAGAGGGCTGATCCTCCAGGCAGATGAAGCTGTTCTTGTGGAGAACCGACTGAACAGACCAATCCCGATTGTGGATGAAGTACGCCATATCAGTAAGATTCCCGAGGGAAAGCTGGCTGCCATTGAGGTGGCACTTCCCGGGACTACGATTCGGATGCTTTCCAATCCTTATGGAATTGCCACTCTTCTGGGGCTGAATGCAGAGGAAACGAAAGCAGTCACTCCTATTGCAAAGAGCCTTGTTGGAAAACGGAGTGCAGTGGTCATTAAGACCCCTCACGGAAACATCAGGGAGAATGTCCTTCCGGCTGGTGAGATCACCTTCCACGGTGATCAGGATTTATGCGTGAATATTGATGCCGGAGCAGATGATATTATGAAGACGCTGACGGATGCCGGTGAAATCCGTGATATTGACGGTCAGCAGGATACGAATGTAGGAAATATGCTGAACCGGATCAAGACCAGTATGGCGGATGTGGCTCAGTCACAGGAAAATCATATCCGGATTACAGATATCCTGGCTGTCGATACCCTTGCACCGGTGGAGATATCCGGTTCTCTTGCAGGAGAAACCTGTATGGAAAAGGCAGTGGGAATTGCCGCTATGGTAAAGACACAGCATCTTCCCATGCAGCAGATTGCAAAGCGTCTGGAAAGTGAACTTCATATAAAGGCTGTGGTAGCAGGTGTGGAGGCTGTCATGGCATCCCTTGGTGCAATGACCACACCGGGGACAAAGCTTCCCCTTGCCATTCTGGATATGGGAGGCGGGTCTACAGATGCGGCGGTTCTGGGGCCGGATGGAAGTGTGCGAACGACGCATCAGGCAGGTGCCGGCGAACTTGTTTCCATGCTGATTCAGACAGAACTGGGACTTCACAGCCGTGTGACAGCCGAACAGATTAAAAAATATCCTATGGGAAAAGTGGAGAGCCTGTTTCATATGCGTCTGGAAAACGGCGCTATGCAGTTTTTCGAGGATTCCATTGATCCGAGGTATTATGGGCATGTGGTGCTCCTTGCTCCGGGCGAGATGCTGAAGGTTGAGGAAGACATTCCTATGGAGCGCATTCTGGAAGTGAGAAGGGATGCGAAGAAGAAAGTGTTTGTACGAAATGCCATCAGAGCTTTGCGTACAGTTGCACCGGAACATGATTTACGAAAAATACCAAACGTGGTGCTGGTTGGCGGGTCTGCCGAAGACTTTGAGATTCCGGAGATGCTGATGGAAGCTCTTTCTGAATACCGCATTGTCTGCGGCCGTGGAAATATCCGTGGCTGCGAGGGACCGCGAAATGCAGTTGCCACAGGATTGTTATTGTCTTATCTGAGCGACAGATAAGAGTGATAGAGATACGCCATGGTAAGTAAACAGATGCTTTCTGTTTACAGATGGCAGGAGGAGAGCATGGTAGTTAATAAGCCTGCAATCATTATTTACACCAATGAGCCGGACGAAGATCTTCTGCGGGAAGTATGCGCAGGAATCGAGGAAGAGGGTGTACTTTACCAGGTCTCATCCCATGAGGGAGATTTGGATACGCTTGCCTTTGAGGCTGCAAAGGAATCCATGCTGGGCTCTGGAGTCGGAATCACGGGAGCGCGTCTGGCAATGCAGATGGAACGCCTTCCCAAAGGAAGAAATGTTTTTGAGCTGAACATGCCCCGCTTCTGGCAATGTCGTAATCTTGGGGCAAACAGTGCAAGAGCGATTAAAAAGATGCCGTTTAAACCGGTGATTTAGTTTTGGAGGATAGCCGTTATGAATGTATACACAAAGGGCGGGGATAAAGGCACCACGAGCCTTGTTCATACGAAAAATGTCTCCAAGTCGGATGACAGGATCCAGCTTGTAGGGACCATAGATGAGCTGACCAGCCATATCGGTGTGGTGAAGACCATGCTGAGTGACGGAGATATCATCCATTTTCTGGAGAAAATCCAGGCAACTCTCATTACCATAATGGCAGGAGTAGCTGATCCATACAACAGGGAATACAAGATAAGTGATGATAAGACAGAGCTTCTGGAGGAAGAAATCGACCGCATGGAAGCATTGTTTGACCGTCCGAAAAAATTTATCCTTCCTGGTGCATGCAGGCTTTCCGCAGAGATTGATGTTGCACGTACGGTGGCGAGAAGAGCAGAACGAGCTCTCGCGGCTGTCAGTGTAAAATTCGGAACAGACACCGGAACGAAAAAATACATGAATCGTCTGGCAGATTATCTGTATGTTCTTGCCAGATATGCAGATGCCAAAGAAGCGGGAATAGGTGCCAATAAAGAGACGGAGACCACTCCGGCTGTTGCAGAAGCTGTCAGAGGAACACAGACTGCAGGAAAGGGTATGACAATGGAGCAGACTACAAAAGCAGCAGCTGACGAAGCTGTCATCCAGGAAGTATTAAAACGCATGGGAATCCAGGGCAGAATCACTCTGGAGAGCGCAAAACGCCTCATTGAGAAAATCGAGCAGGAAGCAAACAGGCGTGGAAAGAAAGCAGTCATTGCAATCTGTGGTCCGGAAGGGAATCCTATTGCGGTACATGTAATGGACGGTGCGTTTCTGGTAAGCTTTGACGTTGCTTTAAAGAAAGCCTATACCTCCGTAGCTGTAAAAATGTCCACAATGGAACTTTCCAAATTGGCTCAGCCCGGCGAAACCTTCTATGGTGTGGATAAGATGGATGGCGGCAAAATCGTTATTTTTGGCGGCGGTGTTCCGATTAAAGTGGGTGATACCATTATCGGAGGACTGGGAGTCAGCGGTGGTACCGGCGAGGAGGATAACAGCCTGGCAGAATACGGACTTTCCGTATTAAACGAAGTGTTGTAAAACAGAGAAATGAAAAAGGAGTGCTTTGTGCACTCCTTTTTTTGCAGTACGCCGTCGAAATATACAAGAATAAATGGTTTTCTTTTTGTTGTTTTTTTTAGAACTATTTGATAGAATATAATAAGCGAAAGAAAAAAAGAAGAACGAATAAAATACAGAGAGAAAATATGGAAAAAATAAGATACATAAAAGATAATGTATTGTCAATAAATTTTTCAGCGTAATTCATCATATTATGCGAAAGCAGCCAGGTTTTTCAGAAGAAAACCTGGCATCTTCGTCCATTCGGACCTTAAGCCTCTGCAAATCTGCAGAGGCTTTCGTATTTTCGGACATGTTGTGAAGGATTAGCAGCGCTTTTTATATTTTCCTGGTGTGGTTCCCTTGTATTTTTTAAAGGTACGGATAAAGTAGCTTAAATCATTAAATCCATTGCGGTAAGCGATTTCCGTAATGGAATCATCCGTAGTGGAAAGCTGGTAACAGGCCTGTTCAATGCGCTGGCGGTTCAGATAATCCATAGGAGTCTGATGCGTCATCTCTGAAAAAAAACGACAGAAATATTTGGGCGACATGGATACAGATGCGGAAAGCTGCTGCAGGGTGATTGGGCTGGCATAATTCTTTTCAATAAATTCCACCACCTGCTTTAACTGCAAAATACGTTTGTAATCCCGGCGGGCCTTGGGAATGTTGTCCAGATAGTAATGATTGCCAAAAATTAAACCGAAAAAGTGGTAAAATTGTCCAATCACAATCATTTCGTAACCATTGGAATGTTTCCACATGGCATCAAAGAGATTATTTACAATCTGAATAATTTCCGGTTGCTTTTTCGTAAAATGATGATAGATCATGACCTCCTGGTGAATGATCTTCTGCATATAATCTGCACAGACAGAATTCAGCTTCAGAAAAGCATTGATGTCGAAAACGATGCACTGGTAAATACAGTCATCCGGTATTCCCGAATGAAGGACCCCGCTATGGATAAAAATTACATCATCAGCGCATGCTGTGAAACTTTTTTCGTCTAAAGTGACAGTAAGCTGCCCTTTCAGGATGCGAATGATTTCATATTCCACGTGCCAGTGGTAGGACATCACGTATCTTGGGTGACTGGCATCAATATGATGAAACTCAAAAGGAAACTCATAGGTTCCTCTTCTGCGGTCTTCGTTACGGTCTAAATCATGCAAAGAATCACCTCCTCTTTAAAGTTTATAGATTTTTTACATCTTCGACAGAAAAAGTGAATATTGTACTATTATTTGCTATTATAACACAAGTAATTTCTTTTTTTCAATCGTATAATACAAACATAAGGATTTGAAGAGAAATCCTGCAGAACGAAATTATATAATTATTAGGAGGTAATTTGTAATTATGGCAGAAAGCAGATTAATTGGAAGCTACCCGGTAATCGGTATCAGACCTACGATTGATGGCCGTCGCGGAGCATTAAAGGTTCGTGAATCTCTGGAAGAGCAGACCATGAACATGGCTAAATCAGCTGCAAAATTATTTGAAGAGAATTTAAGATATTCCAATGGCGAGCCTGTAAAGGTTGTTATCGCTGATACAACAATCGGACGTGTTGCAGAATCTGCAGCTTGCGCTGACAAATTCAGAAAAGAAGGCGTTGACATCACTCTTACTGTTACTCCGTGCTGGTGCTATGGTTCTGAGACAATGGATATGGATCCTCAGACCATCAAAGCTGTATGGGGCTTTAATGCAACAGAGAGACCAGGCGCTGTATATCTGGCATCTGTTCTTGCTACTCATGCACAGAAAGGTCTTCCGGCATTCGGTATTTACGGACATGAGGTTCAGGATGCTGATGATACAACAGTTCCGGAAGATGTGAAAGAAAAACTGTTAAGATTCGGACGTGCAGCAGTTGCAGCTGCTTCCATGAGAGGAAAATCCTGGTTACAGATCGGATCCATCTGTATGGGTATCGGCGGATCCATTATTGACTCTGACTTTATCGAGTCCTACCTTGGAATGCGTGTAGAATCTGTTGATGAGGTTGAGATCATCCGTCGTATGACAGAAGGCATTTATGATGAGGCTGAATACCAGAAAGCTCTTGCATGGGCAAAAGAAAAATGCATCATCGGCTTTGACAAGAACCCGGAAGAACTGCAGATGAGTGATGAGAAGAAAGAAGAGCAGTTCGAGTTTGTTGTTAAGATGGCAGTTATCATCAAAGACCTGATGAACGGCAACCCGAATCTTCCGGAAGGACGCGAGGAAGAGATGGTTGGACACAATGCAATCGCTGCTGGCTTCCAGGGACAGAGACAGTGGACAGACTTCTATCCAAACGGCGACTTTGCAGAAGCAGTTCTGAATACATCCTTCGACTGGAACGGAGCAAGAGAGCCGTACATCCTTGCTACAGAGAATGACGTTCTGAACGGTCTTGGAATGCTGTTTATGAAACTCCTTACCAATCGTGCTCAGATGTTCGCAGACGTTCGTACATACTGGAGCCCAGAGGCTGTTAAGAGAGTTACCGGATATGAACTGGAAGGAATCGCAAAGGAAAACGGCGGATTTATCCATCTGATCAACTCCGGCGCATGCTGTCTGGATGCAAACGGTGCGGCAAAAGATGAAAACGGAAATTCCGTTATGAAACCATGGTATGAAGTTACAGAGGCAGATCAGGATGCTATCATGAAAAACACTACCTGGAACTTTGCTGATATCGGATACTTCCGTGGCGGCGGATTCTCCTCCAGATTTGAGACCAAAGCACAGATGCCTGCAACTATGATTCGTCTGAACCTTGTAAAAGGCCTTGGACCGGTTCTTCAGATCGCTGAAGGATGGACTCTGGATCTTCCGGAAGAAATCTCTGATCCGCTGTGGAAACGTACTGACTATACATGGCCATGTACATGGTTTGTACCGAGATGCGATGGCAAAGAAGGCGCATTCAAATCTGCTTACGATGTAATGAACAACTGGGGCGCTAACCATGGTGCAATCTCCTATGGACACATTGGTGCAGACCTGATCACCATGTGCTCTATGCTGAGAATTCCGGTTTGCATGCACAACGTACCAGAAGAAAAAATCTTCCGTCCGGCAGCTTGGAATGCATTCGGCATGGACAAAGAAGGCGCAGACTTCAGAGCTTGCAAGAACTACGGACCTCTTTATAAATAATTGATTACATGTGGGATATGTGCTTATGGCACATATCCCGTCATATAAAAAAGCTGCTGCCGCATCCATGATGAGAAAATCACAGATGCGGCAGTGTTTTTTATTTTATACAGAAATAAACAGGAAAAATCTGCAAAAAAAGATTGCATCTTTTGAAAACCGTGCTAAAATAGGAAATATAGCATAAAAATAGGTTTCTTATGCGAATCAGGTCGCTTTAGGGAATAGATCTTGTAAAAAAGAAATTGAAGGGGATTATTATGAGAAAAAAGATTGGCATTTTTCTTGCAGTGCTTCTGAGCCTGTGTATGACGATTGGGGTATGGGCAGATGCCGGAACACCGCAGAATGTGGATTATAAGACCGATTATTATATGATCGTGGAGTCCAGGGACGGAGGAGTGGATATCTTTTCTGAACCAAGACTTGACAGCTCAAAATTAAATGAAGAACTGATCCCCAATGGTACAGCTATCCATGTAGAAGGAGAGAAAAAATCTGATGATGGTAAGCTGTGGGCTTATGCACAGTATCAGGGAATGCACGGTTTTATTCTTATGGATGATCTGAAGCCGGCTACCCTTTCAGAAGCGATTCAGTCTGAATACAGCCTTTACGGTGGAAAAGATGCAGATTACGATATTACGGTAAATGCAAAAGACGGTTCTGTTTCTTTGTATAAAGGACCGGGAAAGAAATACGGAACAGTAACCGGGGCAACAGAGATTGCCAATGGACAGCAGTTATCCGTTTCCAGTGAAGTTGATACAGGAAAGGATGGCGTGTGGGGAGAGACAAGTTACAACGGAGTTTCCGGATGGGTGAACATCAATACTGCTACCGGTACAGAAGTTTCTGCAGTCGATATGGTATCAGACACAGGAAATGATGTGGAGGAAACAAAGGTTGAAGAGACCGGAAAATCAGGCAATGTGACTGTGACACCAGCACCGACCGCAACACCAAAGCCAACGGCTGCTCCTACACCGAAGCCAACCGCTACCCCTACACCAAAGCCAACCGCTACTCCGAAGCCGACTGCCACTCCTACAACAGAGCCGACATCTACACCAACAGCAGCGCCAACGGCTACAGAGGCTGCAGAAGCTACTGCAACTCCTACTGAAAAGGTAACACCTACAACGGCGGCAACTGCTGCACCTACAGAGGAGCCGGTCCCTACTACAGAAGCAACTCCTGCTGAAAAAGCAGAAGATGACAAAGAAGCATCCAGCACAGAAGTGAAAAGTACTTCCTGGGTTCAGAATCCTGTCATTTGGATCTTGATTGCGTTGATTGTGATCGCACTGATTGTTGTCGGAGTTCTCTTGAAAAAGAAAAATAAAGATAACAAATAAATGAAATCATACAAAAAGAGCACCTCATTTGAGGTGCTCTTTTTGAACTCTTTGAATATGTGTGTATAAAAATCAGAACAGGAGGCTCTGATCATCCCATAAATTATTTGTTGATGACTACACCTTTCTGCAGCATTACATTTGCGTAAACTGCTTTTTCACCGGTGGCAATGATGCAGTATGCGGTCTTTGCTTCGTCATAGAAAGCAAAACGTTCGATATTTCCAACTGCGGAAGCACCTCTTTCATCATGCTTTGCGATGATTTCTTTGTATGTATCCCAGATTGGGGTGGCTACATTATCCCCTGGCATAACTTCCATCAGGTTAACAGGATGCTCTACATAAGTATCCAGCGGAATTACGGTAAGGATAGCATCCAGAAGCTCCGGTACTCCGTGGCCGTCGCAGCGTACGACCTTGCAGTTTTTACCCATGGATTCAACCGGGAAATTGCCGTCTGCGATTACGATACGGTCACTGTGACCCATTTCACATAAAACCTTCAGTAACTCTGGTGATAATATTTCAGGAATTCCTTTTAACATAGTTTTTGTTTCTCCCTTCTGTTTTTGTAGAATCTGATACAATCCTATCTTATAACTTACCTTTGTTTCAGGCTGTTTTCAAGGTAATATTTTCCGAGAAAAGATGAAAAATTTACGGTTGACATATGAAGATAGAGGAGTTATTATTAAACAAAACAGAAACGTTTCGGTTTCCAAAAAATTAAGGAGGACAAATGAGATGCCACTTGTTACATCAGAAGAAATGTTATTAAAAGCCCAGAAGGGCGGTTATGCAGTAGGTGCATTTAATGCAGAGAATATGGAAATGGTGAAAGCCATTATTCAGGCTGCTGAGGAGCTGAAAGCCCCTGTGATGATTCAGACGACTCCGTCCACCATCAAATATGGAACGCTTGACACATATTGTGCGATTGTCGCAGCAGAAGCAGCACAGGCATCCGTTCCAGTATGCCTGCATCTGGATCACGGCAGCAGCTTTGACCTGGCTATGAAAGCATTAAAAGCAGGTTATACTTCTGTTATGATAGATGGCTCCAAGCTTGACTTTGAAGGAAATGTTGAAGTGAGCAAAAAAGTAGCAGATGTGGCGGCATCTATGGGAATTCCCTGCGAGGCAGAGCTTGGTAAGGTAGGCGGCAAAGAAGACGATCTGGAAGCAGTAGCAGATACCAATACAGATCCGCAGCAGGCAAAAGAGTTTGTGGAGCGTACAGGTGTTACTTCTCTTGCAGTGGCAATCGGAACAGCGCATGGCTTCTATGTTGGTACACCGGTTCTGGATAAGGAACGCCTTAGCGAGATCCGTGAAGTAGTGGACATTCCTCTTGTTCTCCACGGCGCTTCCGGTCTGACCGATGAGGATGTTATGGACTGCGTAAGACGCGGTATCTGCAAAGTGAATTTTGCCACAGAGCTTAGAGCAGCATACAGCAAGGCCGTGAGAGAGACTCTGGAAGATGAGAAAGTATTTGACCCGAAGGTATATGGAAAAGCGGGAATTGCAGCAGTAAAAGAACTGGTAATGGCACGCATGAAGGTATGCGGCTGCGATGGAAAAGCAGAATAAAAGCCGGGAGTGATGGTATGGCGGCAACGATGAAGGACATTGCCAGGCGAACAGGACTTGGTCTGGCCACCATTTCCTCTTATTTCAACGGGGGAAATGTACGGGAAAAGAACAGGGCGAAAATTGAAGAAGCCATCCAGGAACTGCATTATGAAGTGAATGAGGTTGCCCGTGGGTTAAAGACGAATGCCACCAAGACAGTGGGAGTCGTCATACCGGAGCTGAACAATATTTTCTGTACGGAAATTATTACCGGGATGGAAGATATTCTGCGAAACCACGGCTATGCGACCATTGTATGCGATTGCCGGACAGACAAAAGACTGGAAAAAGAGGCAGTCGAATTCCTCGTCAGAAAAAGAGTGGATGGTATCATCAATATGCCGGTGAACGGCAGCGGAAGCCACCTGGAAGCGTTCAAAAAGACCGGAAAGCCAATCGTACTGATCGACCGACGGATCAAAGGGCTCTCCTGTGACTGTGTGCTGGTGGATAATGAAAAAGCAGCCGAAGATGCCATGGAATTGTTTTTTGCAAACGGACACAGAAAGATTGGAATCATTGCCGGACCAAAAGATATCTCCACAGCCAGGGAGCGTCTGTCGGGATACCGCAGCGCCCTGGAAAAACATGAAATTCCGGTGGAGGAAAATCTGATTTATTATGGGGATTATACCATACAGGGCGGTGTACGTGCCATAGAGACACTGGTAAAGAATAATCCGGATATGACAGCTGTATTTGTGACGAATTATGAAATGACGATGGGTGCTGTTATCGGTGTGAATGAAATGGGAATTCATTTGCGGGAAGATCTCTCCATGATTGGATTTGACAACCTGCAGTTTGCCCGTGCATGCAGCCCGAAGCTTACGATCATTTCCCAGCCTACGGAAAAAATTGCCAGGGAAGTGGCAAGGATCATTTTGGAGCGCCTGGAAAATTCGAAAGAGGAGCAGGGAGCATCGGAAGGGATTACAGAGAAGCTTCAGACAGAGATTTTTATGGGAAAATCCATAGGAAGAATCTGAGGAGGAGAAGATGATAAAGAAATATTTATTGGGAATTGATATTGGAACCAGCGCCTGTAAAGTTGCGGTGTTTGACCGGGAAGGAAAGGTAAAAGCTTCCGCAAATGGGGATTATCCGGTTTACTATCCCCGGGAAGGATGGGCAGAACAGAACCCGGAAGAATGGTGGGATGCTGTATGCAAGGCCACCCGGGAATGCCTGAAGCAGGGGGATATCCCGGCAGAAGAGATTGCCGGGGTGGGAATTGACGGACAGAGCTGGTCTGCGATTGCGGTTGACAAAGAAGGAAATGTACTGACCAACACCCCTATCTGGATGGATACCAGGGCACAGGAAATCTGCGACTGGCTGAATGAGAAAGTGGGGGCAGAGAAAATTTTTCAGGTGGCAGGAAATTCTCTTCAGCCATCCTACACCACTGCCAAAATTCTCTGGTATCAGGAAAATATGCCGGAGGTGTATGAGAAAATTGATAAAATCCTGCAGTCCAACAGCTATATCGCTTATCGGCTGACAGGAGCATTGAGTCAGGATCTGTCACAGGGCTATGGGCTTCATTGTTTTGACATGAAAAATGGTACCTGGAATCAGGAAATGTGCGAAAAGCTTGGGATTCCTGCCAAATTCCTGCCGGAAATCGTATCATGCGATAAGGTGGTGGGGACGGTGACAGAAACTGCGTCTGCCCAGTGCGGCCTTGCTGTGGGAACACCGGTTGTGGCCGGAGGTCTGGATGCAGCCTGCGGAACTCTGGGAGCAGGGGTGATCCATCCGGGAGAAACACAGGAGCAGGGTGGTCAGGCAGGAGGCATGAGTATCTGTATGGACTCCTATAAAGCGGATCCAAGGCTGATCCTGGGATTTCATGTGGTTCCGGGACAGTGGCTTCTGCAGGGAGGTACCACCGGAGGCGGCGGTGTCATGCGGTGGTTCGAACGGGAATTTGCGGACTATGAGAGAGCCCGGAAGGAAGCTTCCGGGAAGTCTTCTCTGACACAGCTGAACGAGATTGCAGAAAAAATTGCACCCGGAAGTGACGGAGTCGTATTTTTACCATATATGTCAGGAGAGCGTTCCCCAATCTGGAATCCATACGCAAAGGGAGTGTTCTACGGACTGGATTTCGCAAAGACGAAGGGGCATATGGTTCGGGCCTGCATGGAAGGCGTTGCCTTTGCTCTTCGCCACAATCTGGAAACAGCTGAAAAAGCCGGTGCAGAAGTCGAGGTCCTTCGTGCTATGGGAGGTTCAGCAAATTCCCTTTTGTGGACGCAGATCAAGGCTGATGTAACAGGGAAGTCTGTTGTGGTGCCTTCTTCTGATACGGCGACTACCCTGGGGGCGGCGATTCTGGCAGGCGTAGGCGTGGGATTTTACGAAAGCTATGAGGAGGCAGTGTCTCTGACGGTGAAAGAAACGAGACGCCATGAGCCGAATCCTGACAATCGGAAAATATACGACCGGAACTACGATACCTATCGGAAGCTTTATGAAAATCTGAAAGACCTGATGGTAAAGCCGCAGTGAACAGGAAACAGATTGGTTTATCATTTCAGAAAGGATTTCCCTTTCTGATCCAAGGAGGAAATAATAGTTATGAAAGCAGCAGTTGTAGTAGCAAATGAGGACGTACGTTACCAGGAAGTGGAAGAACCACAGGTGAAACCGGGCTATGTGAAAATTAAGGTAAAAGCTTCCGGTATCTGCGGTTCCGATATTCCGCGTGTATTACATAACGGCGTTCACTTTTATCCTATCGTACTGGGACATGAATTTTCCGGCGATGTAGTGGAAGTGGGAGAAGGCGTCACAAAGGTGAAAGCAGGACAGAGAGTTTCAGGAGCACCGCTTCTTCCATGTATGAAATGTGATGACTGTCAGAACGGAAACTTTTCTCTGTGCAAGCATTACAGCTTTATTGGCTCCAGAGAGCAGGGAAGCAATGCGGATTACGTGGTGATCCCGGAGCAGAATGCCATTCCTTTTGATCCATCGATCTCCTATGAGCAGGGTGCCATGTTTGAGCCGTCTACCGTAGCCCTTCACGGACTTCTGCAGAACGATTACCAGGGCGGCCAGTATGTGGCAATTTTAGGCGGTGGAACCATCGGAATGTTTACCATGCAGTGGGCAAAAATTTTCGGTTCCAAAAAGGTTGTGGTATTCGATATCAGTCAGGAACGTCTGGAACTGGCAAAACGTCTTGGAGCAGACGAGGTAATTGACACCACGAAGGAAAATTATATGGAAGAAGCGATGGCAATCACCGGCGGAAAAGGATACGGTTTTGTCTATGAGACAGCCGGACAGGTTCCTACCATGCATATGGCTTTTGAGCTTGCAGCAAATAAGGCGCACGTCTGCTTTATCGGAACTCCTCATGTGGATCTTAACTTTACGCCAAAGCAGTGGGAGAATATGAACCGTAAGGAATTTAAGCTGACTGGCTCCTGGATGTCCTACAGTTCTCCTTTCCCGGGAAAAGAGTGGGATCTGACTGCTCATTATTTTGCAACGGGACAGCTGAAATTCGATCCGGGCTTTATTTATAAAAAAATGCCTATGAGCCAGGCCCAGGAGGCTTTCCAGCTTTATAAGACGCCTGGCCTTGTAAAGGGAAAAATTCTTCTGATGAATGAAGACTAAGGGAGCAGGAAATATGATCTTAACAGTAACTGCCAATGCCGCTATTGACAAGCGATATGTGGTGGAGCGGTTTGGCGTTGGCAATGTAAACCGTGTAAAATCCTGTGCGGCTAACGCCGGCGGAAAGGGGATCAATGTGGCGCGTGTGGCATCCATTGCCGGGGAAAAAATGACAGCCACTGGTTTTCTGGGCGGACATTCCGGAAAGTTTATTTCGGAACGTGTAGAGGCCAGAGGCATCCGAAGTGAATTCGTATGGTGCGAAGGGGAAAGCCGTACATGTATCAACATCTGGGATGAGGTAAATCATCAGCAGACAGAGTTTCTGGAACCGGGTTTTTCGGTGACAGAGGAAGACTGCAGCAGGCTTCTGAAAAAGTTCACCTCCATTTTGCCGGAATGCAGAGTGGTGACCATTTCCGGCAGTACTCCTCAGGGTGCCGGGGCTGCTCTTTATAAGAGTATGATCCGTGCAGCCAGAGAAGAAAAAAAACCAGTGCTTCTGGATACCAGCGGAAAGCTTCTGGAAGAATGCCTGTTGGAGCGTCCGACCATGATAAAACCAAACATTGACGAAATCCGTGCCCTGACAGGAAGGCCCATGAACAGCCGGGAAGCACTTCTGCGCGCGGCGAGAGATCTTCACGATGATGGTATTGAGATCGTAGTGATCTCCCTTGGAGGAGAAGGTTCTCTTGTCTCCTGCCAGGAGGGTGTTTACGATGTGAAGGTGCCGAAAATTGAGGCGGTGAATACCGTGGGCTGCGGAGACTCCATGATCGCAGGCTTTGCAGTGGGAATGTCCAGAGGGCTTTCCATGGAGGAGACCATCCGGCTGGCCAGCGCTATTTCCGCTGCCAATGCCATGAGGCTGGAAACCGGATTTTTTGTGAAAGAAGATATGGAAGAGCTTCTTCCAAAAATAAATATAAAAAAGATAAGATAACAGGAATGTAAAAGGAGGGCTTTGTTATGACATTTATTGATCCGAGTACAGTTCCACAGAGAACCCTTTATACAGGGGCGAAAATGCCGGCTGTTGGTATGGGAACTTTTGGAAGTGACCATGCAGACCCGGATGCGGTAGCTGCATCCGTGGCAGGTGCGATTCGTGTGGGATACCGTTCATTTGACTGTGCTGCCTGCTACGGCAACGAGGATATGATCGGAAAGGTATTTGCGGACGCTTTTGCAGAAGGCATTGTAAAAAGAGAAGAACTGTTTATTGCTTCCAAGGTATGGAACGATATGCACGGGGACGGAGATGTTCTGCTTGCCTGCGCAAAAACACTGAAAGACTTAAAGCTTGATTATCTGGATATGTATTATGTACACTGGCCATTTCCAAACTATCATGCACCTCATTGTGATGTGGATGCCAGAAATCCGGATTCCAAGCCGTTTACCGTGGAGCGTTTTATGAAGACCTGGAGACAGATGGAGAGACTGGTAGACATGGGCCTTACGAAACATATCGGAATGTCCAATATGACCATCCCGAAGCTGGAGGCTGTGCTTCCCCTCTGCAGAATCAAACCGGCAGCAATCGAGATGGAACTGCATCCCTGCTTCCAGCAGCCTGAGCTTTTTGACTACTGCAGAGCTCATGGAATCGAAGTTGTGGGATTCTGCCCGATTGGTTCCCCGGAGAGACCGGAGCGTGACAAGATGCCGGAGGATATCGCAGACATTGAGCTTCCGGAGCTGAAAAAAATCGCAGAGGCTCATGGAGTACATCCGGCTGTTATCTGCATCAAATGGGCTGTTCAGAGAGGAGAATCTCCTATCCCATTCTCGCTCAAGGAGAAAAACTACACGATGAATCTGAAATGTGTTACAGAGGACCCGCTGACAGAGGAGGAAATGGAAACCATCAAATCTCTGGATAAGAACAATCGTCTGATCAAAGGACATGTATTTCTGTGGGAAGGTGCAAAAGACTGGCATGACCTGTGGGATGAAGATGGCGTGATCGTAAAATAGGGTTTTATGTAATAAGATATCTCCATAAAAATTTAAATAATGAAAAAGGCTGGTGCCCGGTTGATTCAAAAATCATCAGGCAGCAGCCTTTTTGACCTTTACAGATACTGACTGAATTCCACCTTTTCTTTGTTTGGTCCTTCGATGGTAAAGAATTTCACACCGTTTTCCCAGAAAGGCAGGAAGTGAATCTCGTCATTGAGGGTATTCAGATCGCGTTTGCAGATGATGTCATATACCGCTTCGATGTCTGTCACGTCAATGGCAACATGCTCAATACCGCCGCAGCACATGGCAGCGTCATCGCTCTCGT
The DNA here is from genome assembly GCA_022764275.1 of Blautia sp. GTDB lineage: Bacteria > Bacillota > Clostridia > Lachnospirales > Lachnospiraceae > Blautia_A. The sequence continues at coordinate 26,394 of JALERH010000030.1, read as the reverse complement.
AGGCTTCGATAACAAGATTACCAAGTTTCAGAAAGTTCACAGCCTGTCCGGTAGCCTCGTTTTTTGTGGCGTGGGCAATTTCAAAGCCCAGTTCGGAATAAAAAAGAAGCGTTTCTGCCATATCTTTTGTGGGAATGCCGAGGTGCTGGAGTCCGGTTGCGTAATCACTGATCTTCATAAAAAATTTCCCCTTTCGAATCAACTTTTCCTCATTATAGCACCGCACCGCTTTCAGATACAACATGGAATTTGCCTATTGAAAAAGTAACCGCGAATTTGGATTGTGCTTCTATTTGGTATAGGGTATAATAGGAGCACAGAAGTTTGAAAAAAGAGGAGACTGCAGTTTATGTATCATATTTTACTGGTAGACGATGAAATCCTGGTACGTGACGCTATAAGGGAGAATATAGACTGGAAGGGAATGGACTGTGAGCTGGTAGGAGATTGTGAAAATGGCCAGCAGGCAGCGGAATTCGTGAAAAATCATCAGGTAGATATTGTGCTCACCGATATTTGCATGCCTTATATGGATGGGATGGAGCTGAGTCATTTTCTTCATGACAATTATCCGGATATTGTAATTGTCATCTTCAGCGGTTTCGGAGAGTTTGAATATGCCAAAAAAGCTATCCAGTATAATGTAAGCGAATATATGCTCAAACCCATCACTGCCATGGAACTGAGAGGGGTCATTGAGAAAATGAAAGAAAAGGTGGATCAGCGCCGCAAGGAAAAGAAAAAGCTGGAAAACCTTACCAGAACCTCGCAGGATTATCACAAGAATGCCCAGGTAATCCGTTCCAAGGCAATCGAAGCCCTGGTGAGCTGCACACGGGATGTTCAGGAGAGCCTGAATGAGCTGGCAGATATGGGAATCATTCTGGATGCCTCTTCCTATCGTGTTGCAGTTTTTGACATGGATCTTTACTCTGATATTTATCAGGTGGATGTCGAAAAACGGCAGGAAAGTGCACTCATGGCATTCGTTCTCTTTAATGTTTCTGATGAGATCGTGACCAGAGAAAATGCGGGGATTGCGTATCAGGAAGGAAATAATCGTGTGTGTATTCTTTTTATGGGAAATCATTCCAGAGAATTTTCCGGGAAAATCAGGAAGATCTGCAGGGAAATCCAGCAGGAAGTCCGGGACGTAATTGGAATAGAGGTTTCGGCCGGTATCGGAAGCTGGGTGAAAACGCCTCAGGATCTGCTGCTTTCCCATAATCTTGCGGAAAAGGCCATCGGATATCGTTACCTTCTGGGCGGGAATCTTCTTATTGATATGGAAGAAAAAGACACGGACTGCAGGATTTCCCTCCAGAGTTCCTTGAACAATCTGACAAATGCGCTGAAAACCGGAAACCGGGAAGGCGTGGATCTCGCAATTGCCAGGATGGAGCAGGACATTAAGGATGCCATGGTAGAAAAAAGTCAGGCCTGTGTCTGCCTTCAGCGGATCATCCGTGCAGCAGGAAACTGCCAGGATGCGGTTTCTCAGGACGAAGAGGGAGATGTGGCGAAAAGAGAGGAACTGATCCGCCAGGTTACGGACCAGAAAACTTTCCAGCTGGCCATTGGCCTGGTAAAAGAATATGTGCAGGAGGTTTTTGACGAGCTGTCCCAGCTGAACAGCTCCAGCGGGCAGCGTCAGGCTGCGATGGCGCTTGATTATATTCAGAAAAATTATATGAATCCGGACGTGAGCCTGAACAGTATCTGTTCTTATTTAAATATCAGCACCAGTTATTTCAGCACGATTTTCAAGGAGGTGACGGGGGAAACCTTTATCGAGGCCCTTGTCCGTACAAGGATGGAAAAGGCAAAAGAGCTCCTGGGAAATACGACTCTGAAAAATTATGAGATTGCGGAAAAAGTGGGCTTTTCGGACCCGCATTATTTCGGCATTTCCTTTAAGAAAATGACAGGAAAGACACCTACTGAATATGCCAGGGAGAAGCGTAAATGAAATATGAAAAAAGAACCGGTACTATGCTGAGGCGTTTCAAAAGTATTCGGAGTGCTATTTTTGCTGCGGTATCTTTGCTGGTGCTGTGTGCTGTGCTGATTGTAACCTTTGTATCCCTTCGTTTTACGAGATCCTCTATTTATGACAATGCTGTGGTGTACACGCAGACTATTATCCGGCAGATGAATCAGAGTATCGATTCTTATATTACATATATGGATAACATTGCCACTATGATTTCAGGGAGTGAGGACGCTCAGTCGTATCTTTATCAGGAGGATGGTGATGCACGGGATGAGATGGGACATAAGAAACGTCTGATCGAGCAGTTCACCACGATTTTAAAAAGCCGTGATGATATTAAAAATATCGGAATTATACGCAATGATGGAAAGGGGCTTTTTAACAGCGGGCTGCAGTATGTGAATCCGTATCTGAATGTGGCAGAGCAGAACTGGTACGAGGAAGCCGTAAACAGCAGCAAATCCGTTCTTACCTCTTCTCACGTGCAGCATGCAATAAAAGGGGAAAGACCCTGGGTGATCACCCTGAGTCGGGGAATCCGTAATTTTACCGGAAGCGGCGGCAAGGAGGGAGTCGTTTTTATCGACTTGAATTACAGCGCCATCAGTGAGCTTTGTGACCAGAACTCCATTGGAAACAAGGGATATGTATTTATTGTGGACGGCGAGGGGAATATTGTCTACCATCCTCAGCAGCAGCAGCTGTATAATGAACTGCAGACAGAAAACATTGAGCTTGTCATGAATGCGCAGACAGATACCGTGACCATGGGAAGCGGAAACAGTGCCAAAATTTACACACTGTCCCGATCTGAAAAAACGGGATGGACGGTTGTGGGCTGTATGAACATGGCAGAGCTTACCAAGGGCAGCAGGAAAGCACAGAGTATTTATGTGATCATGGCCATTGCACTGGTTTGTGTGGCATTGCTTTTGTCTAACATGATCGCGAGAAATATTACCATGCCGATCCAGCGTCTGCGGGATTCCATGGCAAAGGTGCAGGAAGGAGATTTTTCCCAGGCGGATGTGGAGGTTTCCACTGAAAACGAAATCGGAAGCCTGACAAAAACCTTCAACCTCATGACGTACCGCATTCAGGAGCTGATGGAGCAGAATGTTCATGAGCAGGAGGAAAAAAGAAAGAGTGAGATGAAGGCACTGCAGTCTCAGATCAATCCTCATTTTCTCTATAATACCCTGGATTCCATTATCTGGATGGCAGAGGGGAAAAAGAATGAGGAAGTTGTGCTTATGACGGCATCTCTCGCAAGACTTTTGCGGCAGAGTATCAGCAATGAAGATGAGCTGGTTTCCGTGGGGCAGGAGATCGAGTACGCGAGAAGCTATCTGACCATTCAGAAGATGCGGTATAAGGACAAGCTGGAATTTTGCATTGAAGTGGAGCCGGAGATTCAGAGTGTTCAGATCATTAAACTGGTACTCCAGCCGATTATAGAAAATGCAATCTATCATGGCCTGAAATATAAGGAGAGCAAAGGACTGCTCATTGTACGCGGGTATGAAAAGGATGGAAATGCAGTGATCGAAATCCTTGACAACGGTGTGGGAATGGATTCGACAACCCTTTCCCATATTTTTGAAAGGCATAAGGTAGATTACCATTCCAATGGTGTGGGCGTTTACAATGTACAGAAACGTCTGAAGCTTTATTATGGAAACGATTATGGAATGGCCTATAAAAGTGAACCGGGCAGAGGAACCGCTGCTGCCATTACGATTCCTATGAAACAGGAGGTGAGCCATGAATAAGTATAAGAAATGGGTTTCCGTGGCAGTATTCCTGTTTTTGTCAGTCGGGACGCTGCTGATCGGGTATGCGCAGCACCAGCAGAAGAAGAGCAGACCCCTGTCACTGATCTACATTCCGAAGACCGAGGATGGAACAAACGATTTCTGGACTTCCCTTATATCCGGAGCCAGAATGGCGGCAAAAGAATATGGGGCAGATTTTCTGGTAACAGGACCTGAGGCGGAGCAGGATGTGAAGCAGCAGAATGAACTGCTCAGAGCTGCCATCAAAAAGAAGCCGGATGCGATTCTGTTTTCTCCTTCCAGCTTTACGGAATCGGATGAACTGTTGAAGGAAGCAAAGGAACAGGGAACTCATATTACTTTTATTGACTCTTATACAGAAGAAGAAATCCAGGATCTGACGGTGGCCACGGATAACATGGAAGTTGGCAGGCGGCTGGGAGAGTTTGCGAAAAGACTTCTGGATGAAGATTCCCGAATTGCCATTGTAAGCCATGTAAAAGGCGTTTCCACTGCTGTGGAGCGTGAGGCGGGATTTCGGGAAGGCCTTGGCGAACTGGCAGACAATATTGAAGAAGTTGTATACTGCGATTCATTCTATGACAAGGCATATGAGCTGACAAATGAGCTTATGGAAAAATACCCGGATCTGGAAATGATTGCCGGGATGAATGAGTATTCCTCTGTAGGGGCTGCCAGAGCCGTACGGGATGCCAGGGCACAGGACAGAATCCGGGTGGTGGGAGTGGACAGCTCCCAGGAAGCCGTGGAGCTGATGGAGCAGGGGATTTTTCAGGCGCTTGTGGTTCAGAAGGCTTTCCGAATGGGATATATGGGAGTGGAAGAGACCATTCATCTCCTGGAAGGCGAAAATGTAAAAAAGAATCAGGATTCCGGATGCGAACTGGTGACTCCTGAAAATATGTATGACAGTGAAATTGAAAAACTGCTGTTTCCTTTTAATAACTTAAAGCAAAAAGACAGCGAAGAATAACAGAATATGGAAGTCTGGTACTGACAGGAAAAGGTTAAAATTTTACACAACAGTAAATTTTTAACCTTTTTTTAGAAAATATTCCATTAAAATTTGTGCAGATAAGACATATAATATTGACAGTTGAGATTGAAAAAGAATGGAGGGAGAAGAGTGGGAGAAGTTATCTTAACCATGAAAGGCATTGATAAATCCTTTCCGGGTGTACATGCTCTTGACCATGTAAACCTTGAAATCAGGAAAGGTGAAGTCCATGCGCTGATGGGAGAGAACGGTGCAGGCAAATCTACACTGATGAAAGTTCTGACAGGTATCTATACCAAGGATTCCGGTACGATTACCTATGAGGGAAAAGAAGTAGAATTTGCAAGCCCCCGTGCTGCCCAGGAAGCAGGTATCGTAATCGTGCATCAGGAGCTGAACATGATGAACCACCTGACTGTGGCGCAGAATATTTTCATCGGGCGTGAGATGATGAACGGTAAGCTCATCAATGACGCAAAGATGAATGAGGAAGCAGCCAAGCTGTTCAGACAGTTGAACATCGACATCAATCCCAAGGAAAAGATGGGAAATCTGACCGTTGGTAAGCAGCAGATGTGTGAGATTGCAAAAGCAATTTCTCATGAAGCAAAGGTTATCATTTTTGATGAGCCTTCCGCTGCACTGACAGAGGCAGAGATTGAGGAACTGTTCAAGATTATCAGAGACCTCCGTGACAAGCAGCTTGGAATCGTTTACATATCGCACCGTATGGATGAGATCAAAGTTATCACAGACCGTGTAACGGTTATGCGTGATGGCGGATATGTGGGAACCCTGATCACAAAGGATTCCACAAAAGATGATATCATTAACATGATGGTTGGACGTGTCATCTATGAGGACCCGAAGACAGAGAGCAACGTAGCGCCGGATGCACCGGTGGTGTTAAAGGTAGACCACTTAAAGGCAGGTAAGATGGTGCAGGATGTAAGCTTTGAGCTTCACAAAGGCGAAATTCTCGGATTCTCAGGACTGATGGGAGCCGGAAGAACTGAGACTGCCAGAGCACTCTTTGGTGCAGACCCGAAGGAGAGCGGAGATATCTATGTAAACGGTAAGAAAGTAGATATCAAGAGCCCGATGGATGCAGTAAAATGTGGAATCGGATATCTTTCCGAGGACCGTAAGAGATTCGGAATCGTAGTAGGAAAGAGTGTGGCAGAGAATTCCACTATGGCTAATCTGGATGAATTCATGAGCGGAATCTTCATTAATAAGAAGAAAGAGGCAAAAGTAGCTCAGCAGTATGTGGAATCCTTAAAGACTAAAACTCCGAATGTGGATCAGCTTGTGGTAAACCTTTCCGGAGGTAATCAGCAGAAGGTGGTAATCGCCAAGTGGCTTATCAGAAACTGCGATATCCTGATTTTCGATGAGCCGACCAGAGGTATCGATGTAGGTGCCAAGAGTGAGATTTATCATCTGATGAATGAATTGGTGGCAGAAGGAAAGTCAATCATCATGATTTCCTCTGAGATGACAGAAATTTTAAGAATGAGTGACCGTATCGTAGTTATGTGTGAGGGCAAAAAGACCGGCGAGATTGACATCGCAGAGGCTACCCAGGAGAACATCATGCATGCGGCAACCCTTAGAAATTAGGAGGAACAGAAATGGAAAATTTTAAAAACAGTCCATTCGTGAAGAAAGTTGGATTTAACCGAATTGTATTAGTAGGAGTAATGATCTTGATGTATATCATCTTCTCCATCGCAAGTGGAAGAATTCTTGGATATGCCAATATCATGAGTGCATTAAACTATGCATACTTCCTTGGATTTTTAGCACTGGGCGTTACATTCGTAATCGCAACCGGCGGTATTGACTTCTCCATCGGACCGGTTATGTTCTGTGCAGCTCTGATCGGCGGACGTCTTCTGGTAAAAGACGGAGTTCCGGTAATCGTAGCATTGTTGGTATGTATCCTGGTGGGCATGCTCTTCGGTATCTGGAATGGTATTCTGGTTGCTTATATGGGACTTCCGTCTTTTATTTCTTCCATGGCTTCCATGATGCTTGCAAAAGGTATCGGTTCTGTATTTACCCAGACACAGTCCATCAGCTGGCCGCAGGGAAGTGAGCCGACAGGATGGTTCCGTAACCTGGTGAAAATGAAAGTCGGCGGTGTAGACATTCCTACAGGCCTGATTTTACTTCTTGTAGTCGCTGTTATCTGTGCAATGATTCTGAACAATACCAAAGCAGGACGTTATATCCTTTGTCTCGGAAGCAACAAAGAAGCTGTACGTCTTTCCGGTGTTGATGTAAAAAAATGGGAGTGCCTGGCATATGTTTTCTGCGGAACTCTGGCAGGTATTGCTGCAATCGCTTATGTTGGATGTTACACAACCGTTCAGCCGGGTCTTGGTGATACCTTCAACAACGAAGCAATCGCAAGCTGTGTAATGGGAGGAACCTCCATGTCCGGTGGTATCGCATCCATCGGCGGAAGTATCATCGGTGTTTTCATCATCTCTCTTTTGCAGGAAGGTATCCTGGCAATGGGATTCCAGAAGGATTACCAGTATGTTATTACCGGTATCATCGTACTCCTTGCTGTATTTGCAGACGTACGAAGCAGAAGAAGAAAGAATTAATCAGTTCATTATATAGTTAGAAAGGACGTATAGGTGAAGACATGGGTGAAATCATTTTAACAATGAAAGGAATCGATAAGTCTTTTCCGGGTGTACACGCTCTTGACCATGTAGATTTGGAAATCCGTAAAGGTGAAGTACTTGCCTTGATGGGTGAGAACGGAGCCGGTAAATCCACTTTAATGAAGGTTCTCACTGGTATTTATACCAAAGATTCCGGAACCATTACTTATGAAGGAAAAGAAGTGGAGTTCAGCAGTCCGCGTGAAGCACAGGAAGCAGGTATCGTAATCGTGCATCAGGAGCTGAACATGATGAACCACCTGACCGTGGCTCAGAACATTTTCATCGGACGTGAGATGATGAACGGAAAGCTCATCAACGATTCTAAGATGAATGAGGAAGCAGCGAAACTGTTCAGACAGTTGAATATTGACATTGATCCCAAGGAAAAGATGGGAAATCTGACCGTCGGAAAACAGCAGATGTGCGAGATTGCAAAAGCAATTTCCCACGAAGCAAAGGTCATTATTTTCGATGAGCCTTCTGCAGCTCTGACAGAGGCAGAAATTGAGGAACTGTTCAAGATTATCAGAGACCTCCGTGACAAGCAGCTTGGAATCGTGTACATATCACACCGTATGGATGAGATCAAGGTCATCACAGACCGTGTTACCGTAATGCGTGACGGCGGCTATGTAGGAACCCTGATCACAAAAGAATGTACCAAGGATGACATTATCAACATGATGGTTGGACGTGTCATTTACGAAGATCCGAAGACAGAGAGCAACGTAGCACCAGATGCACCGGTGGTATTAAAGGTAGACCACTTAAAGGCTGGTAAGATGGTGCAGGATGTAAGCTTTGAACTTCACAAAGGAGAAATCCTCGGATTCTCAGGACTGATGGGAGCAGGAAGAACCGAGACCGCAAGAGCACTGTTCGGAGCAGACCCGAAGGAGAGCGGAGATATCTATGTAAACGGCAAGAAAGTAGATATCAAGAGCCCGATGGATGCAGTAAAGTGTGGAATCGGATATCTTTCAGAAGACCGTAAGAGGTTCGGAATCGTAGTAGGAAAGAGTGTGGCAGAGAATTCCACTATGGCTAATCTGGACGAGTTCATGAGCGGAATCTTCATTAATAAGAAGAAAGAGGCAGAGGTAGCCCAGAAATATGTGGAATCCTTAAAGACCAAGACTCCGAACGTGGATCAGCTTGTTGTAAATCTTTCCGGAGGTAATCAGCAGAAGGTGGTAATCGCCAAGTGGCTTGTAAGAAACTGTGATATCCTGATTTTTGACGAGCCGACCAGAGGTATCGACGTAGGTGCCAAGAGTGAGATTTATCATCTGATGAATGAATTGGTAGCAGAAGGAAAGTCAATCATCATGATTTCCTCTGAAATGACAGAAATTTTAAGAATGAGTGACCGTATCGTGGTTATGTGTGAGGGTAAAAAGACCGGAGAGATCGATATCTCAGAGGCTACCCAGGAAAACATCATGCATGCGGCAACCCTTAGAAATTAGGAGGAGGAAAGAGAGATGGCAAATAAGGAAAAAAAGGGAAATGCTTTTACCAATAATCCAATTGTAAAAGCAATCGGAACCCAGAAAATCGTAGTAGTTTTAGTAATTATTTTATTAGCATTGTTCTTCTGCATTAAGAGCCCGGCTTTCAGACAGTATCCGACACTGGTTAGTATTTTCGATTATTCTTACTATATCAGCTTCATGGCAATCGGTGTTACGTTCTGCCTGATCACAGGTGGTGTAGACCTTTCCATTGGTACTGGTATGGTATGTTACGGACTGTTTGGCGGTCATCTGATCACCAAACTTGGAATGCCGGTAGGCGTTGGCCTTCTTGCAACAATCCTTCTGGGTGTTGTGATCGGATGCCTGAACGCAGCACTTGTTGCAGTTATGGATTTACCGCCATTTATCGCAACCCTTGGTACTATGATGATCACACGTGGTCTTGGTTCCCTGTTGACAGGTGGTATGAGTGTTACCTGGCCGCCTGCAGCATCTGAACAGGGATGGTTCAGAAGCATCTTTAAGATGAAGATGGGCGGAAAGATGATTCCTGTAGGATTCCTTCTGGTATTGCTCTTCATCTTTATAATGTCCGTTTTCCTGAATCACAGCAGACCGGGACGTTATATCCTGGCAATCGGAAGCAACAAAGAAGCAACCCGTCTTTCCGGTGTAAACGTAGTAAAATATCAGTCTCTTGCATACATCATTTCCGGTTTCTTTGCAGGACTTGCAGGTGTTGCTTATGCATCCACCTTCCAGGCAATCGCACCTGGTACCGGAGCTGGTCTGGAGCTTGATGCAATCGCCGGTGCGATCATCGGTGGTACTTCCATGAATGGTGGTGTTGGTACTGTTACCGGTACTCTTCTCGGTGTATTCATTATGTCTCTGTTAAAGACAGGTCTTCCATACATCGGACTGCAGGCTAACTGGCAGCAGATCATCACAGGTATTGTCCTGATCGTCGCTATCTTTGTAGACGTATTAAAGAACAAGAAAACAGCATAAGATAACAGAATTTAAAAAAGCACGGTCCCGGCACCGGTAAATGCCGGGGGATACAATTATTATGATATGTGCCGCCCGCGGAATTTGGGGAAGGTTAACATATACAAAACTATATAATCTTAAGGAGGATTACAACAATGACAAAGAAGAAATTAATGAGCGTTGCATTATGTGCAGCAATGGTAGGATGCATGGTTGGTACAGTGAACGTGCATGCAGAGGCTGACTACTCTGATGTTAGCGTAGAAATCGTATCCAAAGGTTTCCAGCATCAGTACTGGCAGGCAGTATTAAAAGGTGCTGAGCAGAAAGCTGAAGAATTAGGATGCAAGATCAACTTTGTTGGACCAAACTCCGAATCCGATATCGCTGACCAGGTTCAGATGCTGAACTCCGCTATCAACGCAAAACCAGGTGCAATCGCACTGGCAGCTCTGGATACCAGCGCTTGTATGGACGCTATTACATCCGCACAGGAAGCAGGAATCCCGATCATTGGTTTTGACTCTGGTGTTCCGGAAGCTCCGGAAGGAGCAGTAGTTGCTAACGCTTCTACCGACAACTATGCAGCAGGTGCTCTTGCAGCAGAGAAAACTTATGAAGTATTAAAAGACAGAATCGCTAACGCAGAAGGTTCCGTAAGAATCGGTGTTATGGGCCAGGATGCTACTTCCGAGTCCGTTGTTAACCGTGGTCTTGGTTTCATCGACAAAATCGGTGAACTTGCAATCGCTGACGGCTTCACAGTTAAACTGGAAGGTAACGACAGATATGTAAACGATGCAACAGTTGAGTCTGTTGATGACGGAAAAGTTATCATCGAGACCTTAGTTCCTTCTCAGGTTACATCTGAGCTGTCCGCTATCGACTGCCAGACTCTGTTAAACAAAGATGATATCATCTGCATCTATGGTTCCAACCAGCACTCTGCAGAGGCTATGGTAACTGGTAATGAGAACCTTCAGAAATTCGGCCTTGGCGAAGATCAGGTTATCGGTGTTGGTTTTGACTCCGGTGCTGTTATCAAAGCTGCTGTAGCTGACGGAACATTCTTAGGCGCTATCACCCAGGCTCCTGTAGCAATGGGCGAGAAGGTTGTTGAGCTTGCTTGCAAAGCTGCTAAAGGCGAGGCTGTTGAAGATGTTGATACTGGATGCCAGTGGTATACAGCTGACAACATGAACGACGAAGAAATCGCACAGAACCTGTACGACTAAAGCGAATGGGCATTCGCTCAAGTAGTGTATGTTACAACAAATAATAAAAAGCATCCCCTTTATTGGGGATGCTTTTTTTGGGGTTTGCGCGCCTGTTTTCGTTCAGGGTGATAAAAATGAACGGATATTTTTCGTATCAACTTGCTATCAATACTGGATAATGATAAAATTGTAGGTATATCGGATGGCGTTTTGAAATACTGGGAATAAGAAACTTATCATAAAGTATGATTTCGAAAGAGGGTGTGCGGCAAATGGGAAGGTTTTTAAATCCTAAGATCAGTGCGTTTCAGGACGTGCTGAATTCAAAAATCTACGTAGATAAAACAGGCCTGTTAGAATATACCAACAGTGTTATAGATACAACAGCAAAGTTCATCTGTAACAGTCGCCCGCGCCGGTTTGGAAAATCAATCACAGCAGATATGCTTACAGCATATTACAGCAGAGGCTGCGATTCAGAAAAGCTGTTTTCAGGGTTGGAAATCAGTAACGCAGAAGATTTTAAGAAACATTTGAACCAATATGATGTGATTCATCTTGATATTCAGTGGTGTATAGAACCGGCAGGCGGTCCCGAAAAGGTGGTTTCATTTATTACAAAAAATACAGTAAATGAATTGAGAAGCTATTATCCGGAAGCGCTTTCAGAAATATCCGGTTCTCTTCCGGATGCATTATCATGTATTAATGCAGCTACAGGAAAAAGGTTTATTGTGATCATTGACGAGTGGGATGCTTTGATACGGGATGAGGCACTGAATCAGCAGGTACAGGAAGAGTACATTGGTTTTCTGCGTGGGTTGTTTAAGGGAAGTGAACCATCCAAGTATATTCACCTTGCGTATTTGACAGGGATCCTTCCCATCAAGAAATTAAAAACTCAGTCAGCACTTAACAATTTCACTCAATTTACAATGCTGAACCCTGGACCCCTGTCCTCTTATATTGGATTTACGGAAGAGGAAGTATTGGGTCTGTGTGATAAGTATGGGCAGGAATTTGAAGAAGTGAAACGCTGGTATGATGGATATCAGCTTGGAACGTACCATGTATATAATCCAAATGCGGTAGTGAACCTTATGATGATGGGAGAGTTTCAGAATTACTGGTCACAGACAGGAACCTATGAGTCGATTCTTCCTCTCATAAACAAAGATTTTGACGGTTTGAAAACTTCCATTTTGACCATGCTGTCCGGTGACGAATACAGAATCAAAACAACATCATTCCAGAATGATATGGTTACATTCAAAAGTAAAGACGATGTTTTGACACTTTTGGTCCATTTGGGGTATCTTGCCTATAATCAGAAGAAGCAAACCGCCTATATTCCAAATGAGGAAATACGAAGAGAGTTCATGGATGCTGTAGAAGAAAATAAGTGGAATGAGTTGCTTGAATTTGAAACTCAGTCAGGTGAGTTATTGAATGCGACGCTTAATATGGATGAGACTGCCGTGGCAAATGGAATAGAAAAAATACACACGGAATATGCTTCTTCTATTCAGTACAATGATGAAAACTCCCTCAGCAGTGTATTAACAATCGCATACCTGAGTGCTATGCAATATTATTTCAAGCCAATCAGGGAATTGCCTGCAGGAAAAGGATTTGCGGATTTTGTGTTTCTGCCAAAGACAGAATACGTGGATGATTATCCTGCACTTCTGGTAGAACTGAAATGGAATAAGACAGCACAGACAGCACTGAAGCAGATAAAGGAAAAAAACTACCCGGAATCTCTCTTCAAATATAGTGGAAAGATTCTGCTTATCGGAATCAGCTATGACAAAAAAACAAAAGAACATCAATGTGTGATCGAAGAAATATAGGATCTGTTACTAAACAAACAGGTTCCTGTTTAGATGTTGATGCTTAAACAATGCCGCTTCCTGTACAACATTATGCTTTCGGACAGGATAGAGGAGTACAGGAAAACGGGAAAGAGGAAGCTTTCGCGGTGCGAAAAAGGGAGCAGGAACGACGGCGAAGAACGCAGGAGCAGTTGCTGCTGTTCGAAACACTTTTGGGCATATACGAAAAAAGATACCTCGCTGGAGAAAATTTCCTGGGATTTCACGGTAAAATACAGCATTATAGATTTCTTTTGTATCTATAACAGACAAAAATTGTTCCCAGACCCAGAAAAATGCAAAATTCTGGGTCTGGAGTATACTTATTTCTAACATAGAGAAAATTTGTGGTAAAACTTGCATATTTCCACTGGAATTTTCATGATTTTGGGTCTGAGAGAGTATTGTGCGTCATATATGCCCAAACCATATGCTTTTTTTGGAGTTTCCCTTACGGCGATATATGATCTAATCCGTCCGCCGAACTTGGCACGAACCTCATGCAATACCTGGGATAGTTATCCCACAAAATTTGTGATTGCCCCTATATTTGCGGAAAATAGGAAATAGGTGCTCAGCCGTGTGGAAAGCTGAAATAGTTAACAAAACCACCGACCATATTTTGTGCAATAATCTATTTCTGTATCGGTTGACAACACCAGGCTCTTATCGTATGATTAAATCAATAACTTGACACAGCATTTTTATTTTTTTAGTCTTATTGGTATTATAATATAATACCAATTTGCAGGAGGAACAGATGAAGATCAAGGTGTTTCAAAAGGGATTTAATTATTCCCAGGATGGCAGGGGAAACCGGTTGATCCTGCATTTGCAGGGATGCAACATGCATTGTCCCTGGTGCTCCAATCCGGAGGGAATGACTCCCGGCGGGGCATTGTTTGTGGAAAAGGAATGGCTGTCTAAAAGCTGTTGTCCAAAGGGCGCGGTGAAAGATGGCAGGCTTGACCGGACTTTGTGCGAAGACTGTGAAGACCGTCCCTGTATTCAGAAGAGGCGGCAGAAGGGAATCCGTCTCACTTACCGGGAATACGAGGTATCAGACCTTTTAAAGGAATGCATTGGCTGTAAGCCTATGTTCTTTGACGGAGGCGGTGTGACTCTGACGGGTGGAGAGATTACTCTGCAGTTTGACGCGGTAAAGGAGCTTCTCGGCGGACTGAAAGAGGCAGGTATCCATACTGCGATCGAGAGCAATGGCACGCATCCGCGGATGGAGGAATATATCCCCCTGGTGGATGAGTGGATCATGGATATCAAACATATGGATGCGAAAAAGCATAAGGAATGGCTTGGCGTATCCAACGAACGCACGATTCAGAACATTCGCATGGCCACAGAGAAGCATCCGGATGTACTGATTCGGATTCCACTGATCCCGGGATTTAATAACAGCAGAGAGGATGCGGAAGAATTTGCAGAGTTTTTTAAAAGCTGTGCTGCCGGACGTGACAATGTACGGGTGGAAATCCTCACCTACCACGAATTTGGAAAGGGAAAATGGGAACAGTGCGGCTATACCTACACTATGAAACCGGGAAAGATCACTCCCGAAACACGGCAATATTTTGAAAACAGATTCCGGGAGGAAGGAATTCAGATTGTGAGAACCTGACGGAAGAAAGGAGAGAATCATCAAAATGAAAATTCAGGAAATCTATAATGCAAATGAGATTACAGAATTAGCCAAAGAGCGCTTCCGGGAGGAACGTGCCCTGAATCATCTGGAGGGATGGTTCCTTGCCAGAGAAATTGCCATGGAATGCGACGAAAACTTTAAAGAGGAGCCGGACTGCCTGCGTATCGCAAAGACACTGGCGGAGGTAATGAAGCGAATTCCGCTGACATTGGGAGATTATCATGTATTTGCCGGAACCCAGGACGATGCCTTTGCACGTTCCTATGCACTGATCAACCCTGCCTTTCAGGTAAGCTCTTTTAGCGGTTACTGCGACCCGACGGCCGTTTTCGGGGACATCGATCCTATTGGAGATATCACCCCGGAGCGTATCGCAAAGGTAAAAGACTACTATGCAAAAAATGAGTTTGCGAAAGCACTGACCGCTGCCTACGCACCGGCTGAAAAATATACCGGAGAAGCCGTGTTCTTTATCGAGCAGGTAACCGGACACGTGATTCCGGATGTCCGCCATCTGCTGGAAAAAGGCGCTCTCTATGTACAGAATGAAATCAGCGAAAAAAAGGCCGAGACAGAGGACGAAGGTAAAAAGCAGTATTACGAAGCCATGAGGATTTCCATCGATGCCATGCTGATCCTGGCAGAGCGTTATGCCGTGATGGCAGAAGAAAAAGCTGCACAGAGTACGGGGAAAGCGAAAGAACGCTATACTCTGATGGCGGAGACCTTGAAAAAGGTTCCGGCAAATGGCGCCCGGAACCTCTATGAAGCGATTCAGTCATTTATTCTGATCTGGCAGACCATGACGGTGGAGCAGACCCCGAATCCATTCGCCTTTTCTGTGGGAAATGCGGATCGTATTTTTGAGCCTTACCGGGCAATGGAAGATCTGGATCGTGACATGACGGCATCCCTGTTAAAGCATATGCTGGTGTTCTTCAATGTGGCAGACAGAAGCTGGGCAATTTCCCAGAACCTGATCATCGGCGGACGTGACGCAGCAGGAAATGACCTGACAAACCCCACATCTTACGCCCTGTTTGATGCTTATTTTGACATGAACCTTCCGCAGCCGATTCTTTCCGTGAAGCTGCATAAGAACACGCCGGATGAGCTGTATCAGGAAATGGGAAGATTCTTCTTTACCCCAGGTGTGCTTACGCCGTCTCTCTTTAACGACGATGCGCTCTTTGAGGTACTGAGAAACAATGGTGTGGCAGAGGAAGACCTGGCAGATTATTCGGTAGCAGGCTGTCAGGAACCGCTGATCATGGGAAAAGACAACGGCAATACCACCAACAGCTGGCTGAATCTGCCAAAGGTTCTGGAGCTTGTTCTGCAGGGAGGGAAATCTGAGATTACCGGTACCCAGATCGGGAAGACAAGAGAAGAGCTGGGCTATGAAAACAATCTGGACCTGCTGAAAAACATCCGTGAGGTATTTTATAAAGAATTGGATTACTATGTGGATGAGATGGTAAAGGCAGCAAACGGTGCATCCCGTGCTATCAGCCTTTATCAGGTTCCGTTTTTGTCCGCAATGATGGGAGGCATCGAAAGCGGTATTGATATGCGCGATACCACAAAACAGGGAACAAAATACAACGGAAGCGGCTGCCTCATTCACGGTCTGAGTGTGATGGCAGATTCCTTTATCGCAATCGATACCCTTCTGGAGGAACGCCCGCAGGATGCTGACCGTTTCCTGGAAGCACTGCGCACCAATTTTGAAAATGATGAGGAAATGCACCAGTATCTGCTGGACTGCGACAAATACGGAAACAACATCGAAAGAGTTGATAAAGAAGCAAAAGAAATCGCTGACCGGGTTTCGGCTATGGTCGCATCAAAAGAAAACTATCTTGGAAATCATTTCCGGCCGGATTACTCCACTCCGTCCACTCATCTGATGTACGGATACTGGGTAGGAGCAACTCCGGATGGCAGAAAAGCCCGCGAAATGCTGAATTATGGGGTAGACCCGCTGTACGGAGAAGCATCCGGCGGACTGGGAATGCGTATGCTTTCCAATCGTTATCTGCCGTTTGAAACCATGAACGGAGGTTATGCATCCCATTTTGGAATCAACCCGGGATACTTTAAGGGCAAAACCATGGAGGAGAAGGGAATGGAATTTAAAAACAAAATTTTCACCCCGCTGTTTTTCAATAGTTACGATGAAAAACAGGTTTCTCCGTTCTACCTGTACGTAAACGTTACGACACCTGAGATGCTTCGTAAGGTTCTGGCTGAGCCGAAAAAATATGCGCCAAGCGGTGTTTATATCGTTCGTATCCATGGAACCTTTGTAAACTTCCTGGATCTGTCACCGGAAATCCAGGAGGACATTATCAAACGTCTTGACCCTGCTTCTACAGAGCTTGGCGCGTAAATATGGAAGAGCAGAATCTTTACCAGAATGTAAAAAAGAAAATCTGCCGTATGATCTATGATGACATTTATCAGGACGGCGATCTGATACCGCCGGAGAGAAAGCTTTCCGAGAAGCTTGGGGTCAGCCGCGTTACTGTGCGCAAGGCCCTGAAGCTTCTGGAAGAAGAGCACATCATTGAGAGAGTCCAGGGAAGCGGCACCAGGGTTGCACTGCAGTACGGTGCCCGGGGAGGGAGCATGGACATTATCACTTTGGTGGCTCCCGCCCAGAATGCCTTTTTTTCCCGGTTTATTGATGCGGTGCAGACGAAAGCGGAGGAAATGGATTCCCTGGTGCTTTTTAAACAGAAGCCTGCTCACATTTCCCTGGAGAAATGCCTTTATCAGATCTACGATAAGGATCTGAGGAATGTGGTGCTCTGGCTGGAGGATATGGAGCTTGGCTGCGATGCCCTGCGAAAGCTTCGCGGACTGGGGATGAACATTGTACTTTTTGATACGACTTACCACAGTCCCTATGCGGACGCAGTCTGCCTGAACAATACGGACGGAATCCGGCGTCTGGTGGAACGCCTCAAAAAAGAAGGCTGCACCAGACTGGGTTATGTTGGCTGGGATGACATGCGGGTGCGCAGCGTAAAGGCCAGAGAGCAGGAATTTGTCCGTCTGATACCGGATGGCCCGGTGTGCCGGATGCCATGGAAATACCGAAACTGTCCGGATGAGCTTTCCTTAGGAGAAGTGGAAGTCGGTTTACGCAAGGTTATGGACTGTGACGGGATTGTGTATGGAGTCAGTGAACTGGGAATGCCCTTTGAAAGAAAATCGAAGGAGCTGGGATTATGTCACAGAGCAGCCATGATCGATGTACTTCCCGGTGCGGAAGAGCTGGGCATTATCACACTGGAGCAGGATTTTCAGAAAATGGCCGAAAAGATATACGATTGCCTGAAAAGGCAGAATCAGGAGAAAAGCTCCTGGAAAGCCGGATTGTATCAGGTAAAAGGAAGGATGCCGGAAGAACGGCAGTAAAACCGGCAGAATACTGTAAAGGATAAGAAAAGAATTGAAGGAGACATGCGTATGCGTGCAATGGGAATTGATATGGGAACCACCACCATCAGCGTGATCATGGTTGACGGAGAAAACGGGGAACTTCTGGGAAGCAGAACTGTGACCCACAGGGCCTTCCTGAAAGGTATTTCCGCAGTAAATAAAATTCAGGATCCGGATAAGCTTTGGAGCTTGACGCGCCAGACAGCTGGTGAGATGATAAAAGAGTACGGAAAACCGGACAGTATCGGAATGACCGGGCAGATGCACGGTGTTCTTTATGTGGATGGCAGGGGAGAGGCGGTAAGCCCTCTCTATACCTGGCAGGATGGAAGCGGAAACGAACTGATGGCAGATGGCCGTACCTATGCGGAAGCGCTGAAGGAAGAAACCGGAATGGCAGCAGCGGGCTACGGCATGACCACCCACTACTACCTGCAGAAAAAGGGACTTCTTCCTGCAAACGCAGAAAAAATGACAACCATCAGTGACTATATTGCCATGAAGCTTTGTGGGAAAACAGAACCGGCTATTGCAAAGGATATGGCGGCAAGCTGGGGCTGCTATGACCTGGAAATCGGTGATTTCTGCCGGGATGAGCTTGAGAATCTGGAGGTTAATCTGGATATGCTTCCAGTCCTTTTAAATGGACATAATGTGATTGGTGTCACAGTAGAGGACAAAGAGGTGGGAATCCCTGCAGGAATTCCGGTATCGGCATCTCTTGGGGACAATCAGGCAAGTGTTCTTGGATCTGTAAAAGATCTGTCCAATACGGTTCTGGTAAATATCGGAACCGGAAGCCAGGTATCCTTCGGAACGCCGGTATATCTGGAGGCACAGGGGTCTATCGAGCTGCGGCCCTGTACGGATAAGCTTTACCTCATGGCTGGCTCCGGACTTTGCGGAGGAAGAGCCTATGCGATGCTGGAACAGTTTTACCGTGAGGCATCAGGAGATCAGGGAACAGCAGTTATGTATGACCTGATGGAAAGCCAGGCAAGAGATTTCATGGAAACCTATGGAAAAGAAGCAGCCTGGAAAATCCGGACCACTTTTTCCGGAACCCGCAGCAATCCAAAGGAGCGCGGCAGTATTTCCGGGATCAGTGTGGAAAACTTCCATCCCGGCGCCATGACGGTGGGGATGATTCAGGGAATTCTGGACGAGCTTTATGAAATGTACCGGGAAATGTGCCGTATGACAGGAAACAAAGCCAGCCATCTTGTGGGCTCCGGAAATGGCATCCGCAAAAATCTGCTGATGCAGGAGCTTGCGCAGGAACTGTTCCGTATGCCGATGGACATTCCGGCATGCAGGGAAGAAGCTGCCTATGGCGCTGCCTTGCAGTCACTGGCATCCGCCGGTTTTGCAGGTTCTATGGCAGAAATGCAGCAGAAGATTAAATATTTATAGAATCAGGCCAACAATCGCCTGATCAGTGAAAAGACAGGGAGGAAAATGAATATGGAAATTTTATTGGATACCGCGAATCTGGAGCAGATCAAAAAATATACGGAGCTTTATGACATTACAGGCGTCACTTCAAATCCCACCATCATTTCCAGGGAAAAAGCAGAATTCTGGCCGCTTCTTCTGGAAGTTCGCAAAATCATCGGGGACAGGCAGCTTCACGTCCAGGTAACGGCAGACACCTGGGAAGAAATGATAAAAGAAGGAGAATGCATCCGGGAAAAGCTTGGAAAAGATACATACATTAAAGTTCCTACCACCGAGCAGGGAATCTGTGCCATGAAGCATTTAAAGGCAGAAGGCGCAAATGTAACTGCAACGGCTGTTTATACGACCCAGCAGGCCATGATGGCTTCCAGTGCCGGTGCAGATTACGTGGCACCTTACTTTAACAGAATGAATAACCTGAATGTAGACAGTAAAAAAGTCATCGGTGATATGGCAAATCTTTTCAAAATCCATGACAAAAAGACGAAAATCCTGGCTGCAAGCTTTAAAAATACAGAGCAGGTTATGGATGCTCTTATGGTAGGTGCACAGGCAGTTACCGTTTCCGTGGATCTGCTTACCACCATGGTGGAAAATGCAATCATCGATTTTGCAGTAGAGGGTTTTAAAAAGGACTGGATCAAAACATACGGAGATAAGAAAATATACGAACTGTAAAACAGGAGGGAAGCCATGGGAAAATATTTGCTGGCACATGATATCGGTACCTCCGGAAATAAAGCATCCCTTTTTTCTGTGGAAGGCGAGCTGATCAAAAGTACGGTGGCAGGTTACCCTGTACATTACGGGGACGGCGGCCGGGCAGAGCAGGATCCCCGGGACTGGTGGGAGGCTGTGTGCAGCTCCACACGGGAAATCGTGGCAGGCATCGACCCGAAGGAGGTGGCTGCGGTATCCTTTTCCGCACAGATGCAGTGCTGCCTTGTGGTAGACCGTGAGGGAAAGGTACTTCGCCCGGCCATTATCTGGGCTGACCAGAGAGCGGTGAGGCAGGCAGAAAAGCTTCGTCAGGTATTTGATGGAAAAGATGCCTATCAGCTTCTGGGCCATCGGCTCAGTCCGTCCTACAGCATCGAAAAGCTGATGTGGATTAAGGAAAACGAACCGTCTGTCTACGAACATACATATAAAATGCTGCAGGTAAAGGATTATATCATTTACCGAATGACCGGAAAATTTGTGACCGATTATTCGGACGCATCCGGAACCAATGCCCTGGATCTGGAAAAACTGGAATGGTCAGAGGAAATCCTCGCAGCAGCAGGAATCGACCGGGACAAACTTCCCCAACTGCACGCATCCACGGACATTATCGGAAATCTGAATCCGGAAGCAGCACAGGAAATGGGACTTACTACTGCGACAAAGGTAGTCTGCGGAGGCGGCGATGGCCCCTGTTCCGCCCTGGGCGCAGGATGCATTGAAAATGATCAGATGTTTCTGACCTTCGGTACCTCCGCCTGGATTGGCGGTACCACGGAGAAAAAATTCCTGGATGACGACCAGATCTTTTTCTGTTTTGCTCATGTCATTCCGGGAAAATATATGCCCTGCGGAACCATGCAGTCTGCAGGAAGCTCCTATTCCTATATGCGAAACACCTTCTGCCAGGACGTGATCCGGAAGGCAAACGAAGAGGGAATCAGTTCCTGGAACCGGATCAATGCCATGGCAGAGAGTTCTCCTGCAGGAGCAAAGGGACTTCTTTTCCTTCCGTATCTCACTGGAGAACGGGCACCGCGCTGGAATCCGGATGCTTCCGGAAGCTTTCTGGGAATCCATATGTACCACCAGAGAGAAGATTACATTCGTGCCACCCTGGAGGGCGTGGCCATGAATCTGGAACTGATCCTGAAGGCATATCAGAAATATCTGGACATTGACCGGCTGATTCTCACGGGAGGCGGTGCGAAAGGTGATATCGTGGCACAGATTCTTTCAGATGTACTGGAAGCAAGCCTCGTCCGGCCGGATCATGTGGAGGAAGCCACCTCTATTGCAGCCGCTGTCATTGCAGGCGTTGGCTGCGGAATTTATGAAGATTTTGATGCCATCCATAAATTCCTGAAATTTGGTACTCCTGTGGAGCCGGATTTTGGGAAGAAAGCGGTTTATGAAAAACAGAAAAAAGTATTTGATGATGTGTACCAGGCATTGGTGCCGCTTTACAAAGAGCTGGGCTGATGCCTGGCTTTTTTATTGCATTTCACATCCACCCATTGCAAATAACGACACTTTTTTTGACAAACAAGGTTCTTATCACTTGAAGAAAGGTATAGTAATATGGTATCATCAAATATGAAAGAAAAGGTCGCAAAAGCCGGTCCCTGGTGGGGTGACAGGGCTTTGGCACAAAGACTTACATATTGAGGAGGTTTTTAAAATGGCAAAATATTACGCAGCAGTGGATATGGGGGCATCAAGCGGAAGACTGATCCTGGGACACCTGGAGAACGGAAAAATGGTTCTGGAAGAGGTTCATCGTTTTGAAAATGGAATGGTAAAGAAAGACGGTGAGCTCTGCTGGGAGTTTGACAGGATTTTTAAAGAAATCAAGACCGGTCTGAAAAAATGTAAAGAAATCGGCAAGATTCCGGTAAGCATGGGCGTGGATACCTGGGGCGTTGACTTCGTTCTCCTGGACAAGGATGACAAGGTTCTGGGAAATACTGTTGGCTACCGTGACCACAGAACAGAAGGTATGGACGAGGAAGTTTACAAGATTATTTCCCTGGAAGACCTGTATGCACGTACCGGTATCCAGAAGGCAATCTTCAATACTATCTATCAGCTCATGGCAGTAAAAAAACAGCATCCGGAATATCTGGAACAGGCAGAAACACTGCTTCATGTACCGGACTATTTCCACTATCTGCTCACCGGTGAAAAGACGAATGAGTATACCGAAGCTACCACAGGACAGCTTGTAAATCCGGTTACAAAGGATTGGGATTACGAACTGATCGATATGCTGGGATATCCGAGAAAAATGTTCCAGAAGCTGATCATGCCTGGCACAAGCATCGGCCATTTATCCGAAGCAGTGAAAGAAGAAGTTGGATTTGACCTTGAAGTGGTTGCACCGGCTACACACGACACCGGTTCCGCAGTTCTGGCAGTTCCGGCGAATGACGATGACTTTATTTACATCAGCTCCGGTACCTGGTCCCTCATGGGTCTGGAAAGAAAAGATGCTGACTGTTCAAAGAAGAGCTGTGAGATGAACCTGACCAACGAAGGCGGTTATGGCGGAACGATCCGTTATCTGAAGAACATCATGGGTCTTTGGATGATCCAGTCTGTACGTCATGAGTTTAACGATGCATATGGATTCGGTGAAATCTGTGCAATGGCTGAGGAAGCGAAAGATTTCCCGTCCAGAGTAGACGCAAATGATGAGTGCTTCCTGTCACCGGACAGCATGGTGGAAGAGGTTAAGGACTACTGCCGCAGAACAGGCCAGCAGGTTCCTGAGACATTGGGAGAGATTGCGACTGTTATCTATACCAGCCTTGCAGATTGCTATGCAAAGACCGCAAAAGAGCTGGAGGAAATGACCGGCAGAACCTACAGCCGTATCCATGTAGTAGGAGGCGGTTCCAACGCAGGTTATTTAAATGAACTGACTGCAAAAGCAACGAAGAAAGAGGTTCATGCAGGCCCGGGCGAGGCTACCGCAATCGGAAATATTACGGCACAGATGATCAAAGCCGGAGAATTCGATTCTGTAGAGGAAGCACGTACCTGTATCCATGAATCCTTTGATGTTAAGATTTACAATGCATAAAGTGCACGATATATAAGGAGGAAACAATCCATGACACTGAAAGACAGATATGAATACGCCAAAGAAAAATATGCAA
Organism: Blautia sp.; assembly: GCA_022764275.1. Taxonomy (GTDB): domain Bacteria; phylum Bacillota; class Clostridia; order Lachnospirales; family Lachnospiraceae; genus Blautia_A. The sequence continues at coordinate 2,910 of JALERH010000030.1, read as the reverse complement.
AAATCGGCGTAGACACAGACAAGGCCATTGAGATCCTGAAAACCGTTCCGGTTTCTCTGCATTGCTGGCAGGGTGACGATGTAAAGGGCTTTGACCAGGACGGCCCGCTGACCGGCGGCATCCAGACTACCGGTAACTATCCGGGTAAAGCAAGAACTCCGGAAGAACTTCTGGCTGATATGGACAAGGTTATGTCTCTGGCACCAGGAAAGAAAAAAATCAATGTTCACGCATGCTATGCAATTTTTGAGGATGGTGTAATCGTAGACAGAGATAAACTGGAGCCGAAGCATTTTCAGAAGTGGGTTGACTTTGCAAAAGAAAGAGGCCTGGGTCTTGATTTCAACCCGACATTTTTCTCCAGCCCAATGGTAAAAGATGGTCTGACTCTTTCAAGCCCAGATGAAGAGACCAGAAGATTCTGGATCAATCATGGAAAAGCCTGCATCCGCATTTCCCAGTATTTTGCAGAGCAGACCGGTATTCCGTGTGTTATGAACATCTGGACTGGTGACGGATATAAGGATATTCCTGGAGACAGACTTGGACCGAGAATGCGTTATAAAGAATCCATCGAGGAGATTCTTTCCGAGCCATTTGATACCAATCTTGTAAAACCATGTGTTGAGTCCAAAGTATTTGGTATCGGTGTTGAGGCTTATACTGCAGGAAGTGCAGAGTTTGCTCTTTCTTTTGCAGCAGCTCACAAAGATAAATGTCTGCCACTGATGGACAATGGCCATTATCATCCGACAGAGGTTGTTTCCGATAAGATTTCTTCTCTGCTGTGCTTCTTCCCGGAACTGGCACTGCACGTAACACGTCCGATCCGCTGGGATTCCGACCACGTAGTGTTATTCGATGATGAGACAAGAGAGATTGCAAAGGAAATCGTAAGAAATGATGCACTGAACCGTGTATACATTGCTCTGGATTACTTTGATGCAAGCATCAACCGTATTTCCGCATGGACCACAGGTCTGAGAAATATGGAAAAAGCTCTGCTGTTTGCTCTTCTTCAGCCGAATGCAGAGATGAAAGCCCTTCAGGATTCCAATAACCTGACCAAGCTGATGACCGTTCAGGAAGAAGTGAAGACATATCCATTTGGTGATGTGTGGGATTACTTCTGTGAAGTATGCGGCGCACCGGTTGGCGAAGCATGGTTTGAGGAAGTGGAGAAATACGAGGCAGAGGTACTCTCCAAGAGAAATTAGTATGAAAACCTTAATTAATTTTGCCATCTAATCTATCATACATAATGCATATATTCACAAAAAGAAAGACGTCGGTTATCCGGCGTTTTTCTTTTTGTGTCATGAATCTGATATTTTTACAATGAATCTGATTTTTCTTTCCCTGCATTTTCGGTAACATAATAGGAAATAGGCAAGCACTATGTGTTTATGATATGGAGGGATATGATATGGAAAAGATATATTTCATGGATGAGAGCGGGACTTTTTCCATCCGGAATCCGGAAAATTACAGTGCGCTTTATTTTCCGATTGCAGGTGAAAAGGGGCTGAAAAGCTCTGTGACCCCTAATCTGGGGGGAGACAGTAAATTGGATCAGGAAACGTTCCTTCTGGAGCCGGTCAGCTCGGAAAATCTGCATAATAACCGTTCCACCAGAAATTTCTGGTGTATCGTGGAAAATGTGGGCTGCTGGTCTGCGACAGGGGCATCGGCAGAAGCAGAAAATAATAAATTTACAGACTCACAGGATTACAGTGAACTAAGTGCGGGATTCATGTGGCATACAATGCATAGGGTTTCCAGAAAATATCAATTGGCGTCAGAAATTACTTCTTTTGTCCCGGTAGAAGAAAATACGGAAATCCTGTATGTGAAAATTCGCAATACAGCGGAAACTTCTCGGAAAATCACACCGGTAGCCGCAATTCCGGTATATGGAAGAAGCGCTGACAACATTCGCGATCACAGAAATGTTACTTCTATGCTTCACCGAATCCGTACCAGCCAATATGGAGTATTGGTGAAGCCGACGATGTCCTTTGATGAAAAAGGACACAGAAGAAACCACAGCATCTATTTTGTGGAAGGAGTCACCGGAAAGGGAGAGGCACCTGTATCTTTTTATCCGACTGTGGATTCCTTTATCGGAGAAGGAGGAACCTATACTCATCCCAGGGCTATTTATCAGAATGGACCAGGATTACCGGAAGGAACTGAGGCAGCAGGAAGGGAAGCAATGGGAGCCCTCCGCTTTGAAGCGGTGGTTCTGGAACCGGGAGAGACGGCGGAATATGTGATTCTTGCAGGAATCACAGAGCAGGAAGAGGAAGCAGAAAAAATGATTTCTCTTTATGGGACTTCAGATAAGGTCAGAAAAGCTCTGGAGGATACAAAAGAATACTGGCAGGAAAAAGTAAATGTTGCATACCATACGGGAGATAAGGACTTTGATCTGTTTATGAGATGGGTAAGCTTCCAGCCGCTGTTAAGAAGGATTTACGGATGTTCTTTCCTTCCGCATCATGATTATGGACGAGGTGGACGAGGATGGAGAGATCTTTGGCAGGACTGCCTTTCCCTTCTTCTGATGGATCCTGTCGATGTCAGAAAAATGATTCTTGGCAATTACGGCGGAGTCAGAATAGACGGGACGAATGCGACCATCATTGGTCATGAGCAGGGAACTTTTGTTGCTGACCGCAACGGTATCAGCCGTGTATGGATGGATCATGGGATGTGGCCGTTTATGACCACAAAGCTTTACATAGACCAGACCGGTGACATTGGGATTCTGAACGAAAAAACATCTTACTTTAAAGATGCGCAGGCTATGCGTGGGACACAAAACGATGACGCATGGGACGAAGCCTATGGAATGCAGCAGAAAAGCGGGGACGGAACCGTGTATCAGGGAACCATTCTGGAGCATAT
>JALERH010000011.1 GCA_022764275.1 Blautia sp. | reverse complement strand
GAATTCCGAAGAGACTTTTATAAGATTACCCTGGCTGCCATGGTTGCGCCACTGATGTACCTGATGGTTTTTGGTTTCGGAATCCAGACCACCTCTCATGGGGAGCCATACCTGAACTTTCTGATCCCCGGCGTGGTGGCTCTGACGACCATGAACGGAAGTTTTAACGCCATTGCACAGAGCCTGAATGTGCAGCGCCTTTATGAAAGAGCATTTGACCAGGTGATGATCTCACCCACACCGCTGTGGCAGTTCATCGTCGGGCAGATTGTGGCAGGAAGCCTCAGGGGACTGTATGCAGGTTCCATCATACTGCTGCTCACGCTTCCTCTGGGAACCGGGCTGATTTTTAACGGCTGGTCCTTCCTCATTATGTTTTTAAACGGAGCCGTATTCTCCGCGATCGCTGTGGTGGTTTCTTTCCTGGCAAAAAACCACGCGGACGTTCCGAGATTTTCCAATTATTTTATCATGCCCATGGCATACCTGTGCAACACTTTTTTCTCCACAGATCAGATGCCCGGTGTTCTGAAAACTATCGTGTCGCTTCTGCCGCTGTCACCATCCAGCAGCATGATCCGCGCCATCTCAGCAGGGGAACCGGTGGATTTGAGAGGGATTTTCATCCTCCTGGCTTATCTCGCAGTTTGCACCATCATTGCAATGCGGTTTATATATAAGAAAAAAAATCTGTAACCAGTCATATTCTGTTTCGAATGAAATCGGGAAAGGAAAACTATGAAAACAAAATTTACAAAAATGGAAAAAGCCTGGATTCTGTATGACGTGGGAAACTCGGCATTTGTACTTCTGATTGCCACCATTGTCCCCATTTACTTTAATTATCTTTCTGAAAGCGCAGGTATTTCCTCTGCAGACTATCTTGCATACTGGGGGTATGCAGCCTCTGTCGTAACACTGGCTGTTGCTTTGATCGGCCCGATATTCGGCACACTGGCAGACACAAAAAATTTCAAAAAGCCTATTTTTACCATTTGTCTTGCAGTCGGTACCATCGGCTGCCTTGCGCTGGGCTTTACTTCCTCATGGATCGTGTTCCTGGTAATTTTTATTATTGCAAAGATTGGCTATTCCTCAAGCCTGGTGTTCTATGATTCCATGATCGGTGACGTTACCACGCCAGAACGTCTCGATATCGTTTCTTCCCAGGGATACGCCTGGGGCTACATAGGAAGCTGTATTCCTTTTGTTGCCTGTCTCGGCCTTGTCCTGGGAGCGGATGCTATTGGAATTTCCATGAAAACAGCGATGATGATCTCCTTTGTCATTGTTGCTGTATGGTGGGTTCTGGTCACACTGCCTCTCCTGAAAAACTACAGACAGATTCATTATGTGGAACAGGAAGGAAATCTGTTCAAAAGCAGCTTCGGGCGTCTGGGCAGCACTTTAAAGGATATGAAAAACGAGAAGCCTGTGTTCCTTTTCCTGATCGCATATTTCTTTTATATTGACGGTGTATACACCATCATCGACATGGCAACCGCCTATGGAACGGCATTGGGGCTCGACACCACCGGACTTCTTCTTGCGCTCCTTGTGACACAGATTGTGGCTTTCCCCTTCTCCATCATCTGGGGAAGGCTGTCCTCCCGTTATTCCACACAGAACCTCATTATGGTATGTATTCTGGCTTACTTCGGAATCACGGTATTTGCCCTCTTTATGAGCACACAGCTTCAGTTCTGGATTCTGGCTGTCTGCGTAGGCATGTTCCAGGGAGGCGTACAGGCACTTTCCCGTTCCCATTTTGCCAAACTGATTCCACCGGAAAAATCCGGAGAATACTTTGGAATTCTGGATATCTGCGGAAAAGGGGCTTCTTTTTTGGGTACCTCTCTCGTCGGTCTTGTATCCCAGATCACAGGCGATGCGAACAAAGGCGTAGGCGTTTTAATGCCAGTATTTCTGCTTGGACTTGTCCTGTTCTATTATTCCATAAAGTCCAGACAAAAGCAGCCCGCCCGACAGTAAAAGCTTATTCATTCCTCAATTGAAAAAATGTATTCCAATGGAAGAAGGTATATTTCCTCATATGCCTTCTTCCATATTTTTTCCATATCTTCCTGTTCACCGGACTGCCCGGGCGTTTCGATCAGAAAGGCCGGCTGCTTTACAATCTGCATGTAAAACTGTTCCGGCGTTCCCATAACACGTCGTTTTCCTCTCTCCTGTGTCTCCTGGGGCTGATATTTTTCCAGATGATAATCCGAACGTTTCTGAAGATGTCTGGCCAGCCGATATGTTTTCTGATTGGAAGAATATCCCTGTGAATTTCGATAATAAATGATTTTTTTCCCGTTCCGGGTAAAGGATAAAAGTCCGCAGCTCTTATATTCCTGAAAAATTCGTATCAGGGCCTTTGTTTCATTCTCACTTGCCGGTTCCTGTCCCGCCCATTGCCGTGTATAGTACGCTGTTGGAAAATTCTGACGGATATCCATTCCCCTGGCATTGTAGGCAAACTCCTGGTATGGGATACTCTGCATCCGCAGCATCTGCCGGTAAATAGGATTACGGATGACGGTAAAGCCCCCGCGGCAGATTTCATATCCATCCGGATTTAAAAGCGGGATCAGGCAGATTCTCACCCTGTCCAGAAGCTTTCTCACTTCATAAAAATTGTCAAGCTGCCATCCGCATTCATAAGCCTGGCAATATTCCCGTGCCATATTTACCAATAGCTGTGGTGTGACCGCATCCGTACCATCCAGGCCAGCCAGGCAAAAGACTGCATCCTGACCGCTTCCCAATTCCAGCATGGGAATCATCCGATCATCATGGCTGTTCCCGATCACCCGGAACTGGCAGAAGCTGCTGTAGCGCTGTGCGGTTTCCCATAGCGTAAAATAGACCTTTTCATAGTTTAATGTATCTGTCTTTGTCACTGTAAATTCCCCCTGTCGCTTTTTCTTTCATACAGATTCCTACAGGTAATTATATGAAAAGAGACAGGCCAAAAGACCTGTCTCTTTCATTTATTTACGTTTATTTAAGCTTTTTTACGTTTTCTCACAATGACATAACCGCCTGCCAGAAGTGATAAGCTTGCCAGCATCATCATCGCTCCGATCGGAGAATTATCGGCTGTCTTTGCGTTTGCAGATGTGGAAGTTACTCCGGTTTCTGCATTCTCGCCATCCTTGTTCTCCGGATCATCCACATTCGTTCCGTCTCCGTCAGTACCATAAATCGGATTTCCGCTGCTGTCATAGCCGGAAGGAGTAATGGTCGGAACCGGAGATGTGGTAAATTCAATCGCCTGAGACTTAAACTGGTATGTGAAAGATTCCACTACATCTGTCGGCTGCCACTGCGTTCCATCATAGACATATTTCTGACAGAAAATGTACATGTTAAAGGTTGCCGCACGCTGAATGCCTGTCTTATGTCCGATCGTACCGATAGACTGTCTCTGGCTGGTGGTCGGCTTGGAATAGCTGCTCCAGTAAAGAGGAACCCATTTTACATCGTCCTTCACCGGATCGGTATTCTCCGTTCCTGCTCCGGTTACCGTAAAGGAATAGGTTTTTCCCGGATAGAATGCCAGCGGCTGTTCCAGACCCTGCACCGTACTCTGAGATACGCTTGGCTGATATGGAGCACGGGTAGTCGGAGTCGGGGTTACTGTCGGCTCCTCTTCCTTTGCCGGACGGCTTGCGTCGCTTAACTGGATGATCAGGTTGGACATATCGTCCTCATTTTCAGCAGACCAGGCATACACGTACACATTGATGCTCTTATCCGGGTCAAAGCCATCCACATATGCGGTGACATTTGTATTGGCCGGTAATTTCACGCCTTTGCTCTTGTCACATGCCGGAACTCCCTCGTCCCTTGCAGCCCAGGTCGCATAGTAGTAACCTGCTTTATTTGACTGGAACGTCACTTCTGCAGCATTGCGGTCCAGTTTATTCCAGGAAGTGTTGACTTCCTTTATGGTCATCGGGATCACAGTCGGAACAGGAGTCGGCTCGGGTTCCGGATCGCCCTTTGCACGGAGAAATCCGTCTGCATCAACCTTATAGTTCACAGTCTCGGAATACTGTACCTGGCTCAGGATATCTGCCATTGCCATGCCGCTGCTTTCTCCGAAAATTACCTGCTTGTCCACCAGAGCACTGTCTGCGGTAAAGAGTACCTTTGAGGATGACAGACCTCCTAACAGGACGATCTTTGCATTTTCACCGGAAAGAAGCACATTTGCATCCTCCTGGCCTTCTGCGTCAGAAGCATTGTCTGCTACATAGACAGTTCCGATCAGATCGAGTTCACCTGTGTTATAAACTGCTGTACCATTTGCAGCAGATGATCTGTTTCCGGAAATATTTCCGCCAAACAGTGCAACTTTACCACCCTCATTTCGAATGGCAGAACCGTTTACACTGGAGTAATTCCCGGTCAGAGTCACTGCCTGTGCAATGCCCAGATATCCGCCTGCTTTTACAGCGACAATAGAACCAGCGGAAACGGCACCGGAATCGCCGGAAACCGTCAGACCGTACACATCTGCGGATTCCTCCTCTCCACTTCTGGTCAGTGCAAACTCCAGAGCACTGTTTGCTTCTACTGTAAACATGTCACCTTCAAAGCCGGAACGTCTGATCTCCGCACCTGTTTCTCCTGCGGAAATGGAAATATATTTATTCTGAATCACAACAGGAGCTGTTAATTCCACAGTCCCAGTCACTACGATCTGAGTCGGCTGTGTATCCGAAGCAATCTCTCCTGAAATGTCTCCCGCGTTCGCGATTGCATCAGCCAAAGATGCCTGTTCCGTCATGATACCATCAGACAGTATGTAGACTTTCGGAGTATCTTCCTCTCCGTCCGCCGGACTTACTTCCGCCTCTCCAGCCTCGATAAAGGCATCTGCGGTCTCCGGTGAGCCTGCTGGCTGTGTCTCTGCCGCTTCCCCTGACGGCCCCCCAGCGGCAGTCTCTTCTGACGGCTGTGTCTCTGCCGGTGTCTCCTCAGGTGAAGCTTCTCCCGGCTCCTCAGCTGGTGTTTCTGCCTGAGACGGTTCCTCTGCAGCCGGTATTTCTTCTGCCATCTCTGATGCCACGCCAGCTTCCTCTATTGCCTCCGCCTGTACAAAGGCAACCGGAGCCATGGAAACTGTCAATGTTCCCGCAAGCAGTAAAGCTAAAAATTGTTTTTTTCTCATTTAAAGTCCTCCTCACAACGAGTTTTCATATTCTCCTCACAACGAGTCGCGTCTTAAAATATTCACATTGAAGCTCAGTATATCACAATTGCAGAAAAAAATCAAATTTATGGGCGAATTTGACCATTTCCATATATAATATATTTTGTGGCAGTAAGTGCCAGTAATCCCATGGGGCCGCGGGCGTGGAGCTTCTGCGTACTGATTCCGATTTCTGCGCCAAAACCGAACTCAAAACCATCTGTAAAACGTGTGGAAGCGTTTACGTACACCGCAGCGGCATCCACCTCATCAAGAAACTTCTGAGCGTGGCTGTAATCATTTGTGATAATGGCTTCTGAGTGCTTCGTATTATACCGGTTGATATGCGCAATGGCTTCCTCCACAGATTTTACCACCTTAATGGATAAAATATAGTCCAGATATTCGGTTCCCCAGTCCTCTTCCGTGGCTGTCTTTGCATCCGGAATCAATGCTTTTGCTTCCTCATCCGCACGCATTTCCACGTGTTTGCTCCGAAGGCGCTCTGCCATCACCGGCAAAAAAGCCTCTTTTACATTTTCATGTACCAGAAGGGATTCACAGGCATTGCAGACTCCCACTCTCTGAGTCTTTGCATTCATTACGATATCCGCCGCCATATTCAGGTCTGCAGACTCATCCACGTAAATATGGCAGTTTCCCGTTCCGGTCTCGATAACCGGAATCGTACTCTGCTCCACAACCGCTTTGATGAGGCCCTTTCCCCCGCGCGGGATCAGCACATCCACATACTGATTCAGCTTCATAAATTCAGCGGCTGTTTCCCTGGAAGTATCTGTGATCAGCTGGATGGCATCCTCCGTCACACCGCTCTCCTTCAATGTCTCCCGGATGCACTCCACAATTGCGGTATTGGAATGAATCGCATCGCTTCCGCCCTTTAAGATCACGGCATTTCCGGTTTTAAAGCAAAGTCCGAAGGCATCCGCCGTCACGTTTGGCCGTGCTTCATAAATAATCCCGATTACACCAAGGGGAACTCTCTTCTGGCCGATGAGAAGACCGTTGGGCCGTTTCTTCATGCCAGTCACTTCACCGATTGGGTCATCCAGCTCTGAAATCTGCCTGAGACCTTCTGCCATTCCATCAATTCTTTCCCTGGTCAGCATCAGACGGTCAATCAGACCTTCCGGCATGTGGTTCTTTCTGCCGTTTTCCACATCGACTGCGTTTGCCTCAAGGATACGCTCTGCACAATCCGTAAGTTTTCCTGCCACCGCGCACAGAACCTCATTTTTTTTGTCTGTATGTAAATTGCGAAGAATAACTTCCGCATCTTTTGCATGCATGCCAAGCTGTTCCAGCATATGATTCATTTATATTTCCTCCCTTCTGCAGATGATATCATTTTCTGTTACAATGATCTGCGGAAAAATATCCGTAGGCTCCACAGGCACCTCACTCATCATCTGAAAAGAAAATGCAACTGCAATCCTCTGAATATCCGGGTGTTTCTCCAGGAAACGATCGTAAAAGCCGCCGCCATACCCGACCCTGTGATTCTCTCTGTCAAAGGCCACCCCCGGCATGATCATCAGGGCATCCTCCCAGTCCACTGCTTCACCGCACTCAGGCTCCGGAATTCCATAATAGCCGGGCTTTAACTGGTTAAAATCCAGGAGTCGGTAAAATATCATATCTTTTCCATGGACCTTTGGAACCGCCACTTCTTTTCCGGCTTTCCATGCTTCTTCTATAAGATAGCGCGTCACAACCTCATGGTTGTAATCCGCGTATGCCATCATACGCTCTGCCCGTTTAAAAGCAGGAAGCGCGATCACTCTCTGTGTGATCTCCCGGCTCCATGCCTCCACCTGCTGATCCGTACAGGCTTTTCTGGCGGCAAAAATCTTCTTCCTAATGTCTTGTTTTGTTTCCATATTTTTCACCTAAGTTCGTAATTGTTCCATCTTCTTCCTGAATGCTGATGTTGTCGAGCTGTGTTCTGACATTCATGCGGATTGCCGCGATGTACTCTCTGCGCAGAAGCGCCTGCTCTTTTTTCTCTTCTTCTGTCAGCCCTTCCCTTTTGGATTTGCGGGCCAGGAAATTAATTCTGTCGATCCTGCTGGAATCCATGTAAAATCCTCCTGTAAAAGTTTCTGTATTTCATAAAACTGATTTTCTATAAAAGCTTCTCGATATAATCAATCAGATAAAATTCTTCCTGTTTATGCCCTACAAACAGGGTTCCATAATCTTTTCCTTCTACTACTTTATGGATCGTACGGAAATCCGCGCCATTTGCGATCACCATATCCACACCTGCCGCCGTGGCAATTCTCGCTGCCGTAAGCTTCGTCGCCATTCCGCCGGTACCCACTTTGCTTCCGGTAGAACCTTTTCCCATATTCAGAAGATTCTCATCCATATGCTCCACCGTATCAATAAATCTGGCATCCGGATTGGTATTGGGGTCGTCTGTATACAGTCCATCGATATCAGACATCAGGATCAGCAGATCTGCCCCGATCAGTGCCGCCACCACAGCGGAAAGGGTATCGTTATCCCCGAATTTCTCCAGAGTCTGCAGCTCGTATGTAGAAATGGAGTCGTTTTCATTTACGATTGGGATTACCCCCAGCTCCAGAAGCTCATTAAAGGTATTCTCCGCGTTTTTACGGTTGGCATTGTTCACCATGGTATTCTTGGTCATCAGAATCTGTCCTGCGGTCTGATTATACTCGGAAAAAAGCTTCTGGTAAATCATCATCAGCCTGGCCTGGCCTACCGAAGCACATGCCTGCTTTACCTTCAGGTCGGTTGGCTTTTCCTTCATTCCAAGGGCCGCTGCACCTACGGCAATGGCCCCTGACGATACCAGTACCACGTCTTTTCCCTGATTATGCAAATCTCCCAGCTCTCTCACCAGTACCTCAAGCTTGCCCAGGTTCAGCCTTCCGGTCTGGGCATGCACCAGAGAGGAGCTGCCGATCTTAATTACAATACGTTTTTTCTCTTTCAACTTTTCCCGATAGTTCATTTCTTTTGTCGCTCCAGTCAGTTTTTCTTCATTTCCCTATCTTACAACATTTTGCATGGTTCGTCCACGACTTTTGACACCTGGAAAACATATTTCAGAAAAATTTCACTTTTCGCACCACGCCGGGGACTGGTGTGAAAAATGAAATTTCAGCTGGAATAATTTTCCAGGAAGTTGTAGAGATCTTCGTGTGTTTTGAGATATTTGCCCTGCTCTATCTCCTGCTGAAGAGTCTTTGGCAGTGTTTTTACAGGAATCGTGGTGGGTTCATACACGGTCACACCATCTCTTTCGTAAACCGTTACGCAGCCGTTTCTTTCTTTCAGCAAAAACAGTCCATAGCTTCCTTCCTCTTCCGAGGCACTGACCGTTTCTCCTTCGGTAATGTCCTCCACGGAAAGGCGTGTTGGATTTTTTTGATTCTTTTCATAGGTCCGCATATAAGAACTGTAAAATCCCAGGGTGAGAAGGCAGAGAAAGAAAAAAATGCCGATACTACAGAAAAATTTACGCATAAGCATCGCTCCTTTTTCCATAGTATCAGCGTTAACTTTTAAAATATACGATTCCCGTTACTGGTAAGTTACGGCATCGGTTTTGTCATTCTGAACAATTTCCACCCATGTTTTTCCAGGATTCAGCTGAATTTCCTGATCATTGGCATCGTAGTAATGGGTCACGCCCCAGACAGCGTCTTTTTCCCAACGGATATCAATGGCTTTTCCTCTGGTGATGAATTTGCCGCTTCCGCCGGAAGTTGTATCCACATTCAGGTAGCCGTTCTGGTCATATGGCTGGTATGCAGAATACTGGAGGATGATATTTTCACAGGTGAGCTGTTCTCCGGTCAGCTCGTCCACATGGGCCGCGCCAAACTGGAACCGGCTGTATTCCTTCGTTTCTGCATTGTACTCAAACCACGGCTGATTGTGTGCATAATTATCCAGATGTATCACATTGGCGGTAATTCCGGCATCCAGTGTCGTCTCCGTACCCTCCGGCGCAAATACATAATGTCCTGTATAATCCTGGCTGTATTCCTGGCTGTAGCCCTGGGATGCGATTCCTTCCGCCAGATGTGCCGCATCCGTATATGCATTGTGCGGAGCCTGGCGGTCCGTGGTACGGAAATACGTATTTGCAAGGGTCAGACCGTTTAAATTGTCGATCACATGCTGGTCCAGATAAGGAAGGGCATATGCAGCCTGTCCGTAATGCGCGTAAATCGCATTGAATTCATTTGCATAATAAAGATAATAGTCACGGCAGCTTCTCACGGAACCAATTCTTCCAAGAGAATCGTAGTCCTCAATAATCGCCATCAGACGTGTGATTCCGCCTTCTACCGGTGCTTCATAAATCACCCCTGCGTTTGCGGTACCGCTCTGAGGTGCTCCGTTTATATCATTTCCCATCATAACCGCAATGGGACGTCTGCGGCCAATGCCGGCCGGTACTTCTTCTCCCGTAAGATAACTTGTCACCATATCCTGGCC
>JALERH010000002.1 GCA_022764275.1 Blautia sp. | reverse complement strand
TCTCTTCTTAACTGTAATTGTAATCATAATGACACCAGATTAACCGTTAATCTTTTCGATTTTTACTTTAGTGTACTGCTGTCTGTGACCGTTTTTCTTGTGATATCCAGTTTTTCTCTTGTATTTGTAAACGATAACTTTCTTTGCTTTACCGTTCTCAACTACAGTAGCGGTAACATTGGCATCTTTTACATCTTCACCAGCTTTTAAACCGTCATTGCTTACTGCAATAACATTGTCAAAAGTAACAGTTTCACCAGCTTCAACACCGAGTTTCTCAACTCTGATTACGTCGCCCTCAGCAACTTTGTACTGTTTACCACCTGTTGCAATAATTGCGTACATCTGTGGCACCTCCTATGAACTTTACTCGCCAAATATGGTGGCCTTTCGGCTCTTTAACCTCTTTGTGCGGCATACTGGATTATAATAGCATGGAAAAATATGTTCGTCAATATTTTTTGAAATTTTTTTCAACTTTTTTCGCGGCTTATTTGCTGCTTATTCCGGGGTATGACGGTCTGCCAGCTCCCTTAAGTCCTCTATGATCGGCCTGCGGACCTTTTTCCTGGTCATTTCCAGGATATTCAGGGGTGTAATATCCACCGCTCTGCACTTCACCGGATCTTTTCGCAGAAGCTTTTGCAGAACATGGAAAAGCTCATCCTGATGATCCGGGTTTTCCATGTTTATAAAATCAATCAGGATAATACCGGAAAGATTTCTAAGACGCAGCTGTCTTGCAATCTCTCTGGCTGCTTCCAGGTTGATCTTCCGATAAGTTTCCTCGGCTTTTTTCTTACCCGTATATTTTCCGCTGTTCACATCAATGGATACAAAGGCCTCTGTCTGCTGGATGACCAGAAATCCGCCGCTGTCGAGCCACACTTTTTCCCTCTGAATGGTTTCCAGGGCATTTTCCAGACGGTACAGCTTATATAAGGGAAGAAGCTTCTCCCCATAAAAGCGAAGTTTTTCCTTTTCGTCCGCACTGTTTTCTGAAAGATACTGGGAAAGTCTTTCGTAAACCTCCGGTACATCCGTCACGATTTCCTCCAGATTCCGGCTGTAAGCATCCCGTACTGCAGAAATATAAAAAGGTTCCGTCTCATACAGGAGACTGAAACACGTACGTTTTCTTCCCTCTACCGCCACTTTCCGGTACTGATTTTTCAGGTAAGCGAGCTCCCGCAGGATTTCCTCTTTTTCTGCGTCTGCCGCATTGGTTCTCACTATGATTCCAAATTCCTTATCCGGACGCGAGGTCTCCTCTTCCATCCATTTTGTAAGACGGCTTCTGTCTTCATTGCCAAGCTTATTGGAAATTCCGAATTTTTTGTCTCCGCTGGTCAGGACCAGATATTTCCCTGTAAAATTCAGATTGGCGGTCAGGGCTGGAAGCTTTCCCTTCATGGCATCCCGGCTGACCTGAACCAGGATTTCGTCACCGGGCCGCAGCGGCCGGTCTTCTTTTCTGGCAGATGCGTAAATACATTGTCCTGCCTCAGATAGTGGAAAATAGCAGCGCTCTCCCGGAGCAATCTGCACAAAAGCAGCACCGATGTTGGAAGCGATATTTTCCACCTGCCCCACATAAATATTTCCCAGAATGGATTTTTGTCCGGAGGGCTCAAGCCGAAGCTCCATAATCCTGTCATCCTCCTGCACGGCACAAGCGAGACAGGATACTCTTTTTATTTCCATTTCTGTAATGATTAATTTATTCAACCTTCTCACCCAATGCTTCCAACGTGACAAACTGATGGCACTCTTCTGTTCCTTTGTCTGCATATACTTCCAGACGTTCTACCATACAGGCAAAATCAGGATAATCTTCCCCAAGCCATTTGACAAATGCTTCCATGACCGTTTCCGGCTTTGTGTAGTTAGCGCTGGCTGACGCAAGCATCAGGAAAATCTTATCACCACGCAGTTCCATTTTATAAATGAACGGGCGGATATTCACCTGCCGTTCCCCTTTTTTGCCGGTCTTGGTAACCAAAATCTCAGTCTGGCTTAAAAATTCCGTAATTCTCTCTTTCCAGCTGCATTTTGGCTCTTTCCCCTCACGAAACTGCACAAAATAATCAGCCGCAGCCACCAGGGACATGGCTTTTCCTGCTTTCCCGTCCTCCACCTGGCGGGCAGAGATTACATGGACGCCCTCTGTCATCACCGCATTCAGACGTGAAACGATTTCATCCGTAGGAACGGTCCTGGTCAGCTCTATATCAAAATATTCCCCCTGGCTTTCAATTCCCACACCGAGCGGTGCAGCAAAGGACATGATCATATGAGGACTGTAGCCTCCGGAAAAAGCAATGGGAAGCTCTGCCCTTCGAATGGCTTTCTGGAAATAGCGCATGGTATCCAGGTGTCCCACAAATTTTACCGGGCCTTTTTTACTGAATTTAATTCTTACCTTCATAGCAGACACCTCCTCCGTATTGTTTGACTCCGCAGCCGGAACAACGCTTGCGGCAGTTCGGGGTCACCACGCCCTCTTTTGCATGCTTCCATTCTCTTGCAAGGAATTCTTTGGTCACACCTGCATCAATGAAATCCCACGGAAGAATTTCATCCACGTCGCGTTCCCGCAGGGTATAAAAATCAAGATCCGTGTTTGTCTCTTCGAAAGCCTGCTGCCAGATTTCATAATGGAAGCTTTCAGACCACGCATCATAAAGCGCACCATTTTCATATGCCTTCAGGATCACTTTGCCGCATTTACGGTCACCGCGTGCAAGGAAGCCCTCCAGTATGGTCACATCCGGCTCATGCCAGTTGTACTTGATGCTTTTCTGGTTAAGCTGAGCACGGATTTCTTCTTTTACCACTTTTGCCTTATCGATAAAATTCTGTTCGCTGTACATGCCTGCCCACTGGAACGGAGTAAAAGGCTTCGGTACAAAGAAGGAGGTGCTGACCACGATCTGCACTTTTCCGTGACGCTTTTCCTTTGGCACGGTATCATAATACTCCTCCGCGATTTTCTCCGCCAGATGGGCGATACCTTTCATATCTTCTTCGGTTTCCGTAGGAAGTCCCAACATGAAGTAAAGTTTTACTCGGTTCCAACCGCCAAGAAAAGCTTCTTTGGCGCCATGGAGAATGTCTTCTTCCGTCAGTCCTTTATTGATCACATCACGAAGCCTCTGGGAACCAGCCTCAGGGGCAAAGGTCAGGCTACTCTTCTTGATATCCTGTACCTTGCTCATGACGTCCAGAGCAAAAGCATCAATACGCAGAGACGGAAGAGAAATATTCACTCCCTTTTCTTTAAATTCTTCAATCAGGAACGTAACAAGCTCTTCCAGCTGCGTATAATCACTGGAGCTTAAAGAGCTTAGAGAAATCTCCTCATGTCCCGTATTTTTCAGCATTTCTCTTGCAGATGCCTTTAACGCTTCCACATCACGCTCTCTGGTAGGACGATAGATCATTCCAGCCTGACAGAAACGACAGCCACGGATGCAGCCTCTCTGGATTTCCAGAGTGACACGATCCTGCGTCGCCTTAATAAATGGAACCACCGGTTTTTCAATAGGACGGTATCCCTTATCCATATCCACGATAAGCTGTTTCTTTACTTTTTCCGGTACTTCCGGACGATTCGGTGCAAAAGAAGCGATCGTTCCATCCTCTTTATAAGTCACATCATAAAATGCCGGTACGTAAATTCCCGGTACCTGTGCGGCACGCATCAGAAAGTCTTCTTTGGTTCCGCCTGCTGCCTTATTTGCCTTATATGCATCGAACAGGGCATCGTAAACCATTTCCCCCTCACCGATGTAAAACAGATCAAAAAAATCCGCCAGAGGCTCAGGATTGTAAGCACAGGCTCCTCCGCCGATCACAATGGGAAATTCCTCTCCTCTGTCTTTTGCCAGAAGCGGTATTCCGGACAGATCCAGAATCTGCAGAATGTTGGTGTAACACATCTCATACCCAAGGGTGATTCCCAGAAAATCAAACTCCTTCACCGGTTCCTGGGATTCCAGAGCAAATAAGGGGATTTTTTTCTCCCGCATAAGCTTGTCCAGGTCTGTCCATGGAGAGAATACCCTCTCACACCACACATCCTCCCGTTCATTGAACATGTTATAAAGGATCATCATGCCAAGGTTGCTCATGCCAATCTCATAGACATCGGGAAAACACATTGCGAAACGGATATCCACCTTTTCCTTGTCTTTCATGACAGAGTTTACTTCCCCGCCGATGTAACGGGCAGCCTTGTCAACACTCATTAAAATTTCATCACTTAACGCTAAATTTCTCATTCAATATCTCCGCTGTTTTTTTATTTTAAGGGACAAAATAATACCACTTTGCATATAATAGCACTAATCATTGCTAATTGTCACTACCAAGTTTGACTTTTCTGATGGTATTCTCCAGAGCTCTCATATCTACCGGTTTTGATAAATGAGCATTCATGCCCGCCTTAAGAGCCTCCTGAATATCTTCCGTGAAAGCATTTGCTGTCATGGCAATGATAG
>JALERH010000188.1 GCA_022764275.1 Blautia sp. | reverse complement strand
TGATGTATGCAGATAAGGATGAATATTATAGACGAACAGGAAAAGATAGAAGACGAGTTTGATTTATAAATTGATATTTAATCTATGTAAAGAACCCAACAACTTCTTTCAGTTTGACGATTTCAAATTTGTTGATTATGTAGTGTGAATTATCGTTGCTATTTTCTTATAGAAGAACATGGAGATAATTCTAAGGGCAGAAAAACTTTGTAAAAATGGGATATTACAGGATATTTCTTTTCGTATAAATCAAGGAGAAATGGCAGCAATCATGGGCCCGTCAGGCTCCGGAAAGTCTACATTATTATACAATTTATCCGGTATGGATCAACCGACCGCTGGTAAGGTATGGCTGAAAGATCAGGAAATTACGGCATTATCTGAGAACGATAAAGCAAAATTACGGCGTCATCGAATTGGTTTCGTCTTTCAACAGATGAATATGATGGAGAATCTGAATGTTCTGGATAATATTTTGCTTCCTGCCCTTGAGGCAAACAGGAGAAGAAAAAATCGGAGAAAGGAAAAGAAGGAGCTTATAGATGAGGCGATGAGTCTGATGAGAAAGTTTTCAATATCAGGTCTGGAGCAAAGAAGGATCACAGAGGTTTCAGGCGGTCAGCTGCAGCGGGCATGTATTTGCAGGAGTATGATCAATCGTCCGGAGATCATCTTTGCCGACGAACCCACAGGGGCGCTGAATAAAAGTGCAACAGAGGAAGTGATGAACGCACTTTCGGCTTTAAATCGAGAAGGGACCACGATTCTGATGGTAACACATGACAGCAGGATGGCAAGCCGCTGCGGGCGGATTTTGTATCTGCTGGACGGACAGCTTCAGGGAGAATTGACGCTGGAAGATTGTCCGCATAATTCACTTAAGCAGAGAGAGGAAAAAGTCAGCCAATGGCTGGCAAAGATGGAGTGGTAGATTCCGTGTGGAAGCATCTGATTGTCCTAACGTGTGGGGTAAAATAGTTCTTTCTGAATTTTGGGAAGATGAGAATACCCTTCAAAAATTTCTCCACGGGGTCTATGCAAAATTTTAGGGCTCCCAGATTCCATTTTCTCCAGGAATTCGGGAAAAAGTGCAGATTTACAAGCCAATTTTTCTCTATACAAAAAAAATAATCTCCTGAGACCCCGCTTTTTTCGATTTCCAGGGTCTGGGAACGTAATTTTTTTGCATAGATACTTTTGGCATTGTAAATGCCGGATTTTCACACGAATTTTCCGGTAAATGGGATCTTTCCATCAATTTTTCCTGCATAGACCCCGCCGGAGAATATCGGATGAAAATAGTACAATTATAAGACTACACAAGCAGGAAGTTTCGTGTTATAATAGGAACACTTGAAAGGATAGGATGCTGTCCTTTCAGTGTGATAGAGGAGAAAAAGAAATGTACCGAAAGACAGCAGAAGATTTACTGGAATTTATTAAGAAAAGCCCAACTGCCTATCAGGCTGTGGAAACCATGAGTGATAGATTTATAAAAGAAGGTTTCACCAGGCTTTACGAGGAGGAACGGTGGAAGCTCATACCTGGCGGCAGATATTTTGTTACACGAAACAGTTCCGCAATTATCGCTTTCTCCATTCCTGAGAAAAAAACAGAAGGCTTTCACATCATTGCGAGCCACAGCGATTCTCCGACCTTTAAGATTAAGGAAAATCCGGAGATGACAGTGGAAAATGCCTATGTGAAGCTGAACGTGGAAAAGTATGGCGGCATGATGATGGCTCCCTGGTTCGACCGTCCGCTATCCGTGGCAGGACGTATGATTGTCAGGGAAGACGGGCAGATTAAGGAAAAACTGGTATGTGTGGACCGGGATCTTGTGATGATTCCCAATCTTGCCATCCACATGAACCGGGAAGTAAACGATGGCTACAAATACAATGTGCAGAAGGATTTGCTTCCTTTGTACGGCGGCGGGGACGCCAAAGGAACCTTCATGCAGATTATTGCGCAGGAAGCAGGCGTAAAAGAAGAGGATATCCTAAGTCACGACCTGTTTTTGTATAACCGGATGCCGGGCAGCATCTGGGGCGCGAAGGAGGAATTTATTTCCGCCCCCAGACTGGATGATCTGCAGTGCGCTTTTGCTTCTATGGAAGGATTTTTAAGCGCAGACAGGCAGGAGGCGGTCTGCATCCACTGCGTACTGGACAACGAAGAGGTGGGAAGCGGCACCAGACAGGGCGCGGCATCTACATTCCTTCGGGACACGCTTCTTCGGATCCATCTGGGACTGGGCGGCGATTATGAGGGATTTCTGGTGGCTCTTGCAAATAGCTTCATGATCTCTGCAGACAATGCCCAGGCTCTGCACCCAAATTATACGGAAAAGGCAGACCCGGTAAACCATCCGGTGTTAAACGGCGGAATCACCGTGAAATACAATGCAAACCAGAAATACTGCACCGATGGCATTTCCGCGGCTGTGTTCAAGGAACTGTGCAGGGAAGCGCAGGTGCCCTTGCAGACCTATGTGAACCGCTCTGATGTGGCAGGCGGCTCCACACTTGGAAATATTTCAAACACGCAGGTGGCTTTAAATACCGTGGACATCGGACTTCCCCAGCTTGCCATGCATTCTCCCTATGAGACGGCGGGGGTTATGGACACCTGGGATTTCTGCCGTGTGGCAAAACTGTTTTACCGCTAGAGCTGGCGGTCAAAAAAGAACACCGGAGAGAAAAAATGAGGAAAAAAACAGTATTTTTTGATGCGGACGGAACGGTCTGCGATATCGAAAAAGGGACGCCGGACAGCGCCGTGCAGGCAATCGCCAGGCTCAGGGAAAACGGTCACGATGCGTGGCTTTGCACCGGGCGGAGCAGGGCTTTTGTACCGGATTATCTGGAAAAGGTACCTTTTACCGGGATGATCTCCGCATGCGGAGCTACCATCGAAAAGGATGGGCAGCGCATTTTTGACAGACAGGTGACACCGCAGGTGGCATGGAAATCCGTACAGATCCTGCGAAAATATCACATGATTCCCGTGATGGAAGGTCCGGATCATATGTACTATGACAAAGAGGAATATAATAACAATATTAACTGGTACGCCGATATCATTACCAGGACCATCGGAGACAAATGGCGCCCCATCAGGGGAAATGAAAATGCCATGTTTATCAATAAGATCAGTGCCAAAGTGAACGCAGAAAGCAATGTGTCGGCGGCTCTTTCCGAATTGGAAAATGATTACGATTTTATCCATCATGAACAGGGAGAGGGACTGGCCGGAGATACCATTGAGATGGTTCCGAAGGGCTTTAACAAGGCCGTGGGGATTGCGGCGGTCTGCCGGATTTATGACGTTGCCTGGGAGGATACCGTTGTATTCGGAGACAGCAACAACGATCTGGCCATGTTTGAGTATGCGGCCACAAAGGTAGCCATGGGCAATGCATCTCCGAAAATACTGGAGCTTGCGGATTATATTACCACGGACATGTTTCATTATGGCATTCAGAAAGGCCTGGAGCATCTGGGACTGATCTGAAACTATACTGCCGGGGGCAGAAGATGCCAATGGGATTGTGCATTTCGTGCTCCCACAATTCTGCATAATAATTTGAAAGAGAGGATAAAGAATATGAAAACACTGGAACTTCGGGACGGATTTTACTGGGCAGGAATCGTAGATGACAGCCTGAGAGTATTTGACATCATCATGTATACGGAATTTGGTACCACCTACAATTCCTATGTATGGAAGACAAAGGACAAGGTCGTGCTCTTTGAGACTGCAAAGGGAAAATTCTTCGACGAATATCTGGAGAAATTAAAAGAAATCATCGATGTCACAAAAATCGATTATCTGGTGGTAGAGCACACCGAGCCGGATCATGCAGGAAGCATCGAGAAGCTTCTGGACTACAGCCCGCAGATGAAGATCATTGCCACGGGCTGCGCCATCGGTTTCCTGAAGGAAATCGTAAACCGTGATTTCTGTGCCATTGCCGTAAAAGACAACCAGACCATGGAAATCGGCGGCAAGACTCTGCGTTTCCTCGTCGTTCCGAACCTGCACTGGCCGGATACCATGTATACCTTTATTGAGGAAGAACAGATTCTTGTGACCTGTGATTCCTTTGGTTCCCATTACGGCTTCCATGATGTCCTGGTAAGCAAGGTGACAGATCATGAGGGCTATATGCGTGCTACCAAATACTATTTTGACTGCATCATCGGACCGTTCAAGCCATACATGCTCAAAGCACTGGAGCGCGTGAGAAAACTGGATGTTACCATGATCTGCCCGGGCCATGGCCCTGTTCTGGATGATAAGATTGATTTCATGTACGACACCTATGAGAAATGGTGTACCGTGGTGAATCCAAATCCGAAAAAGACCGTTATCATTCCTTATGTAAGTGCTTATGGCTATACGGAGCAGCTTGCACAGGAAATCAGCAGAGGTATCAAAGACAGCGGCGATATCGATGTAAGATGCTATGATATGGTGACAGCCGACCAGGCAAAGGTTCTGGAAGAACTGGGCTTTGCAGATGGTATTCTTCTCGGCTCTCCGACCATCGTGGGAGAGGCTTTAAAACCAATCTGGGATCTCACCACATCTATTTTTGCGGGAACCCATGGCGGCAAGCTTGCCAGCGCATTTGGAAGCTACGGATGGAGCGGTGAAGCAGTTCCGCACCTGATCGAGAGACTGAAACAGCTGAATATGAAGGTTGTGGATGGACTTCGTGTGCGCTTTAAACCAAGCGAAAACCAGCTCGTGGATGCGTATGAATACGGCTACAATTTCGGATGCATTTTACAGGAAAAAGAGAATCCGAAAAAAGCAAATGGCCCCAGAAAACTGGTGAAATGCCTTGTCTGCGGCGAGATTTTTGATTCCGCTCTGGAAGTCTGCCCGGTTTGCGGTGTCGGAAAAGAAAACTTTGTACCGGTGGATGCCCAGGAGACAAGCTTCCGCAACGATTCCAAAGAATTTTACGTAATCCTTGGAAACGGTGCTGCCGGATTAAGTGCGGCAAAGGCCATTCGTGAGCGTGACCTGACCGGTTCCATCGTGATGATCTCCAATGAGAAATATCCGACCTATAACCGTCCGATGCTGACCAAATCCATGGTGGCAGAGCTGGATGCCGCAGAGATCGCGGTAGAGCCGGAGTCCTGGTACGAGGAGAACCGTGTATTCCAGGTACTTGGAAAACAGGTGACCGGAATTGATACCGAAGAAAAAGAAGTAAGCCTTGATGACGGAACAAAAATCAAATATACCAGACTGATTTATGCCCTTGGTTCCGAATGCTTTATCCCTCCGATTCCAGGTGCTGACAAGGAGCAGGTAGTGGCAATCCGTCGTATGTCTGACATTGAAAAAATCGAGAAAATGATGTCCCAGGTGGAGAATGTGGTTGTCATCGGCGGCGGTGTTCTCGGTCTGGAGGCTGCATGGGAATTCAGAAAAGCACACAAAAATGTAAATGTTCTGGAGCTTGCGCCGCAGATCATGGGACGCCAGCTCGATGTGCAGGCCAGCGAGATGCTGACACAGCTTTGCGAAAAACAGGGTGTATCCATCCATGTGGGCGTTAAGATCGAATCCATCGAAGGTGACGGAAAGGTTACAGGCGTGAAGCTTGGCTCCGGTGAGGTGATTCCGGCTGAACTGGTAATCGTTTCCGCAGGTGTGCGTGCAAATACAACGCTTGCAAAAGAAGCCGGACTGGAAATCAACAGAGGTGTTCTTGTAAACGAAAAAATGCAGACCAGTGCTGCAAATATATATGCATGCGGTGACTGTGCAGAGTTTGATGGCATCAATTATGCAATCTGGCCTCAGGCAGTGGAGCAGGGCAAGGTGGCAGGCGCCAATGCGGCAGGAGAGGCTCTGACCTATACTACCGTTTCCGCGGGACTTTCCTTCCATGGCATGAATACCGCCCTGTACGCAATCGGTGACAATGGAAAGAATCCGGATCTGATCTACCGTACTGTGGAATTTAAGGATATGGTTCGTATGCAGTACGAGAAATACTATTTCCTGAACAACCGTCTCTGCGGTGTCATCCTGATCGGCGATACTTCCAAGATGGCACAGATGACAGAAGCCATCGAGCAGAGAAAGACCTTTAAGGAAATTATGGGCTAAAAAGAAAGGAAAATTCCCTGTGATTTGCGGTGAAATATGGAAAAATTAAAGTACAGCGGAAGATTTGAAGCATACAGGGAAGAGCTTATCACGCTCAGACGCCATTTCCATCAGTATCCGGAGCTTGGGTTAAAGGAAGTGGAAACCTCTGCTTTTATCCGGAAATATCTGGAGCAGCTGGGATATGATATGATCCCGGTTGCTCCCACCGGGCTGATCGCCAGCCACCCTTCCCAGAGGGGAAAAGAAAAGCTGGTGGTCCTGCGCGCTGAGATGGATGCACTTCCCATTCAGGAAAAAACCGGACTGCCTTATGCATCGAGAAATGACGGCTGCATGCATGCCTGCGGACATGATGCCATTCTGGCGACCGCCCTTGTGATGGCGAAAATCCTGGCAGAAGAAGGGGAAAGTTTTCCCGTTCAGGTACGTTTTCTCTTTGAACCGGCTGAGGAAATCGGGGAAGGCGCAAAAAGAATGCTCGCTGCCGGAGCGCTGGAAAAAAGAGACCTGGCAGACCTTGCAGGCGGAACATTGGAAAAGAAGACAGGATATCCCATGGCAGATGCATTTGTGATGTTTCATTATGCAGTGGACCAGACCCTGGGCATGGCAGTGCATGAAGGCCAGGCTTCGGCCATGATCAACGGCATGGAGATTCATGTGCATGGAAAATCCAGCCACTGGTGCGAAGCCTCAAAGGGAATTGACAGCATTTACGCGGCTTCTCTCGTGGTGCAGGCATTTCACGACATCAATCAATCCTATGTGGGAAAAGGCCCGTGCCTTGTGGGAATCGGAACCATTCATGGCGGAGAGTATCCAAATATCATTGCAGACCATGTGATGCTTCGGGGAAATATCCGTGCCTGTCATGAGGAGGATTACCTGAAGCTGAAAAACAGGATTGAGGAGAAGCTGCGGGAAATTGAAGATGAGACAGGAACTGAGATCGAAATGATTTTTCCAAAAGAACCGGTGCTGGCGTTTGCCAATGACCCCGGCCTTACGGAACTTGCCGGGAAAGTGGGAAAAAGGGTTTTCGGCGAGCGCTTTATCCTGGAAGGAGAAGACGAGCTTTTCCTTTCCGGGGATAATGCATATCGCTACTTTCAGCAGACGAAGGGGCTTTTTTCCGTTTTTCTGGCGGGCTTTCCAGGGGAAAATCATCCCCTGCATCACCCCGAATTTTGTCTGGATGAAGAAATCCTTCCGTATAGCCTGGAAGCTTTGTATGAAATCATAAAAGAAACAGCATCGTATCATTCAGAAACTTTGTAATGAAACGAGAAACAGCATAATAGGGGCGTCTATCAGATCAGGCCCATGCTTCTGCAGAGAAACAGCCAGCCGGTCATGGTAAAGGCGCTGAGTAGTGTGGTGAGCATGATGACTCCTGAGGAAAAGGAGCCTTCATGCCCCATATTTTTTGCCATGATATAGCAGCTTACGGTCGTGGCGGAGCCAAGCATAATGATGATCGCCACCAGCTTGTCATGGGTAAAGCCCATCCGGATCGCCACCGGAAGAAACAGCGCTTCAAATACCACAAGCTTTAAGAACGTGCATCCGATGGTCGCTTTCAGGCGTGAAAAAGCTTTGCTAAAATGAAGCGCGCCGCCCATAGCCATCAGCCCGAGAGGCGTGGCAATCCTTCCCAGATTGTTGACGGTGGATGCCAGGATTTTCGGCATGGGGAGGCGAAGGACAGACCATATCATACCGGTCACGATTCCCAGAATGATAGGATTGGTGGCAATGCCCTTCAGCGTCCGTTTGAATACGGCCCTGTCTATGCTTTTGGTACCAGGCTTCAAAAAAGAAAGAACCGTGACCGCCATAATGTTATATATAGGGACACTTGACACGATCATAAGAGGAGCCATTCCGGCGTCCCCGTACAGGTTCTGGATGATGGCAATGCCGAGAATCGCGGCGCTGCTGCGGTAGGAAGCCTGGACAAATTCCCCCTGGATATCCCGGGGCTTTAACAAAAAGGAAAGTCCTATGGAAATAAATATGCTGATGAGTGTCGCTGCTGCACAGAAGAGAACCATTTTTCCATCCCAGACGGAATAGAAATCCGCACTGGCAATGTCCTCAAAAAGCAGTGCGGGAAGCGCGGCATTGAAGACGAATTTATTCAGACGGCTGACAAAGGCATCGTCAAACAGCCCGGTTCGCTGAAAGAAATACCCCAGCATTAAAGTCAGAAAAATAGGTATGGTGGCATTCAGACAGAAGATTAAATTTTCCATGGCAGCAAAATCCTTTCCTTTCATTTGCAGTGTCGGCTGCTTTTTTGATTATAATCGTTTCAGCGTAATTGTCAAATACAGATTTTTGTGGTATCTTTTACAGGAACAGTGCATTTACGGAATCGGAGGAAAACTATGAAGTATGGAAAAATACGTATAGAAGACGGATATCTTGCGTTCACAAGACATATGATGCTGAACAGTCTCCCCTGCAAGGACATCATGTGGGCGTATATGCGCCGGGAAGGGGAGCATTCCGATGACGGAACGGCAAAACAGATGATCACCAACTATCTGGTGGTGGTGACCAGGCGAAAGAAAAGATACAAATTTGATATGACGGAAAAAGAAGTGCAGGAATGTCTGCGCCATCTCAAAGCGCTGAATCCGAATATGGCAGTCGGCTTCCCCAAAGGGGGCAGGATATCCCTGCAGAGCCTGCCGAATACCAGGGATCTGGGGGCGCTGGCGGCGAAGGACGGGCGGCACATCCTGCCCAGAAAGCTGATCAGAAGCGGATCTTTATATCATGCATCCATGGCAGACAGGCGGCTTTTGGCTGAGGACTACCATTTGAAGACGGTAATTGATTTCCGCTCCGGCATAGAGAGGAAGGAACGTCCGGATGCAATCCTGAAGGGTGTGGAGTATTACCATATCCCGGTTCTGGACGAAGAAACCATGGGAATTTCCAGGGAAAAGGGAGCTCTTGAAGTTTTGCTGGATTTTCAGGGAGATGTGGAGAAGCTGATGGAGCATCAGTACGAGATTTTTGTCCGTGACCGGTTTTCTGTAAAACAATATGCAAGATTTATGGATGTGCTCCTTCATCATGAGGAGGGAGGCGCTCTGTGGCACTGCACAGCCGGAAAAGACAGGGCGGGCGTGGGTACAGCCCTGCTGTTGTGTGCCCTTGGTATCCCGAAGGATACGATTCTGGAAGATTTTATGCGAAGCAATGTGTATCTGGATGGAGAACTGGAATACATGCTTCGCTATCTGGAATCCAAAAAAATGGACAGTCTGGAAAATGTACAGAAAATCTCTGCATTTTTTAAAGTGAAGGAAGAGTACCTGGACCGGGTATTTAAGACTATTCAGTCGGAGTACGGAACCGTGGATCGCTTCCTGCGGCGGGGGCTGTATCTGACCCAGAAATCGCTGGAGGATCTGAGGGAAAAATACCTTATATGATATGTGTTATTTTTACTTTATCGTGTTAAAACATTAAATTTTGACGTTTTTCGCATTGACAAAATGTTTTATATTGTTATAATGGTAAACATATGAAAAACTTACGCCAATAATGGCGTAAATTACAGACGTGGAAGTCTGAAGGATGAAAGCAGGTGTGTTATGCAGAAGAAAATTTTATCCTTGTTAGTGGATAACACATCCGGTGTGCTCAGCCGTATCGCAGGGCTGTTCAGCCGCCGGGGATATAATATAGACAGTATTACCGCAGGTGTGACGGCTGATGAGAATTTTACACGTATCACGGTTGTCTGCTCCGGGGATGACGCGATTCTGGATCAGATCGTGAAGCAGCTTGCCAAGCTTGTGGATGTGCGTGACATTAAGGTTCTGGATCCTGCTGAGAGCGTTGTGCGTGAGACCGTACTTGTAAAAGTTGCGGCTACACCGGAACAGCGGCAGGGAATTATTTCCATTGCAGATATTTTCCGTGCCAAAGTTGTGGATGTCAGCAAGGATTCTCTGATCGTGGAGATGACAGGAAGCAAAACCAAACTGGAAGCTTTTATTGATCTGATGGGAGACTATGAGATTCTGGAGCTTGCCCGTGCAGGAGTCATGGGTCTTGCGAGAGGCTCAAAGGGTGTCTGCTTTCTGTGATCGCTCGTACATAAGGTAGCTAAGGGAGAGATCCCTTAACCATACATTTACTCCAAGGCAAAAGCTTCGGGGAGGATTTATCGGTTCTTTTTCGATGAATCATATTATGAAAAAATGTTGCAATAACAGGAGGAAAAGTAAAAATGGCAGCAAGAATTTTTTACCAGGAAGACTGTAACCTGTCTTTACTGGACGGCAAAAAAATCGCTATAATCGGCTACGGCAGCCAGGGTCATGCACATGCGCTGAACCTGAAAGAGTCCGGATGTGATGTTATCATCGGTCTTTACGAGGGCAGCAGATCCTGGAAGAGAGCAGAAGAGCAGGGATTTCAGGTATACACAGCAGCAGAAGCTGCAAAACAGGCTGATATCATCATGATTCTGATCAACGATGAGAAGCAGGCTGATATGTACAAGAGAGACATCGAGCCAAACCTGGAAGAGGGCAATATGCTGATGTTCGCTCATGGTTTCAACATCCATTACGGATGTATCGTTCCGCCAAAGAATGTTGATGTTACGATGATCGCACCAAAAGGACCTGGACATACTGTAAGAAGCGAGTATCAGGCTGGAAAAGGTGTTCCGTGTCTGGTTGCTGTTGAGCAGGATTACACCGGAAAAGCTCTTGACAAGGCTCTGGCATATGCACTTGGTATCGGCGGAGCAAGAGCAGGTGTTCTGGAAACTACTTTCAGAACTGAGACTGAAACAGACCTGTTCGGCGAGCAGGCAGTTCTCTGCGGTGGTGTATGTGCACTGATGCAGGCAGGTTTCGAGACTCTGTGCGAGGCTGGTTATGATCCGAGAAATGCATACTTTGAGTGTATCCATGAGATGAAACTGATCGTTGACCTGATCTATCAGTCCGGTTTTGCAGGAATGAGATATTCCATCTCCAATACCGCTGAGTATGGTGATTACATCACAGGACCGAAGCTCATCACAGAAGAGACAAAGAAGACTATGAAGAAGATCCTTTCCGATATCCAGGATGGTTCCTTCGCAAAAGAATTCTTACTGGATATGAGCCCGGCAGGACGTCAGGTTCACTTCAAAGCTATGAGAAAGAAAGCTGCAGAGCATCCGTCTGAAAAAGTCGGCGAAGAGATTCGTAAGCTGTACAGCTGGAACGGCGAAGATAAGCTGATCAACAACTAAACAAAAGTTATGGTATTTTTACAGCCTGTCAGGTTTCACTGGCAGGCTGTTTTTCGCACACTGCGTTGGTTTTTCCAGATGAAAAAAACTGGTACAGCAAAGGCTGTTCCTCTTCTTTTTTCCGGCAGACAAAGCCAATTTCCCGGGCAGGAAAGCGAAAACCCATCGGAACCTCCACGAGGGTTCCCTCATCCAGTTCTTTTTGGACGAACTCCCGGATGACACAGGCGATGCCAAGTCCAATCTGGGCAAACTGAATGAGCAGATCCATGGAGGTGACCTCCAGGATGTGGCTCAGCTCCATTTCGTTCTCTTTTAACAGAGCATTGACGGATTGACGGGTGATGTTTTCCTCGTCCAGCATCATAAAAGTGGCGGTATGCTGGAGCGGTTCCTCGGGAAAAAGTTCATGCTGATTTTTCAGGTACTGCCTGGTTGCCGCAAAAGTGTCCCGGATGCGAAGAAGAGGACGATAATGATAGCCGGAAAGTTTTTTCGGGCGTCCGATGAGCCCCACGTCAATTTTTTCCTCATCCAGAAGCTTCAGTGTCTGGTAAGTAGACTGGCACGAGATGGTGATCCGAACCTGGGGATTGGCGGAAATGTAAGATTTCAGGTGGGAAAGCAGAACATATTTGCAGAGCGTGGAGCTGGCTCCGAGCCGAAGTCTTGGAATTTCACGGGAACGGTTATGGAGGATCGAATCCTCTCCTTCCAGAAGAAGAGAAAAGGCCCCCTGTGCTTTTTCGTAAAGAAGTGCACCGTCCGGGGTCAGGGTGACACCGCGGGAATTGCGCTTAAAAAGCGTAGTATCCAGATTCTCCTCCAGCTTCTGGATTGCACGGCTGACAGCGGGCTGGCTGATATACAGTTCGCGGGCTGCCTGGGAGATATTTCCCGTACGCCCTACGGTATAAAAAATATGATAGAGAGATAAATTTTCCTGCATACTGCACCTCCATAACTGTAGATTATAATAAATATGATTAATATGTATTAGTATTATATCAAAAAATGTGTTAGAATAGCAACATAAAAGAAACAGGAGGAATCGAGAAATGGGAATGACAATGACACAGAAAATCCTGGCTGCACATGCAGGGTTGGATCATGTGGAAGCAGGACAGTTGATTGAGGCAGAACTGGATCTTGTTTTGGGAAATGATATCACATCACCGGTAGCAATCCATGAGATGGAAAAAATGACGGTGAAAAGTGTATTTAATAAAGACAAAATTGCCCTTGTAATGGATCATTTTATTCCAAACAAGGATATCAAATCGGCAGAACACTGCAAATGCGTACGTGAGTTTGCATGCAAACATGACATTACCAATTATTTTGATGTGGGACAGATGGGAATCGAGCACGCGCTCGTTCCGGAAAAAGGACTGAGTGTTGCAGGAGATGTGATTATCGGAGCAGACTCCCATACGTGTACATACGGGGCTCTGGGAGCTTTTTCCACAGGTGTGGGAAGTACTGATATGGCAGCCGGTATGGCAACCGGAAAAGCGTGGTTCAAAGTACCTTCCGCCATCAAATTTAATATTATCGGAAAGCCGAAAAAATGGGTCAGCGGTAAGGATGTGATCTTACATATCATTGGTATGATCGGTGTGGATGGAGCACTCTATAAATCCATGGAATTCGTGGGAGAAGGCATCAAAAATCTGTCCATGGATGATCGCTTTACCATCGCAAATATGGCAATTGAGGCTGGTGGAAAGAACGGTATTTTCCCGGTGGATGATGTTGCGATTGCATATATGAAGGAGCATTCAAAGAGGCCATTTACTGCTTATGAGGCAGATCCGGATGCTGTTTATGACGAAGAATACACCATTGATCTGAGTACTCTGGAACCTACTATAGCATTTCCGCATCTGCCGGAAAATACGAAAACCATTTCCGAAATCACAGAGCCTGTGGCAGTAGATCAGGCAGTGATCGGTTCCTGTACCAACGGAAGGATCGATGATCTTCGTGTGGCAGCAGAGATCCTGAAAGGCCGTAAAGTGAAAAAAGGTCTCCGCTGTATCGTGATTCCGGCTACTCAGGCAATCTATCTTCAGGCGATGGAGGAAGGTCTGCTGAAAATCTTCATTGAGGCAGGAGCTGTGGTCAGCACGCCGACCTGCGGACCGTGTCTGGGCGGATATATGGGCATCCTGGCAGCAGGAGAGAGATGTATCTCCACTACCAACCGTAACTTTGTAGGACGTATGGGACATGTGGATTCAGAGGTTTATCTGGCAAGCCCGGCAGTCGCTGCCGCAAGTGCTGTAACCGGAAAGATTTCCACACCGGAAGAACTGGGATTATAAGGAGGATAAGGATTATGCAGGCAAAAGGCAGAGTTTTTAAATACGGAGACAATGTGGATACGGATGTTATTATTCCGGCACGTTATCTGAATTCCTCAGATCCGGCAGAACTGGCTACCCACTGTATGGAAGACATTGACAATACCTTTGTAAAAAGAGTAAATAAAGGCGATATCATTGTGGCCACAAAGAATTTCGGCTGCGGCTCCTCCCGTGAGCATGCTCCCATTGCGATCAAGGCAGCAGGAGTAAGCTGTGTCATTGCAGAAACCTTCGCCAGAATTTTTTACCGCAATGCCATCAATATCGGGCTTCCGATCATTGAATGTCCTGAGGCAAGCAAAGGCATCGAGGACGGAGATGAGGTGGAAGTGGATTTCGACAGCGGCATGATCTACGACCGCACCAAAGGTACAGAATTCAAAGGCCAGGCATTCCCGGAATTCATGCAGAAGATCATCAAGGCAGAAGGCCTTGTCAACTACATCAATGCACAGCAGGACTAACTGCACATTGCAGCCGCTCCCGGTTTCGGGGGCGGTTTTTTTGAGCAACTGCCGTCTGGCTTTTATAAACTTTTTCTAAATGGATATTCGGCTTACAACAGTAGAAATTTGAGATTCAGGTAGATGTTCTGACTGGCAGAGTTGATAATCTGGAAAAAGAAGTTTCAGATATCAAAAGGATAATCGTATAACAAAGAAATTGCGCTAAGAGAGGGAAGTGTTATGGAAGGAATGCAAAATTTATATATTTTCAGGAGGAAGAATTAAGAATTCAGGGATATAGACTACTTACGAAGGTTTGGCTATACAGTATTATATATATATTCAATAAGATTTTCAAAAAAAGTAGTTGAATTTTTTTCTGGATATTGCTATAATGTAATGCGTTACGGGGTATGGCGTAGCTTGGTAGCGCGCACGGCTGGGGGCCGTGAGGTCGCAGGTTCAAATCCTGTTGCCCCGATTATACGTAGTAAAGTCAAGGGTTTCCAGAGATGGGAATCCTTATTTTTTTGAGCACCTCCGCATAGACCCCGCTGAGAATTTCCTGACAGGTATTCTACGAAAGAATGGGTGCTCACACTCCTGTGGAACACCCATTCAACAGATTCCTATTGAAAAAACTTATTCAGCTAAGTAGTGAATATTAGCTGCAGGTGCACCATGATTTCGCCTATTCCCGGATCAGCAAAAAAAGATTGACAAAGATGGGATTCCGTGGTAATCTTTAAAACATGTAAAACATATGCGAAATGCAGTGATGAGGAATAGTACACAGGGACTGGAGCACAGAGAGCTGTTGGCTGGTGAAAAGCAGCGGAAGGAAATTGTGGAACTCGCCTCGGAGCATCTGCCCCAAATCCGATTCGGAGAGTAGGCGCAGACGGTGTCCACCGTTACCTGGAGAGGATATAAGAAGAATACAGGTATTGCCTGATTTATGTTATCGGACAGGTTGCCGGAAGACTTCCGTATCCCTGAGTGTATGACTTCGTTCATAAAGAAGAGTGGTACCGCGTAGGACATTAACAGTCTTTCGTCTCTTGCAGAAATATGCAGGACGAAGGATTTTTTTTTGTTTTGAAGTATGATAGAAAAGATGGAGGAAAAACAGTGATGATGAACGCAAGCAAGTACAAAAGACAATATTATATGCCGCCTGAAAAATGTCTGGACTGGACACAGAAAGAGTATGTAGACAAGGCACCGGTATGGTGTTCCGTAGATCTTCGAGATGGAAATCAGGCCCTTGTGATTCCTATGAGTCTGGAGCAGAAGGTGGACTTTTTCAAACTGCTTGTTGAGATTGGATTTAAGGAAATCGAAGTAGGATTTCCGGCTGCATCTGAGACCGAATATACCTTCTTAAGAACACTGATCGACCGGAATCTGATTCCGGATGATGTTACCATTCAGGTGCTGACACAGGCCAGAGAACATATCATCCGCAAAACTTTCGAGGCAGTAAAAGGTGCACCCAAGGCTATTGTTCACGTATACAATTCTACTTCCGTAGCACAGCGGGAACAGGTATTTAAAAAATCAAAGGAAGAGATTTTACAGATTGCGGTAGACGGAGCAAAATTATTAAAAGAGCTTGCTGAAGAAACGGAAGGCAATTTCCAGTTTGAATACAGCCCGGAGAGCTTTACCGGAACAGAGCCGGAATATGCTCTTGAGGTTTGCAATGCCGTACTGGATGTGTGGAAACCGACTCCGGATAACAAATGCATCATCAACCTTCCAGTAACCGTAGAGCTGGCAATGCCGCATGTGTATGCGAGCCAGGTTGAATATATGTGCAAACATATGAAATATCGTGAAAATGTCATTGTTTCCCTGCATCCGCACAATGACCGTGGCTGCGGCGTGGCAGATACAGAAATGGGTATTCTGGCAGGTGCCGACAGAATCGAGGGAACATTGTTTGGAAATGGAGAGCGTACCGGTAACGTGGATATTGTAACCCTGGCAATGAATATGTACTCTCAGGGTGTGGATCCGAAGCTGGACTTTTCCGATATGCCTCATGTGTGTGAAGTATACGAGCAGTGTACCGGAATGCATGTAAATGAGAGAAGTCCATACAGCGGCGCACTTGTATTTGCCGCATTCTCCGGTTCTCACCAGGATGCCATTGCAAAAGGCATGCACTGGATTGAGGAAAAAGACCCGAATCACTGGACTGTTCCGTATCTTCCCATTGATCCCACCGATGTGGGACGCAACTATGATGCGGATGTGATCCGTATCAATAGCCAGTCCGGTAAAGGCGGCGTAGGCTATATCCTGGAGACCAAGTACGGCCTGAACCTTCCGCCTAAAATGCGCGAAGCCATGGGCTACACTGCAAAGGCACTTTCCGATCATCTGCACAAAGAGCTGCATCCGGATGAGATCTTCAGTCTGTTCAAGCAGACCTTTGAGAATGTGGTGGAACCATACAGCATAAAGGAAGTTCATTTCCAACAGAAAGAGGATGGCATTGTAACACAGGTAACCTCCACATTCCGTGGACGTACCATCACTACCGAAGCAAAAGGAAACGGACGTCTGGACGCAGTAAGCAATGCCTTAAAGAGAGCCTACGAGCTGAAATATACGCTGGAGGTTTATCAGGAGCATGCATTGGAACGCAGTTCCAGTTCCAAGGCTATCGCATATGTTGGAATCCGTAAACCGGACGGAACCATGGCATGGGGTGCCGGTGTAGATCCCGATATCATCCGTGCTTCCATCGATGCCCTTGTAACGGCCATCAACAACAGATAAAAAGAGTCCCTCTGGAAGCAGATTCGCTGCCAGAGGGTCCTTTTTGATTACAGCAAAGGCTGACTCAAAAAATCCGAAAATGAATCATTTCAATTTAATACCCTATATTTTACAGTCTCTGGTACCAACTACCACATAATCGTTATAAACGGCCGGAGAGGCTTCAATGGCTCCGTCGGTCAGTACAAAGGTATCATGGTTTTTTTATTGATGCAGGATAAAACACCGTCCTCTGTATAACACTGATATGGTGTCTTCCATACGATCTCACCGTTTTCCGCATCGATTTTCCAGATGGGAACTTCTGCGGTCTCATAGCTGCGCCAGCCCAGATGGAAGGAGGTGCTGACGTAAAGGTAAAGGTGTCCGTCTTCCACAGACAGTACCGGTGCGGAATTGGAATCATCCAGAACATCCTGCACCCATACCAGCTGCAGCGTATTCAGGTCAATGGGCATCTCTGGTGGGATCCCCCGTTTCAAGCTCCAGAAAATATACATACCCGTCCATGCAGGCATAAATGACTTCTACCAGCTCCTCCTTGTTTTTCGCCCAGTCATACATGTTCATTACGGCTCTGGTTTCAAAACATGGTATTACTTTAGTTCTTAATCTTACCATATTCTGCATTATTTCACAAGAAGCGAGAGAAGCGCAATCTAATGTATGTGAAAGAAGGCTGAAATCGGATACTTGCTATCAAGGGCAAGGAATGGTAAAATTGTAAGCATAAGTGATGTATAGTATTTTATATAGCGTGCATTGTACATTTAAGTTTTTGAGGTGATGGGATAATGAAAAAAATGAAGCGCGTAGCGGACAGCAGGACAGAACAGACCTATATGCTGATGCACCGCCATATTAACGGATACGGAAGGCTGTTCGGCGGGCAGCTGATGAGCTGGATTGATGAGATTGCAGGAATTGTGGGAAAACGTCATGCAGAGTCTGAAATTACTACAGCAGCCATTGATAACCTGAACTTTAAGGCCGGTGCATTTCTAAACGATACCCTGGTTCTGATCGGAAGAATGACCTATGTAGGAAGAACTTCCATGGAAGTACGGGTAGACACGTATGTGGAAGCACTGGACGGAACGAGACGCATGATCAACCGGGCTTACGTGGTAGTGGTAGCTATTGACCATGATGGAAAGGCAAAGGAGATTCCCGGACTGATTGTGGAGACGGAATCGGAGCGGGCCGAGTGGGAAGGCGGAGAGCGCCGCTATCAGCTGAGAAAAAAGAGAAGACAGGAAGGGTATTAAAAGTGGAATGCAGTTTATTCGACTGCAGGGGGTATTTATGGCAAGAACGGTAGGAATTGGAATTCAGAATTTTGCAAAGATCATAGAAAACGATTGTTTTTATGTTGATAAGACACCCTTTATAAAAGAATGGTGGGAAAGCCAGGATGATGTGACGCTGATTACCAGACCGCGTCGCTTTGGAAAGACCCTGAATATGAGTATGCTGGAATATTTTTTCTCTCTGGAATTTACAGATTATGGAGATCTGTTTGAGGGGCTGTCCATCTGGCAGGAAGAAAAGTACCGCAAACTGCAGGGAACCTATCCGGTAATCAGCCTTTCCTTTGCTTCCGTAAAGGAAAGAAATTATCAGGCAACAAAAGAAAGAATATGTCAGTTAATCACGGACTTGTATATTAAATACAGTTATTTGAGGAACGGCAGCGGGATGACGGAAGCAGACAAGGAATTCTTTGATTCTGTCCGTACGGATATGCCGGAAGTAGTTGCAACGATGGCGATTTATAAATTGTCTGACTATCTCTATCGTTACTATGGTAAAAAAGTTATTATCCTTCTGGATGAGTATGATACTCCGATGCAGGAGGCCTATGTGGACGGATACTGGGAGGAACTGGTGGGTTTTACCAGAAGCATGTTTAATGCCTCCTTCAAGACCAACCCATGGCTGGAGCGTGCGATTATGACGGGAATTACGAGAGTTGGGAAAGAGTCCATTTTTTCAGATTTAAATAATCTGAAGGTAGTGACGACAACCTCGGATGAGTATGCGGCTTCTTTTGGCTTTACAGAAAAAGAGGTGTTTGCTGCACTGGAAGAATGTGGACTTTCTGAAGAAAAAGAGAAAGTAAAGCGCTGGTATGACGGATTCATTTTTGGCTGTCATAAGGATATCTATAATCCATGGTCTATCCTGAACTTTCTGGATACGGGCAAATATGGCACTTACTGGGCAAATACCAGCTCCAACAGTCTGGTGGGAAAGCTTTTGCAGGAAGGAGACCGCAGAACTAAGGAAAAGTTCGAGGCACTGCTTCGTGGAGAGTCAATCCGTACGCCTGTTGATGAACAGATTGCATATAATCAGCTTGACAACGACGATTGTGCCATCTGGAGCCTTTTGCTGGCAAGCGGTTATCTGAAGGTCCTGCAATATGAGCGGGAAGAAAGCGTGAATTATGGAGAAGCGGCAGAGTATGAGCTGAATCTGACAAATTATGAAGTGGAGCGTATGTTTTACGGTATGGTGCGTGGATGGTTTAATGGGGTCAGTGTGGATTATAATGATTTTATCAAAGCGCTGCTCCTGGGAGATAAGAAAGCTATGAATGCCTATATGAATCGCGTCGCACTGAATACGTTCAGCTATTTTGATACCGGAAAGAGACCTTCCGGAGAGGAACCGGAGCGCTTCTATCATGGTTTTGTTCTGGGACTGATCGTGGATCTGCAGAACAGGTATATCATTACATCTAATGCGGAAAGCGGATTTGGAAGATATGACGTGATGCTGGAACCGAGAAATCCCGGGAAAGATGATGCGATTATCCTGGAATTCAAGGTGCACGATCCTGAGGATGAGGCGACGCTCAAGGATACGGTGCAGGAAGCTCTCAGACAGATCGAGAAAAAGCAGTACGCGGCACGGCTGCTTGCTCGGGGGATTTCAAAAGAGCATATCCGATGTTATGGTTTTGCCTTCCAGGGTAAAAAAGTATTAATAGGATAACGGAAAAATGCGGAAAACAGGTGAATTCCTGTCGTCCGCATTTTTTGTTATTCTTTTTTGATGGTGATAATGTTTTCAACATTACAGTCCAGAATCAGGCACAGCTTTTCCAATGTAAACATGGTAATGCTTTTGTTGTGCCTGAGGTTATTGATTGTTCGGGGATTTACTCCGTATTTGTTGATGAGTGTATAGGTCGTAATCCCTTTATCTTCCATGGTCTTCCACATGGGCTCGTAACTGATCACTTTCGTGTTTCCTCCTTTGTGTATAACCTTATTATCGGAGGAAAATTTGTGATTGAATATACTGAAAAATATATCTATAATGAGAATGAGGTATAAGTATCTTAAAAGATTTACATAGATAAAGGAGCATGCGAATATGGATTCCAGGAAAAAAAAACGTGATTTCAGCACGACAGATTCTGACGATGAATTTTCGGATTATCTTTATGCTTATGCGGAAATGCTGGAAAAGGAGCTGAAAGATAAATGCCCTGACTTGAATATGACATCAGAGGAAATCGAAAGGTGTTGGGAAAAATTTTGCGAGAGGATTCGACTGCTTGAGGGAAAAGATAACGATTCCGGGTCTGAAAAAGATTGATTTTGTATTGGCATTCCGCTAATATAATACCAGAAGTATCAAATAGCTGAAAGAGAGTCAGTTATGGAAAGGGTCAATACAAAATGGAAAAAAATAAAATACAAAAAGTAATGCAGCCAATCATCCGTCTTCCCCAGGTGAATTCCATGGGGGTTATCGGAGATCCGGGATGTGAAGGACTGGGCACCTATAATATGAAGGTATATGCGGGAACTCTGGAGAAAAGTGCGCAGGATGACATCACACTGATCGCGGGAGACCTTGTGCCAATCGGAAATGTACATTATTACGAGGAAATCAGCAATCTGACAGAGATCATTGCACACAATGATGTTTATGTTCTGCGGGGAAACCATGACACAGGAGCGTATACGGATTATTTCGGTGAAAAGAACTATGCGCTGCTTGCAGGTTCATTTTCTGTGGTGGTACTGGACAATGCGATGCGGACATTTGAGCAGGAAGGTCTGGACCTGTTACGACAGGTGCTGGGAATGGAGGAAGTAAAACGGGTAATCATTACTTTCCATATCCCAGTTCCGAATCATTATATCAAAAACTCTGTTTCAGAAGAAGAGTTTGCGCGGCTGAAAGAAGTTTATGGTCCATGGAAGGAAAAAGTAAAATATCTCTTGTGCGGTCATGTGCATTCACGGTTTGAGGATGTAGTAGATGACATTCCTTTGATCTGTACAGGCGGCGGAGGAGCTCTCATAGAAGATGTCTCGGAAGACATCCGTGCCTGTGACGTAGAACATCATATGGTACATTTTTATATGGAAGAAGGGGAACTCCGGTATCGGTTTGACAATCTCTCTGAGAACTGCTATAGCGGAGAACGAAAAAATCCGATTCTGAAAGAGAACCTGGAAAGAACCGTGGCAGCTGAACTGATGGCACACCTGAAATATCTGACCTTTGCAGACCGGGCGCGGAGAAGAGGCATGGAGAAAATTGCGAATCTCTTCGAAGCGCTGGCTTCCTCAGAATATCATCATGCCAGAAATTTTTATTCGGTCATCGAAAATCCGGCTCCGTTTGGAGAATCTGTGGAGACGTTTGTCCCGGGTGAAGCATTTGAACATCAGCGCAGCTATAAGATGCTGGAGGAATATGCGCAGGAAAAAGGCGCGCCTTTATCCAGACAGGCATTTTCGGGAGCTGCAGCAGCAGAGCGGGTTCACGAAGGACTTCTCCGGGAAGCTGCGGATATGGAAAACTTTGAAAAAGAAACCATCTATGTGTGTCCAATCTGCGGTTATGTCATGACAGGAGAGCACGCGCCTGAGCGCTGTCCTGTATGCGGAGGACCGAAACGACAATATGAAGTCTTCGAGGCAAAGAACGACTGAAGGATTCCAACTGTCCGTTTGAGGTGAACCGTCAGGTACTGGAGCGTATTTTTCCATAATCTTCCATATCCTGGAACTGATCACCGTCGATGGCGGAGATATTGTCCGGCTCAAATTTTTTCTCCATGAGCCGGGCGGTTTCTTTTATGGCATCATCGAAGCCCGTCAGGGCGGCAAAGGGAGAAAACTGAGCCGCACGGTCAGACAGCTCCATATGCGGATGCACCTCTGACTGGTGATGCGGCAAACGAATGATATCGTCGTATCGATGCGGATCTTTGTTCATGGTTTCTGTTTCCTTTCTATATCCCGGTTTCCTTTTGGCGAAAACGGCAGAGCGATCATCTGGTCATGCCTTATGGCCGCCAATCTGGCAGTTCCGGTCTCTGGTGGTGGCACCCTCCTGAAAATTCATTCCCTTCAGAATTGCATTTTTTCCATATTTTTTCTTGATACTGAGGGTTGCCAGCTGAAGGTTCCTTTCCCGTTCCAATTCCTCTTCTTCCTTCCGGCGTTGCTTCTCAATAGAGGCATAGTCGGTAAAAAGGTTGAGCTGCTCATAAATATCCTCCCGAGCAGGGATATCTGCCTCCGGAATGATATGGTTGGCAGATATCGAGACCCGCCGGATCAGAAGATTTTTATCTATGATTCTGTCATAGAGTCTCAGTATGTGGTCCATGATGAGCCTGGTGGAACTGCTGTACCGGTCAAGATTTTCCGTGCCGTGTGCGTGCTTGGGAACCAGGCGGCCATAGTGATCCGTGGTGATGGGGCCATGGTAGTTTTTTGCGCGTTCGCCGGAAAGATTCGAAATATCATATCCGATGGTCAGCACGAGTTGATTGGTGACCAGCTGCTTATCAACCAGATCGAGAACCAGCAGATCCGTCATTTCCTGAACGACCAGTCGGGCCTTTTCGGCGTCATAGGGCTGTGTCAGTACCTGACCGGAGCCCAGGGAATTGTCATGGGGTTTGTAATCCTTGACTTCGGCAAGGGTACATGGCTCCCAGCCCCATGCGTGGTCGATGAGAAGCTCTGCATTGATGCCAAAAAGACGATACAGAAAATCTTCATTGTAATAGTCTGTATCCCTGCCGATAGAGCAGCGGGCAATATCTCCCATGGTGACAAGTCCGCTCGCCTGAAGCTTCCGGGCATATCCCCGTCCAATCCTCCAGAAATCGGTGAGCGGCTCGTGTGCCCAGAGAAGTTTCCGGTAAGTATATTCATTCAGTTCAGCAATCCGGACACCATCCCTGTCAGCGGGAACGCGCTTTGCCACGATATCCATGGCGACTTTTGCGAGATAGAGATTCGTCCCGATGCCGGCTGTGGCTGTGATGCCGGTCTGTTTCAAAACGTCTTTGATCATGGTCACTGCCAGCTCCCGGGGCGTCATACGGTAAGCAGTGAGATACCCAGTCACATCCATAAAGACTTCATCAATGGAATAGACATGAATATCCTCCGGTGCGATGTACTTCAGATATATGCCGTAAATCCTGGCGCTGCATTCCAGATACTGCGCCATATGCGGCGGGGCGATAATGTAATCAAGCGCCAGGGAAGGATCCCGGGCGAGAACTCTGGCATCCGTAGACTTCCCCGCAAATGTCCAGCTCCCGTCAGAGGAGAGGACAGCCTTATGCAGCCGGATGGCATTGGAAAGACGTCTGGCATTGATCTCCCGGACCTTCTGTACCACCTCAAACAGTCTGGGACGGCCGGGGATGCCGTACGCTTTCAGAGAAGGGGATACCGCGAGGCAGATGGTTTTCTCCGTCCGGGAGGAATCTGCTACCACAAGATTCGTGGTCAGTGGATCCAGTCCCCGGTGTACAGCCTCCTGAGAGGCATAATAGCTTTTCAGATCGATTGCAATGTAAATACGGTGTGCAGATGCCATGGCAGGAAGCTCCTTTCTGATTTTAAATAGAAAACAGAACATTTGTTCGATTTTTGTATAGACAGTATAAAACGAATGCTTCCGGATGTCAAGGGGGATAAGAGAAAATTGAGTTTCCAAATATTGGCTACAAACATATCCTGAAATTGGAGAAAAATTCGTAAGGGAACTCTTACGCACGATCTTTGGCAGAGAATTCGGGAAGCTGACCATGGTACCCCAGAAGGTTTACTATGGCAGCAATACGGATAAGCATGGAGCGAGACTGGATGTCTACGTGGAGGAAGAGACAGAAGAGGAGACAGACATTGCGTATGATGTAGAGCCGGATATGCCGTATGATGACGGAGCGGAGACAATTTTTCTTTATACAAAAGGAAAAAAGGGAGATAAACCTGAGAAGCTGTGTCAGCTTTTGCACTACATGGAAGACAGCCGTGAAGAGAATGCCGTGAACGAAAGCCTTAGAAATCTTCATCAGATGGTAACGAGAGTGAAACAAGATGGAGAGGTGGTGTTGGAATATATGAAAATATGTGAGCGGGAGGCTATGCTGATTAAACAAGGCAGAAAGCAGGGGCGCGAGGAAGAACAGGCGAATACTGAACGCGAGCGAAAACGTGCGTATGTGTGATTGCGGAGAGCTTCTAAGCCAAAGGCTTAGGGGCTCTCCGTTTGCTATAGCAATAAAAGTGTCCCAACAATATTTTCCCCTGTCTTACCCTCTGTTCTGTTTGGCAACCAGCTGATCTGCTCCGTATTTCTTACGAAGAGCAGGTTTTTCGATTTTGCCCGTGGCATTTCTTGGAACATCAGCAAAGATGATCTTCTTTGGTCTCTTGTATCTGGGAAGTCCCTTGCAGAATTCCTGGATTTCTTCTTCTGTGCAGGTCATGCCTTTTTTGATGGAAATGATAGCGCCGGTAATCTCACCGAGACGTGGATCCGGGAGACCGATCACAGCAACGTCATTCACTTTTTCGTAGGCACTCAGGAAGTTTTCAATCTGTACCGGATAAATATTTTCTCCGCCGCTGACGATTACATCTTTCTTACGGTCTACCAGGAAGTAGAAGCCATCCTCGTCCTGCATTGCCATATCACCGGTACGAAGCCAGCCGTCCACGATGGCTTCTTCGGTAGCCTTTGGATCGTTGTAATAGCAGGTCATGACGCCGGGACCTTTCACACAAAGCTCACCAACCTCACCAAATGGAACCTCCTGCATATTTTCATCTACGATCTTACATTTCCAGCGGTATCCGGGAACACCGATGGCACCTACTTTATGAATGTTTTCGATACCAAGATGCACACATCCGGGGCCGGTGGATTCGGAAAGGCCATAGTTGGTATCATAGAGATGATTCGGGAAGTATTCTTTCCAATGCTTGATCAGAGAGGGCGGAACCGGCTGTGCACCAATGTGCATCAGTCTCCACTGGCTCAGTTCATAATCCTCAAGCTTCAGATCTCCTCTGTCCAGTGCATTGAGGATATCCTGTGCCCACGGAACCAGAAGCCATACGATGGTACATTTTTCCTTGGAAATTGCATCCAGAATGATCTCCGGAGTCGTACCTTTCAGAAGGACTGCCTTGCTTCCTGCGCAAAGACTTCCCATCCAGTGGAATTTTGCACCGGTATGATATAGTGGCGGAATACAAAGGAATGTATCATTTCGGTCTGTCAAATGATGCTTCTGTTCCATCTGAGCAGCCTGGGTAAGACTCTCATGGTTATGTAAGATCGCCTTTGGGAATCCGGTGGTTCCGGAAGAGAAGTAGATTGCTGCATCATCTTCCTCCTCAAGACGGATCAGCGGCGACTGGCTGGAGCAGTCCGCAACCAATTCGCGGTAGCTTTCTGCAAAGGTAGGACACGTATCCCCTACATAAATAAGAAGACGTCCCTTCGACAGGTCATCTTCGATTGCTTCAATACGTCCAATAAATTCAGGCCCGAAGAACAGGACATGAACCTCTGCCAGATTCGCACAATATTTGATTTCGTCTGAATCAAAACGGAAGTTGAATGGAACTGCGATTGCTCCGGTTTTCAAAATTCCGAAGTAGATCGGAAGCCATTCCAGACAGTTAAACATCAGAATTGCCACGCGGTCACCTTTTTGGATTCCGCGGTTGATCAGCATGTTGGCTACGCGGTTTGCTTTTTCATCAAAGACGCTCCAGGTGATTTCTCTTCTGTATGGTTCGGAAGAAGTGGCCTGCACCAGACTGTATTCTCTCCAGCTGGTTTTCTTTGTGTCTTTCATAGAGGGATTTAATTCCACCAGAGCGACTTCATCCCCATATAATTTGTGATTTCGCTCAAGTAAATCAGTAACAGGCATAATATTTTCCTTTCTGTTCTAAGCTTTAATACTTTAAACCAAAATAGCATATTTGGGACATAAAGTCAACAATTTGAACAAATACTTTGGGGAAAATGTAAAAATAATTGTTTACCATTCAGCATAAAAATGGTAAAATGATACAATACAGGAATAAAGTGTGCTCATTTTGCAGAAAGAAGAGGCTTATATGAAGAAGAATTTTCAGAGAACCAGAAAAGAAGATATGTACAAGGCAATTCTTCAGCTGGAAACCATGGAAGAATGTATGGACTTTTTTGAGGATATCTGTGCTGAGACGGAACTTCGCTCCATCGAGCAGCGTTTTGATGTAGCCAGAATGCTTTCTCAGGAAAAGGTCTATTCGGATATTATGAGTACAACAAGTGCCAGTACAGCAACCATCAGCCGTGTTAACCGTGTATTAAATGGCGGAACGGGGATGCTGGAAAAAGCTTTGAAGCGTTTGGAAGAAAGCGAAGCAAAGACAGAAAGCGAAAGTTGAAAGGAGAGTTCATTTACCTATGAAACAGTTAATGCTAGGTAATAAGGCATTTGCCAGAGGTTTATACGAGGCAGGATGCAGTGTTGTATCCAGTTATCCCGGGACTCCAAGTACGGAAGTCACCGAGGAAATTGCAAAATATGATGAAGTTTACTGTGAGTGGGCGCCGAACGAAAAGGTTGCCATGGAA
Organism: Blautia sp.; assembly: GCA_022764275.1. Classification (GTDB taxonomy): domain Bacteria; phylum Bacillota; class Clostridia; order Lachnospirales; family Lachnospiraceae; genus Blautia_A. The sequence continues at coordinate 15,290 of JALERH010000188.1, read as the reverse complement.
GTTGCTTTTGGAGCCTGCCTTGCAGGAAAAAGAAGCTTTTGCGGTATGAAGCATGTGGGCCTGAATGTGGCGGCTGACCCCCTTTATACATGTTCTTATACAGGGGTTAACGCAGGGATGGTCATCTGTGTGGCAGACGATCCGGGAATGCACTCCTCCCAGAATGAGCAGGATTCCCGTCATCACGCGATCGCAGCCAAAGTACCGATGCTGGAGCCATCTGATTCCGAAGAAGCACTGGAATTTGCAAAGATTGCATATGAGATTTCGGAAACCTTTGACACTCCGGTCATTATAAAAATGTGTACCAGAGTGGCTCATTCTCAGAGTGTTGTAGAACCGGGTGAGTGTGTGGTTCCCCGGCAGAAGCCATATGAAAAAAATATCCAGAAGTATGTCATGATGCCTGGAAATGCCATCCGCCGTCATCCATTCGTAGAAGAGCGTACCAGAAAACTGACAGAATACGCAGAGACCAGCCCATTAAACCGCGTGGAGATGGGAGGAACCGCACTTGGTATCATCACTTCTTCCACCAGCTATCAGTATGCGAAGGAAGTTTACGGTGAGAGTGCAAGCATCCTGAAGCTTGGAATGGTAAATCCTCTTCCTGTAAAGCTGATTCAGGATTTTGCAGCAAAAGTGGACAGACTTATCGTGATCGAAGAGCTGGATCCGATCATCGAAAATCACTGCAGGCAGCTTGGCCTGACTTTATCCGGAAAAGACCTGCTTCCAATCTGCGGCGAGTTTTCCCAGAATCTTATCGCTGAAAAGATTGATGGTAAATGTGCCGAGTTTGATTCCCTTGAAGAAACGCTTCCGGGAAGGCCGCCTGTCATGTGTGCGGGATGTCCTCACAGAGGCTTATTCTATACTCTTTCCAGAAACAAATGTACAGTGCTGGGAGATATCGGCTGCTATACCCTTGGCGCGGTAGCTCCTCTTGCAGCTATGGACATGACCCTCTGTATGGGTGCATCCATCAGTTCCATCCACGGCTTTAACAAAGCCAGCGGCAAAGAAAGCGAAGGTAAGACAGTAGCCGTAATCGGCGATTCGACCTTTATGCATTCCGGTATGACCGGTCTGGCAAATGTTGCTTATAACCAGAGCAATTCCACTATTATCATTCTGGATAATTCCATTACAGGTATGACCGGACATCAGCAGAACCCTACCACCGGGTATAACATCAAAGGCGACCCGGCAGGAAAGATCGATCTGGAGGCTCTGTGCAAAGCCATGGGCTTCAACCGCGTATCCGTCGTGGATCCATACAATCTGGAAGAATGTGACATAGTATTGAAGGAAGAGCTTGCAGCAGATGAGCCTTCTGTGATCATCAGCCGCCGTCCATGTGCGCTTCTTAAGTATGTAAAACATAAAGCTCCTCTGAAGGTTGAGACAGATAACTGTGTGGGATGTAAATCCTGTATGCGTCTTGGATGTCCGGCAATCAGCGTGAAAGACAAAAAAGCTGTGATCGATACAACACTGTGCGTTGGCTGCGGTGTCTGTCAGCAGCTGTGTAAGTTTGATGCATTACAGAGCGGGGAGGAATAAAGAAATGACAAAGAACGTAATGATTGTTGGCGTAGGCGGACAGGGTTCCCTTCTTGCCAGCAAACTTTTGGGATATCTTCTTCTGAACGAAGGCTATGATGTAAAAGTATCCGAGGTACATGGCATGAGCCAGCGCGGCGGAAGCGTGGTTACATATGTAAGATTTGGCGAGAAGGTTTATTCTCCGGTCATTGACAGGGGTGAAGCAGACTTTATCGTATCTTTTGAAAAACTGGAAGCGGCACGTTATGTGGAATATCTGAAAAAAGGAGGACGTATCGTAGTTAATACGCAGGAAATCGATCCCATGCCGGTGATCACCGGCGCTGCGGCTTATCCGGAAAACCTGATCGAGAAAATGGAAGCAAAGGGAATCGCAGTGGATGCCATGGATTGCCTTTCTCTTGCAGAGCAGGCAGGTTCTGCCAAAGCAGTAAACCTGGTTCTGATGGGAAGACTTTCCAGATATTTTGATATTCCGGAAGAAAAATGGCTTGGCGCCATTGAGCAGTGTGTCCCTGCCAGATTTGTAGAAATGAACAAAAAAGCATTTGCCCTTGGAAGAGGTTAAATGACAGACACCAGAGAATAAGGAGAATGAAAAGAGATGAGCAGATATTTTCAGCCAGAGATCGAGTGTGCATCCAGAGAGGAAATTCACAGGATCCAGAGTGAGAGACTTGTAAAGCAGGTCCAGAATGTTTGGGACAATGTTCCCATGTATCGAAAAAGAATGGAGGAAAAGGGACTTACTCCGGAAGACATCAGGTCTGTGGATGACCTTCCGAAATTGCCTTTCATTGAAAAAGATGACTTAAGAGATGAATATCCATATGGATTGCTTGCGCGCCCGCTTTCAGAGTGTGTCCGCATTCAGTCTACCAGTGGCACTACCGGAAGGCGTGTTGTGGCTTTTTATACCCAACATGACATTGATCTCTGGGAGGATTGCTGTGCCAGAGCAATCGTAGCAGCAGGGGGAACAAAAGAAGATGTCTGCCATGTCAGCTATGGTTATGGCCTGTTCACCGGCGGCCCCGGATTAAATGGAGGATCTCATAAGGTAGGATGCCTGACACTTCCCATGTCTTCCGGAAATACGGAGAGACAGATACAGTTTATGACAGATCTTGGCTCTACGATTCTCTGCTGTACGCCGTCTTATGCTGCTTATCTTGCAGAGAGCATTGAGGAGAGAGGAGTCCGGGATAAGATCAAATTAAAAGCCGGTATCTTCGGAGCGGAAGCATGGACAGAGGAAATGCGCCATGATATCGAAGAGAAGCTTGGTATCAAAGCATATGATATTTATGGACTTACTGAAATTTCCGGACCTGGTGTAGCTTTCGAATGCGAAGAACAGAACGGTATGCATGTAAACGAAGATCATTTTATTCCCGAGGTCATCAACCCGATCACCGGAGAAGTTCTTCCGGATGGCGAGAAAGGGGAGCTTGTATTTACCAGTATTTCCAAAGAGGCATTTCCTCTTATGAGATACCGTACCCGCGACATCTGCATTCTCAGCAGAAAGAAATGTTCCTGTGGAAGAACGCATGTTAAGATGACAAAACCACTCGGAAGAAGTGACGACATGCTCATCGTAAAAGGTGTAAATGTATTCCCGTCTCAGATTGAGACTGTTCTTATGAATCAGGGATATCCGGCAAACTATCAGATTATTGTTGACCGTGTAAACAACAGCGATACCATCGAGGTTCAGGTGGAAATGACACCGGAGATGTTCTCCGACAACTTAAGTGTTGTATCAGAAAAAGAGAAAGAACTTGTGAACGGACTGAAGGCTATGCTCGGCATTTATGCAAAGGTTAAGCTGGTTGCTCCTAAGACGATTGTAAGAAGTGAAGGCAAGGCAGTCCGTGTTATTGATAAACGAAACCTGTATCAGGGCTAATGAATAGGAGGGAAAATTCATGACAGTTAAACAGATTTCCGTATTTCTTGAAAACCAGCCTGGAAAACTCGCTGAGTTTGCAGCAGTTCTCTCTGCACAGAAAATCAACCTTCGCGCGATTTCTGTAGCGGAAGCCTCTGATTTTGGTATTGCCCGCATTATCGTTGACGATGTCTTCAATGCAGTTACAGTTTTAAAGAGCGAAGGGTATATCTGCTCCATTACGGAGGTGATTGCAGTAGAAGTGCAGGATGAGCCTGGTATGCTGGCAAATATGATCCGTGTACTTGGTTCTGAAGGAATCAACATTGAGTATATGTATACCATTTTAGGAAAAAAATCAGATGTTGCTTATATGATCATTCGTACGAATGCGGATGCCAAAGCAGCAAAGCTTCTGGAAGCGAAAGGATTTAAGCTTGCCAGCCAGGAAGCATTGAGCGAGTCGAAATGATAAAAATAAAACCCACTGGAGATTTCTTCAGTGGGTTTCTTTTTTAGCGGATGCCTAATAATTTCATAGCGTTTTTGGAAAAAATCAATTCTTTTTCCCAGTCGGTGAGCGCACATTTTTTCAGGATTTCTACACAGGTTTTCTGATCTGTCCATGGGCTGTCAGTACCAAAAAGAATCTTGTCTGCACCATGCTTACGAACCATACGGATAAACTGGGCTTCCTTCACATGGGTGATGGAGTAGGCTGTGTCCAGATAGACGTTCTGGCCGCAAAGCTTTTCCTCGGCTTCCTCATAATTTTCGTTGCTTCCCAGATGGGCGAGTATCAGATTCTCCGGTGCAACATCTTTTAAAACCTCCAGAATCATATCCGGGGTGCAGAATTCATGATCTGGCGTATAAGGATCAAAACCGGCGTGGGTGATGACCGGAAGACCAATTTCGGATGCAGCATAGAGAAGATTTTTCATACGGAGGTCGTTAAATTCTACATTCTGATAGTTGGGATGAACCTTGATCCCGGCGAAGCCTTCGCGTTTTAACAGTACCAGACGTTCCTTATAGTCGGGATCGTCCGGATGAATGCCTGCAAGGGAAATCAGCCGCTGTTCCTGGCAGGAACCATAAGTTTCATTGAGAAAAGCCGCAAAACGGACGATGGAATCAAACTGCCTGATGTCTGTTACGACCGGAAGCACTACGCCCAGATCGATACCGGCTTTTTGCATGGAAGCACGCAGACCTTCTGCACAGCCATTGGTGCCAGGTTTCAGATTTACGATTGCCGACAGCCTGGAAATTGCACGCTCTGCAATTTTTTTCGGAAATATATGTGTATGGAAATCAATGATCATGGGTGTCTTCTCTTTTCTGTAAGGTCAGGTTTCTAAATATGCAAATCTTATATATCTTATCTGTAAGATTCAGCCAGTTTCCCAAATGCTGTAAGTGCGCGTTCGATTCTTTCAGTAGGTACACAGTAGGAAATACGCGTATGTCCCGGGCAGCCAAAACCGGTTCCGGGAACGATGAGGATATCATACTGTTTTGCCCTCTCGCAGAAAGCGATATCGTCTTCTTCCAGGGTCTTTGGGAAGATGTAGAAGGTTCCATCCGGTTTTACAACATCGAAGCCAAGCTCACGAAGGCCATTGTAAAGAAGGTTGCGGTTGGTCTCGTAGATGGAGATATCGGCGGTCATGTCTGCACACATGGCACAGACTCTCTGGAAAAGTCCGGGTGCATTTACATACCCCAGGGAACGGCCTGCGCCTGCGACTGCTGCGTATACCAGATCATGCTCTTCCACCTCATCCGGAACAAGAACGTATCCCAGACGTTCTCCGGGAAGAGAGAGGGATTTGGACCAGGAGTAGCATACGAGTGTGTTGCTGTAATACTTGGGCAGGTATGGAACTTCGATGCCATCAAATACGATCTCACGGTATGGTTCGTCTGCAATGAGGTAAATGGGATGTCCGAGTTCTGCGGATTTTTCCTTCAGAATCTGTGCAAGTCTGGTACAGGTCTCATGTGAATATACAACACCACATGGGTTGTTTGGAGAGTTTACGATAACGGCTTTTGTCTTCTCATTGATAGCAGCTTCAAATTTTTCAAAATCGATCTGAAATGCTTTGGTATCAGCAGGAATCAGGTTGATCTTTGCACCGGCGCCTTCGATGAATACCTTGTATTCCGGGAAGTATGGGGCAAATACGATGACTTCGTCATCTTTGTTGCAAAGACCGTTCAGGCAGCAGCAAAGTGCAGCAGCGGCACCTACGGATACATAGAAGTTATCTGGTCCGAAGGAGGTATCAAAACGTCTGTTTACGGAATCGGCAAGGAGTTTTCTGACACCGGCATCGCCCTGGGCGCTGGTGTATCCGTGAATTGTTACCGGATCTGATTCCTGAAGCAGTTTGATTGCGGTCTCATTGACTGCATCCGGAGACGGGACACTTGGATTACCAATTGAGAAATCAAATACGTTCTCAGCGCCGATTTCGGCAGCTCTGAGCTTTCCAAATTCGAAAAGTTCGCGGATTATGGAACGCTGAGTTCCCAGTGCAACCATTCTTTCGTTTAAATTAGCCATGACGATTACCTCGTATTTCTTTCTTTATTGTTTGTTATTATCGTTGCGCGTTAACGCATTACTGTATGAGATGTCAGGATTGTGGGAGCACGAAGTGCGGAACAATCCGTTTGGCATCTTTTACCTTTAATAATGATAGAGCATATTTTTTTATCTGTCAATCAAAGAATCAGGACACTGAAAAAATACACAAAACCATAAGTAAATAATTGACAGATTATAGGCAGTATGATAGAATAAATTTACTTTAACGATTTAAAGTTCAGAACTTTTTTGCGTTAAAGAATAATGCACGGACTAAACAAATCAGTCGAAAGGGAAGAGGAAAGAGAAATGTTAAAAGTAATTTTACTCGTGGCATATTTTGCACTGATGATTGCAATCGGTCTGTATTGCCGCAAAACAGCAACAGATGTTAATGGCTTCGTATTGGGCGGCCGTTCCGTGGGACCATGGCTTACTGCTTTCGCATATGGTACTTCTTATTTTTCCGCTGTAGTATTTGTAGGATACGCAGGACAGTTTGGATGGAAATATGGTATCGCTGCAACCTGGGCAGGTATTGGAAATGCCATCATTGGTTCCCTTCTTGCATGGGCAGTCCTTGGAAGAAGAACCAGAATTATGACACAGCATCTTAATTCAGCGACGATGCCGCAGTTTTTCGGACAGAGATTCAACAGTAAATCACTGAAGCTTTGTGCTTCACTGATCATCTTTGTGTTCCTGATTCCATATACGGCCTCTCTTTACAATGGTCTTTCCAGACTTTTTGGAATGGCATTCAATATTGATTATTCTATCTGTATTGTCCTGATGGCAGTGCTTACCGCCATTTACGTAATTGCCGGCGGTTATATGGCTACCGCGATCAACGATTTTATCCAGGGTATGATCATGCTGGTAGGTATTGTGGCAGTTATCGCAGCAGTTCTTGCAAGCAAAGGCGGATTCATGGAAGCATACCAGGGGCTTGCACAGATTTCCGATGAAACGGTTTCCAGCGCACCAGGCGTATTCGCTTCCTTCTTCGGACCGGATCCGCTGAATCTGCTGTTTGTGGTCATCCTTACCTCTCTTGGTACATGGGGACTTCCGCAGATGGTTCAGAAATTCTACGCGATTAAGGATGAGAGCGCAATCCAGAAAGGAACCATTATTTCCACAGTATTTGCTCTTGTTGTAGCTGGCGGATGTTATTTCCTTGGTGGTTTCGGACGTCTGTTCTCTGACAAAATCGACATTGCTGCAAATGGATATGACTCTGTAATCCCGACCATGCTGGAGAGCTTAAGCCCGATGCTGATCGCACTTGTGGTAATCCTGGTACTTTCCGCATCCATGTCCACCCTGTCTTCTCTGGTAATCGCATCCAGCTCTACACTGACGATCGACTTTATCAAGGACAATGTTGCAAAAGATATGGATGAGAAAAAACAGGTTACCGTGATTCGTGGATTTATCGTAGTATTTATTGCGATTTCTGCAATCCTTGCACTGATCCAGTATAAGAGCTCCGTGACCTTCATCGCACAGCTGATGGGTGTGTCCTGGGGAGCACTTGCAGGTTCCTTCCTGGCGCCATTTTTGTATTCCCTGTACTGGAAGAAGACAACAGTGGCATCCTGCTGGGTATCTTTCATCTGGGGCTGTGGTCTCACATTTATCAACATGTTTGCAAGACCAAGCCTTCCGGTGATTTTGCAGTCTCCGATCAACATGGGCGCAATCGCAATGCTTGGCGGTCTCATTATCGTTCCGATCGTCAGCCTTGTGACTCCTAAGCCGGACAAAAAACTGGTAGACGACGCATTTGCATGCTACGACAAAGCAACTGTAGTTTCTCAGAAAACTGCACTTGGTAAATGATGTAAAAGATCTGAAAAATAGAAATAGCTAAAATCGGGATAGACCTGATTTTAGCTATTTTTTACTGAAAATATGTGGTATGTATTTAATGCTTTCTCAGAAAATCAGGAAGCTGACGTCCTTTCTTGCGCCACTCATAATATTCTGCTGTGGCAGCAAATGCCACATCACCTGCTGAGTTCAGGGCAGTTTCCACGGAATCCTGAACTACACCAATGATAAATCCTACACCTACGACCTGCATGGCTACATCGTTGGAAATGCCGAACAGTGAGCAGGCCATAGGAATCAGAAGCAGTGATCCGCCGGCCACTCCAGAAGCACCACAGGCTCCCAATGCAGACAACACTGAGAGAAGAATCGCTGCCGGGAGTGAAACCTGGATTCCAAGGGTATTGGCTGCGGCCAGGGTCATAATTGTGATTGTGATCGCAGCACCGTCCATATTGATGGTTGCACCCAGCGGAATAGAAACGGAGTACATATCTTTGTCAAGGCCAAGTTTTTCACACAAAGCCATATTGACCGGAATATTTGCTGCAGAGCTTCGTGTAAAGAATGCTGTTAACCCGGATTCTTTGAGACAGCGGAATACCAGCGGGTATGGATTACAGCGCAGATACAGAAAAATAATGGCAGGTGAAACAACAAGTGCCATGATCAGCATCGTTCCGACCAGAAGCGTCAGAAGACGGCCATACTGTGTAAAAATAGCTAGGCCGTTGCTTGTTACATTTGTGTACACAAGTCCCATAATACCAAATGGAGCCAGGTTGATGATCCAGCGTACAATCTGTGAAATGGCATCTGCTGTATTGGACATAAAGACTTTTGTGCTGTCAGTTCCAATCTTTTTTATTGCAATTCCAAACAGACAGGCCCACATCAGGATACCGATATAGTTTCCTTGAATCAGGGAAGAAAATGGATTGGCAACGATATTTGACAGAAGTGTATGCATGACTTCACCGAGACCCTGGGGGATCACTTCTGCTTCAGCAGCTTCTGCCAGTACAAGCGTCTGTGGAAAAATGCGGCTTGTAATAACCGAAATTGCCGCTGCCAGAAAAGTGGTGAGCATATAGAGCCAGATGACCGTACCGAAGCGGCGATCCAGTTTGGAACTTCCCTGTGCCAATGCACTGGCAACAATTACGAAGACAAGCACAGGTGCAATGGCTTTTAATGCACCAACAAACAGATTGCCGAATTCTCCGATTACAGTAGCATTTGGTGCAAATAGAGCGATAACAATTCCCAGAATCAGCCCTGCCAGGATGCGTAGTATCAGGCTCGTATCGTTGTACTTGTCAACGATTTTTCTTAGTAGCTTCATAACTTTCTCCTTTATCATTTGATTTATGCTTGCTGTCTGCAAAAAAAATCAGGCAGACACATGTTACTATAATATCTGTGTCCGCGGTTCGTGTCAATAGAAAAGGTACCGTGACCGCCCAAGAAAACGGTGTATTTAATCTTGACAGAAAAGGTATTTTGTGGTAAAAATAGATTATCCGAACTGAATATGTGCAATCGTTATAACGCAAAGGTTACATCATAATTGATGTGCAAAAGAGAATCCGGTGAGAATCCGGAACGATACCGTCACTGTGTATGGGAGTTGCTTTCGAAACCACTGGGAAACCGGGAAGGGAGAGCGGCGATGAACTAAGTCAGGAGAACTGCCTTGGCGTGGAATTTCAGGTCTGCGGTTTACATGACCTATATTCTCATAACCATACATAGCTCTTATTTATATATTTTCGTGTATTACACAGGGACCGTGTATTTATGGGAAAGACGGCGGCTGCAGAGATGCAGCCGCTTATTTTGCATACATCTGTCCGGAAATATATAAAAAAGAGAGGATAAAAAAATGAAAAGAAAAACATTGTTAGCTTTACTGTTATCCGTTTCCATGACCTGTGGAATGACAGCATCAACGGGAGTCATCGCTCTGGCAGAAGACGCTGAGACAGCAGAAGAGGCAGAGGCAACTGAAGAAGCCCAGGATGCTGATCCTGACCAGGCTGCAGCAGACAATGCAGCGGCTCTGATCGACAAAATCTACGTGCAGGAAAGAACCGATACCACCGATGAGGACTGTGCAGCAGCAAAAGAGGCATGGGATGCTCTGACAGATACACAGAAGGAACTGGTAGAAGGTGAGGAAGCAAGCCCGGATTATTTCGGAGCAGATACAGGAGACGCTTCGCTGGATGATCCGCGCAACGCAGATGAGATCGGAGAAAATGAGCTGCTGGTGGTAAGCTTTGGTACTTCCTTTAACGACAGCCGTGTAGAGGATATCAAAGGAATTGAGGATGCGCTGCAGGAAGCTTATCCGGACTGGTCTGTGAGAAGAGCATTTACCGCTCAGATCATCATCAACCATGTACAGGCAAGAGACGGGGAAAAGATTGACAATATGCAGCAGGCGCTGGATCGTGCAGTGGAAAACGGCGTAAAAAACCTGGTTGTCCAGCCGACCCATCTGATGCATGGCGCTGAGTATGACGAGATGGTGGAAGCTCTTGAGGAGTACAGCGATAAATTTGAATCCGTTGCCATTGCAGAGCCAATGCTTGGGGAAGTAGGCGACGATGCGACCGTCATCAATGAAGATAAGGCAGCTGTTGCGCAGGCCGTTACAGACGAGGCAGTAAAAGAAGCGGGATATGACAGCATGGCTGCAGCAGCAGAAGACGGCGTGGCATTTGTATTTATGGGACATGGAACTTCTCATACGGCAAAGGTAACCTACAGTCAGATGCAGACACAGATGGATGAGCTTGGTTTCACAAACGCATTCATCGGGACTGTAGAAGGTGAGCCGGAAGACACCGCCTGTGAAGCTGTTATTGATAAGGTAAAAGAAGCAGGCTTTAAAAAAGTCATTCTTCGTCCTCTCATGGTAGTTGCCGGAGATCATGCAAACAATGATATGGCAGGTGATGAAGAGGATTCCTGGAAGAGCCAGTTTACTGCATCCGGAAACTTTGACAGCGTGGATACGCAGATTGCCGGACTTGGCAGAATCGATGCAGTAAAACAGCTTTACGTAGAGCACACAAAGGCAGCTATCGATTCTTTAGGAGAATAAGGAAACACCCAGAAAAGTAAAAAATGTATCTGCCCGGAGAGTGAAAGTCTCTTTCCGGGCAGATGTTGTGAAAGGAGAAAAAATATTATGAAACGTTCATTTGCGCTCATGTTATCCGCAATTGGCGCACAGGCTGTGATACTTGCAGGCTGTCCTGTTTTGGCAGAGGATGCAGACGCGGCATCTGTTGTAACAGAGACTGCAGAGGCTGCCGAAGACAAAGAAGCGGAAGCTTCAAAGGACGGTGTCCTGGAGGATGGCGTATACAGCGCGGAATTTGATACGGACAGCAGTATGTTTCATGTGAATGAAGCAAAGGAAGGCCGTGGAGTATTGACGGTCAAAGACGGCAAAATGACGATCCATGTCAGCCTGGCTTCCAAAGGAATTCTGAATCTTTTTGCGGGAACTGCAGAGGATGCCCAAAAAGAGGGCGCCGAGCTTCTGGAGCCAACCACAGATACCGTAACCTACAGTGATGGAATGTCAGAAGAGGTTTACGGATTTGATATCCCGGTTCCGGTTCTGGACGAGGAATTTGATGTTGCCCTTATTGGAAAAAAAGGAAAATGGTACGATCATAAGGTCAGTGTATCAGATCCTCAGAAGATGGAGGCAGAAGGAAAAAAAGTGGCTGATCTTGGCCTTGAGGACGGTACTTATACAGCTGATGTCACCCTGACGGGCGGCACCGGGAAATCCACCATTGAGTCTCCGGCAGAGATTAAGATCGAAGGTGAAAAAGCCATTGCAGCCATCATCTGGAGCAGCCCGAATTACGATTATATGATCGTGGATGAAGAGAAATATGAACCGGTTAATACGGATGGAAACTCTGTTTTTGAGATTCCTGTGACAGTTTTCGATGCAGAAATGCCTGTTACTGCTGATACAGTAGCCATGAGTACGCCTCATGAAATCGAGTATACCCTGAATTTCGATTCTGCATCTGTAAAAAAGGCAGAATAATATGAGAAAATATCTTTCCTGTTTTTTTGTGACAATGATGCTTCTGCTGACCTGTGGTTTTACGGCGCAGGCAGCAGAAGAAAATGAAAATCCTGTGTCCATACCCGGTCTGACCTTCGACCACAGTATGGAGCTTTCCTATGCAGAGGAGTTTTGCGTCGACTATTATAAAGATGGCTACGTGCTCATCACCATTGACCAGGAGGGGCAGTATCTGGTTGTCCCCGAGGGAAAAGAAGCTCCGGAAAATCTGGATTCGAATATAACGGTGTTAAAACAGCCGATTCAAAATATATATATGGTTGCGACCTCAGCCATGGATCTTTTCCGGGCCATTGACGGCATTTCCAATATCCGCCTTTCCGGAACCAAGGAGGACGGGTGGTATATCCAGGAAGCAAGGGATGCCATGGAAGCAAATGAAATGATCTATGCGGGAAAATACAATGCTCCGGATTATGAACTGATCTTAAGTGAAGGGTGTGATCTGGCCATTGAATCTACGATGATCCATCACAACCCTGAGGTGCAGGAAAAGCTGGAGCAGTTTGGCATCCCGGTCATTGTGGAGCGTTCCAGCTATGAAAGCCATCCGCTTGGAAGAACAGAATGGATGAAGCTTTATGCAGTTCTTCTGGGAAAAGAAGACATGGCAGAAGCTGTTTTCAAGGAGCAGTCAGACAAGCTGGATAAGGTGCTGACGGAGGAAAATACGGGCAAAACGGTGGCTTTTTTCTACATCAATTCCACCGGTGCCGTGAATATAAGAAAGAACAATGATTATGTTTCCCGGATGATCGAACTTGCGGGAGGCAGATATCTGCCGGAAGATACGGGGGACAATGACAACGCCCTGTCCACCATGAATATGCAGATGGAAGAGTTCTATGCGAAAGCAAAGGACGCAGACTATATCATATACAACAGCACCATAGACGGAGAGCTTTCCACCATCGATGAACTGCTGTCAAAGAGTAAGCTCCTGGGGGATTTCAAAGCCGTCAAAGAGGGAAATGTGTGGTGTACGGGCAAGAATCTTTTCCAGGAAACCACAGGGCTTGGAACCATGATCGAGGACATTCATACCATGCTCACCACAGACGATGAAGCCCTGGAAGAACTGACCTACATGCACCGGCTGAAATGAAAACAGCAATCCAGCAGGTGAGGTATGACAGGAGAAAACTGTGACGGAGATTACCTGAGAAAACGTAAGAGGAGAGAGGAAAATGGAGGAAAAAAAACGTACGGCGAGATATTGGTTTGCCTTTCTGGTGTTGGCATCATTGCTGGTTTTCTTATTCATATGGAATGTAAATTCCGGCAGCATCCATCTCTCTGTCAGTGAAATTGTGAATATCATTTTCCGGCATGAGGGCGATGAAACCGCTCGCAATATCATATGGGAAATCCGTCTGCCCAGAATCCTGTCAGTCATCATTCTGGGGGGTGCCCTTTCCGTATCCGGCTTCCTTCTCCAGACCTTTTTCAACAACCCCATTGCAGGACCCTTTGTACTGGGAATTTCTTCCGGCGCAAAGCTTGTGGTGGCGCTTCTGATGATTTATTTTCTCAGCAGATCAGTGGTAATGGGGTCCGGTGCCATGATCATTGCCGCCTTTATGGGCTCCATGATTTCCATGGGATTTGTCCTTCTGGTGGCAAAAAAAGTCCACAACATGTCCATGCTGGTTATCAGCGGTGTGATGATCGGATATATCTGTTCTGCCATCACAGATTTCGTGGTTACCTTTGCGGATGACTCCAATATCGTAAACCTGCATAACTGGTCTCTGGGCAGCTTTTCCGGTATGTCCTGGGACAATGTGGCGGTTATGGCTGTGGTGGTTTTGACCGCCATGGTCATTACGTTTTTTATGTCAAAACCTATCAGTGCCTACCAGCTGGGAGAGGTTTATGCCCAGAATATGGGTGTCAATATCAAAGTTTTCCGGGTCGCACTGATCCTTTTATCCAGTGTGCTGTCCGCCTGTGTGACAGCCTTTGCAGGACCGATTTCCTTTGTGGGAATCGCAGTTCCCCACATCGTCAAGAGCATGTTAAAAACGGCAAGACCGATTCTGGTGATTCCGGCATGCTTCCTTGGAGGCGCGGTGTTCTGCCTGTTCTGTGACCTGATCGCGCGGACTGTTTTTTCACCGACTGAGCTCAGTATCAGCTCCGTTACGGCAGTGTTTGGAGCACCTGTTGTGATTTATATCATGATTCGAAGGAAGCAGAGGATGTAAAAAATGAAGTCATATTTCTTTTATACCGATCAGCTTACCGTAGGATATGACGGAAAACCGTTGATCAGAGAAATCAACATACAGTTAAATAAAGGGGAGATTCTCACTCTCATCGGCCCCAATGGAGCAGGGAAATCCACGATCCTAAAAAGCATCACCCGCCAGCTTCAGACCATCAGCGGAACGGTTTTTCTGGAGCAGGAAATGATGAGCAAGATGTCGAATAAAGAGGTGTCGAAAAAGCTCTCAGTGGTCCTTACGGAGCGGATGAGCCCGGAGCTTATGACCTGTGAGGATGTGGTGGCTACGGGGCGTTATCCTTATACCGGCACACTGGGCATCCTGTCTGAAAATGACAAAGAAAAGGTGAAAGAGGCGATGGAAACTGTTCATGCCTGGGAACTGCGAAACCGGGATTTTACCGCGATCAGTGACGGGCAGAGACAGCGGATTCTCCTTGCCCGTGCAATCTGCCAGGAGCCGGAAATCATCGTCCTGGATGAGCCCACCTCTTTCCTGGACATCCGTCATAAGCTTGAGCTTCTCACGATTTTGAAAAAGATGGTACTGGAAAAGCAGGTGGCGGTCATCATGTCCCTGCACGAGCTTGATCTGGCTCAGAAGGTATCGGATAAAGTCATCTGTGTACATGGAGAATATATTGAAAAGTACGGGACTCCGGAGGAGATTTTTACTTCCGATTATATCAAAGAGCTTTACGGAATCACCAAGGGAAGCTATAATTCCGAGTTCGGATGTATTGAAATGGAACCGCCAGAGGGCACGCCGCAGGTGTTTGTCATCGGCGGAAACGGAAGCGGGATCCCTCTTTACCGCAGGCTGCAGAGGCAGGGAATCCCGTTTGCGGCAGGCGTGTTGTATCCCAATGACGCGGATTATCAGGTGGCAAAAGTGCTGGCAAGCCAGGTGGTTACAGAGAAACCGTTTGAGTGTATTTCAGAGAAGGCCTTTGACCAGGCTCTGAAGATCATGAAAACCTGTAAGGAAGTCTATTGCCCACTGAAAGATTTCGGCACCATGAATCAGAAAAATAAAGAATTG
>JALERH010000001.1 GCA_022764275.1 Blautia sp. | reverse complement strand
CAGATAGCAAATAAGCGCAGTCAGAGTAAAGCCAAGGATATACCAGACCTTCCTGGCATAAACCGTACGGCTGTTGACGCACATGAAGAAAAAGGTTCCTGTCCAGATGGCACACATCTCAATAACAGAAAGCAGCAGATTGCAGACTGCCCAGATCATAATCATCACCTCTAAATTCTGGATGCCAGATAAGCGGCCAGCCTTTTCCGGAAATCAGCAGATTTCTTCTGGGAAAGGGGAACTATACTGCCATCGGTCATAAAAATATCGTAGCCTTTCAGATTTCGAATATGGAAAAGGTTCACAATAAAGCTTTTATGGGGCATGAGAAAATCATAAGATTCCATTTTCTGTGCCATATGGTGGATACTGTCCGGTATCCATACATCACCGGATGCAGTTGCCATTTTCAGCTGCCGGTTCTGATATTCGAAGTAGTAGATGTCACGAATGTAAACATCCAGAAGCCCGTCTGTGGTGTGAAAACAAAGAGAAGGCCCCATATCTTCGGTTTCGGTATATTCCAGAGCTTCCCGGAGAATTTCCTGAATTTTTTCTTTGCTTACCGGTTTGACCAGATAGGCGAAGGCGTGTACGGAAAAGGCATAATCCCGAAAATCCTCGTAGGCCGTGACGTAGATGATTTTTGCCTTTCTGTCTTTTTTGCGCAGCATCCGTGCCGTGTCAATGCCGGATATTCCCCTCATATCTATATCCAGAAAAATAAAATCATAGGTTTCCCCGGAATTCAGAAGGGCTTCTCCACTGCTGTACAGGCAGATTCGGAAAAGCTTATCGAAATCCTTCAGGTATTGCTGCATTTTTCCAAGCATCTGCCGGTCATCGTCACAAACTGCAATTTTTAACATCGGTATGTCTCCTCATTGAGTGGATTGATTTCAGTATAAGGCAAGAAAAAAGAAGGTGCAAGATGTATCACATAAGAGACAGAATATCTGCATAAAGGACAGAACACTAAAAGTATACAAAAAATCAGGAAATCCGAAGTAAATGGTTAAGTCACAATTACGGAAATGGTATATAATATTGACCAGGAGGTTTACAATATGTATATCAGACAGGCAGAAAAAGAAGATGTATCCAGAATCGCGGAAATTCTGGTCTATAACAACAGGACAAATTATTTTCCTATTTTTCAGGACGAGGGGTATTCGTTCGGAGAGATGCAGGTTTTGACTGTGGCGGAGAACTATCTGCAGGACGATGAGATGAGAAACAACGTTTTTGTTTATGACGATGGGATCATCCGGGGCTTTGTGCAAATAGAAGGAAAAGAAATAAAAAAGCTTTATGTGGACACTTTTTTTCAAAGTAAAGGAATCGGTGCTGCCCTTATCGGGTATGCCGTTACGGTAAAGGGGGCAGAGTATCTGTGGGCGTTGGAGAAAAACAGGAAGGCCATTCGGTTCTATGAAAGGCACGGTTTTCATCCCACGGGCGAACGGATTTTTGAAGAGGGAACGACGGAATATCTGTTGAAGTTAACCAGACAAGAATACTAAAAAACATCGCAGGAATGTCTGTTTAGAGAGGGGCTGTTTTAACAAACATGCCCCACTGTATATAAATAGGACTTAATAAGTTTTCAGCTTTGCATTCAGCTTTCGATAGATATGTTCCTGAAACCAGGGCTCTGTGGAGGATTCGACGGCTTTGTCCGGGCTGAACCATGCCACTCCGCTGTTTTCATCTTTCTTTATGGATAGTGATTCCTCATCCGATGCCTCTAACAGATAGGTTACATTTAAATGCAAATGGGAAGAAACGTATTCGCCTCTTTTCACATGACCATCTACCGTCAGCGATTCTACAGAAAAGATTTCTTCCGATACCGGACGGACATGGCAGATGCCGCTTTCTTCCTGTACCTCCCGTATGGCGACGGATAACAGGTCTGTTTCACCATCTGCGTGGCCGCCCAGCCAGGACCAGGAATGATAAATATTGTGATATGCCATCAATACCCTGCTTCGGTCCGGATTTACCACCCAGGCAGAGGCTGTCATATGTGCAAGACGATTCGACCTCGTAAAAATATCTTTTTGTTCGCGCAGACACTGCAGGATCAGAAGTCTGTCACGTTCTTCCTGCTCGTTCCAGGGTTTATAGCGCTCTAACTGCTGTATGAGAGTTTCGGAATCTTGACTTTTCATCGTTTGGGTTTCCTTTCAAAAAGTAGTTTTGTTTAAGAAAAGCTTACGATGACCAGAAGGAAAAGTCAAGAAATATAAAAAACACAAAATCTTCACAAATAAATTAGCACTCACCTATTGACAGTGCTAACAATGAGTGCTATATTACATATAGAACAAGGGAGGAGATAAAAAAGAATCCCTTTGGTAATAATAAAAACACAATATGTGATAGAAATAAAAGGAGGATTGCATTATGTTAATGCCTAGTATTTTTGGAGAAGATTTATTTGATGATTGGATGAGATTTCCGGTAGAAAGAGAAACAAGAAACTACACGAACAGAACTGCAGACCTGATGAAGACTGATATTAAGGACAAAGATGGCAACTATGAACTGTCTATTGATCTTCCGGGATTCAATAAGGAAGACATGAAGATTCAGCTGAAGGAAGGTTATCTGACCATCCAGGCTGCCAGAACAGATAACAGAGATGAGAAGGACGAAAATGGTAAGTATGTACGCAGAGAGCGTTATACAGGACGCTGTTCCAGAAGCTTTTTCGTAGGTAAGACTATTCAGCAGGAGGATGTACATGCAAAATATGAAAACGGCGTGCTGAAAGTTAC
>JALERH010000027.1 GCA_022764275.1 Blautia sp. | reverse complement strand
ATCATAGCCACATCGATAAAAAATCCGGCCATGACTGCACGCAGGAAGTACTTCAGGAAGTTGCTGTTCAAAAGGCCGATTTTGCCTTTCGCAGCGTTTGAGAGTTTCTGTACATCTTCGTAATTCATAAAACCACCTCCGCTAGTTTATGAAAATTTTATTTGTTCATGTCTATTATAGCACTTTGACATTTTTTTCGCAATATCGGTTTACATGTCGAAAATTACTTCTGACTCCTCGATTATTATTCAAATGGAACAATGCTAAAAATGCTTATTCGGTTAAACCGTAAATAGCAACTTTTTGACACATTTCATTCAAAAATCAGGCTTTTCTCCTCCTCGTCCAGTACTTCTCCGATGATTGCAGACGAAAGCGTAAGGGCATCCATTACCTTTAACACTTCGTCTCTGTCCCTGGAAGAAATCGCCAGCAGGAGCCCTCCTGATGTCTGTGGATCAAAAACCAGATCCTCCATCACCATATCCGTCTTTTGGAACTGTATGTGTTCTCCTGCGAAATCACGGTTGCGGTATGCGCCAGCTGGAATCAGTCCCATGGCCGCATACTCTTTTGCAGCTTCCAGGACAGGAATCGCATCCGTATGGAGAAGGAATGTTTTACGGCTTCCTTTTGCCATTTCCAGCGCATGCCCGGCCAGCCCAAAACCGGTGATATCTGTACATGCATGGACATGGAGATGTCTCACCGCATCCCGGGCATACTTATTCAGAGTCGTCATGACCGTGACAGCTTCCAAAAGCTCTTCCTCAGAGGCAAGCCCTGCTTTGACAGCGGTTGTCAGGACACCGGTTCCAAGGGGTTTTGTAAGGACGAGGATATCCCCTGTCCTGGCTCCGGTGTTTTTCCACAGGTGATCCGGATGGACAAAACCGGTGACGCTCAGGCCATATTTTGGCTCATCGTCCTGAATGGTATGGCCTCCGGCCAGAATAGCACCTGCTTCTTTTACCTTGTCTGCGCCGCCCCGCAGGATCTCTCCCAGGATTTCCGGCGGCAGACAGTTGGGAAAAGCCGCAATATTCAACGCAAGCTTTGGCTCTCCGCCCATGGCATATACATCGCTTAAGGAATTTGCTGCGGCAATCCGTCCGAAGTCATAGGGATCATCCACCACGGGTGTAAAAAAGTCGAGCGTCTGAATGGTGGCAAGGTCATCGGAGATCCGGTATACAGCAGCGTCATCGGAAGATTCCGTACCTACAAGAAGATTTTCGTCATAAAATTTGGGCAGCTTACCCAGAACCTGGGCAAGGGTCGCAGGACCTACTTTCGCCGCTCACCCGGCTGTATGGGCATACTGTGTCAGACGTATTTTTTCTTCCCTGCTCATGACCTCACCTCCTTTCAAAATGGCTTTTTCTCATCAAAGCCGCTTTATTTGCGCAGAAGGCCCCGCATCTCCTGCGGAGCCTTCTCTTTTGTATGTTATTTCGCCTGAATATATCCTTTTGCCTTTAAGGTTTCTGCGCAGAGAATTGCTCCGCCCGCAGCACCTCTTACCGTGTTATGGGAAAGACCAACGAACTTCCAGTCGTAAACAGTGTCCTCACGAAGTCTTCCGATGGAAATACCCATGCCATGCTCGAAATCCACATCCTCTGTTACCTGCGGACGATTATCCTCTTCCAGATACTGGATGAACTGCTTCGGTGCGCTTGGAAGGGAAAGCTCCTGCGGGATTCCCTTAAACTCTCTCAGTGCTTTTACCAGTTCTTCCTTGGTTGCTTTCTTTCTGAATTTAACAAATACAGCAGCAGTATGACCGTTCAGAATCGGCACACGGATGCACTGGCAGGTGATAACAGGCTCTGCAGCCGGAACGATCACGCCGTCCTGCACTTTACCCCAGATACGAAGAGGCTCTTTTTCACTCTTCTCTTCCTCACCGCTGATGTACGGGATGATATTATGTTCCATTTCCGGCCAGTCCTTAAAAGTCTTTCCGGCACCGGAAATCGCCTGATAAGTAGTGGCAACCACTTCGTATGGCTCAAATTCCTTCCATGCGGTAAGAACCGGAGCGTAGCTCTGGATGGAGCAGTTTGGTTTTACCGCGATAAATCCGCGGGTTGTACCCAGACGTTTTTTCTGATGCTCGATAACTTCGAAATGCTCCGGATTGATTTCCGGGATTACCATCGGCACATCCGGAGTCCATCTGTGTGCGCTGTTGTTGGAAACAACCGGTGTCTCTGTCTTTGCGTAAGCTTCCTCGATGGCTTTGATCTCCTCTTTGGACATGTCCACTGCGGAAAATACGAAATCAACGGTAGCGGCAACCTTTTCCACCTCGTTTACATTCATAACAACAAGCTTTTTCACTGCCTCCGGCATCGGGGTATCCATTTTCCATCTGCCGCCCACAGCTTCCTCATAGGTCTTTCCGGCACTTCTCGGGCTTGCTGCCACGGTTACCACCTCAAACCACGGATGGTTCTCCAGAAGGGAGATAAATCTCTGTCCTACCATTCCGGTAGCTCCCAAAATACCCACTCTCAGTTTCTCACTCATAATAATTACTCCTCCTTAATTTATCTTTCCAGGTAGTCCCGGCACTGTGCGATGACCTGTTCCATCACCTTCGGTCCCGGTGCTCCCAGGGTATTACGTTTTTCCACGCATGTCTTCATGCTGATCGCGTCATAGATATCCGCCTCAAAGGCAGGGCAAAGCGCCTTATACTCTTCAAGCGGCAGTTCATCCAGGGAAATCCCCTGATCGATGCATTTCAGCACAAGCTGTCCCACGATTCCATGGGCATCCCGGAAAGGAACGCCATGGTTTACCAGATAATCTGCCGCGTCCGTGGCATTGGTAAAGCCGTTTTTGGCACTGGCTTCCATATTTTCCTTTCTGAACTGCATGGTGGAAACCATTCCCCCAAAAAGAGCCAGGCAGCCTTTCACCGTATCAATGGCGTCAAAGGTCAGCTCTTTGTCTTCCTGCATATCCTTATTGTATGCCAGAGGAATGCCTTTCATTGTGGTCAGAATGGACACAAGCGCCCCGTAGACACGTCCTGTCTTTCCTCTTACCAGTTCTGCGATATCCGGGTTTTTCTTCTGCGGCATGATACTGCTTCCGGTGCTGTAGGCATCGTCTATCTCCACAAACCGATATTCATTGGAATTCCAGAGGATGATCTCCTCGGAAAAACGGCTCAGATGCATCATGATCGTAGAAAGAGCAGACAAAAGCTCGATCACATAATCCCGGTCCGAAACAGAATCCATACTGTTTCTCGTTGCCTCGTCAAAGCCCAGCAGCTCTGCCGTATACTCTCTGTCCAGAGGATAAGTTGTTCCGGCAAGTGCCCCTGCACCCAGCGGACAGGTGTTCATCCTTTTCCGGATATCCTGAAGTCTCCCTCTGTCGCGTCGGAACATTTCAAAATAAGCTCCCACATGGTGTGCAAGCGTCACAGGCTGAGCCTTCTGCAGATGGGTAAAGCCCGGCATGTAAGTGTGCACATTTTCTTCCATGATTTTTAACAGTGCCTCAAGAAGAGCTTTTACTTCTGCGTCAATGGCATCGATTTCGTCTCTGACGTAAAGCTTCATATCCAGAGCCACCTGGTCATTGCGGCTTCTGCCGGTATGAAGCTTCTTTCCCGCATCTCCGATCCGGTCTATGAGATTTGCTTCCACAAAGCTGTGGATATCCTCATATTCGGATGTGATGGCAAGCTTTCCTTCCTTTACATCTGCCAGAATGCCATCCAACCCTTCGGTGATCTTTTCTTTTTCTTCTTCTGTCAGGATTCCCTGTCTGGCAAGCATCGCCACATGGGCCTTGCTTCCCCGGATATCCTGCTCATAAAATTTCCGGTCAAAGGAAATGGATGCATTAAAATTATATACCAGTTTGTCCGTTTCCTTGGTGAAACGTCCTCCCCAAAGCTGTGCCATAACTGTTTCCTCATTTCTTCGTAATGTTTTGTGTGTTAGTGTATCACATTTTGTCAGAATTGCAAAGTTTTTTCGAAAATACACATCCACAATAATTCTGGCGGTACAGCCCATATTCATGTGAAAGTTCCACAGACCGCTTATATCCGTTTTTCTTTTTAAAATCAGATGGAAGGTGGCTGACCCGGTAAATTTCTCCCAGCTCCTGCCCGATTTCATTGATTTTGGCGGCATTTTTCAACGGACTGATGGAAAGTGTGGTGGTAAAATAATCATATCCACCCTCTGCGGCAAGTCTGGCGGTTTCTTCCATCCGCATGCGGTAGCAGCGGAAACAACGCTCACCGCCTTCCGGTACATCCTCCAGCCCTTTCGCCATGGCAAAAAAATCCTGGGGCTCATATTCCCCTTCCACCAGTTCCACGGGATTTTTAAACTCCATCTCCCCGATCAGACGCTTGATCTCCGCCACTCTTTTTTCATATTCCTCCCTGGGAGAAATATTGGGATTATAAAAAAATACCGTAATGGAAAAATACTGAGACAGATACTCCAGCACGTAGCTGCTGCATGGCGCACAGCACGCATGGAGAAAAAGTCTCGGTACTCTTCCCTCTTTCTGTTCTTTTTCAATCAGTTTTTCCAGTTCTTTTTGGTAATTTACATTCGCCAATTCTCTCGCCCATCCTTACGATCGTCTCATAGCCATTCTCGGAATTTTCCGGAAGATCCGCGTCCAGCCGCACCTTTCCATGCTGCACAAGCACCACAATGGTGGAACCGCCGAATTCAAACCATCCCTTTTCCTGCCCTCTCTTCACCTCGCAGGAACCCGGATGAAGGTTCGTGATTTTCCCCACCATCATGGCTCCCACCTCCATCAGCACGAGGGTCCCGAATTTTTCGGTTTTCAACAGACAGTATTCCCTGGAATTTTCCCTGTAAATCGGGAAAACATCATTGGCTGCGGGGTTTACGGTATGAAATACGCCGGGGATTTTCACATTATCCGATTTCTGTCCGTCGGCCGGATAACAATAATGATGGTAATCCTCTACTGTCAGACGAAAAATCAGGGCATAGCCTCCCAGATAACGCTCTGCCAGCCTTTCGTTCTTTAGAAGGCTTTTTACGGTATACTGTGTGTCTTTAATATAAAACCTGCTTTCTCCGCTGATCCGGCAGACCGTAAGCTTCGCATCACAGGGACTGATCAGGAATCTCTCATTCTCCGCGATCGGGCGCTGTCCGGCCTTTAACCTCCTGGTAAAAAAATCGTTGTAGGAGGAAAATTCCTGCTTTTCGCACACAGACAGATCGATGTTGTTTCGTTTCACAAAACCCGGCACGATCCGCGCGGAGAACCGCGTGTTCAGGAAAGCGCCGCCAAGCTCTGACACAAACGGTCTCACCAGAACCTTCAGGCACAGACGGCCTCCCCAGTCATTGTACAGGTGCCGCAAAAGCTTGTCCTGTCCGTTTTCTTCAATGGTAATATTTCCTTTTCGGTCTATATATTTCATGGATACCTTTCCTTTACAAGAGATGGAACATCATGGAAAGCGCCAGTCCCACCATGGCAACCAGCAGGATGATCACAGGATTCTGGGGCTTTTTCACTTTAATATCGCTGATAAAAAGTACTCCGACCACCACGACAGCCACATTGATGGCCATAATAAAATGTTCTCCCCAATAGCGGCGGATCAGATAGATAAATGGCAGGATGATCGCCATGGAAGTAATGGGAAGTCCCTGATAGTATTCGCGGGTTTCCCCGGTTTCACTCTGTCTTTTTTCCTCCATCACATTAAAAAAGCCGAGACGGATGACAGAAGCCACGCCATACAATGCCAGGATTATCACACTTACCTTTCCTTTCATACCAAGGCAGTAGCAGATCATGATGGGAAACACGCCGAAGCATACCACATCACACAGGGAATCGATCTGAATCCCAAACTTTTTTTCATCCTCGGTACGGTCTTTTTTTGTCCTGGCAATTTTTCCGTCAAACATGTCACACAGACCGGACAATGCCAGGCAGAGAATGGCCACCCTGAAATCACCCTCCAGCGCCCTGGTCATTCCAAAAACAGATATCACAAGGCTTAAATATGTAAGTATCACCGTATAATCATAAAATCCTAACATGTAAATCTCTCCTTTTTCTTTTTCACGTTTCTTCCGATCACCAGATGTGCCACACAGGTCATCACCGCACTGATCATCATCTGACCGTAATAGGAAATCCCTCTGCTTAGGAGCATGGACGGAAGCATCAGCTCTCCGAACACAGGGACAAACATTGCCATATACAGAGTCTCACTGATTCCCATCCCTCCCGGAAGCGGAAGCATGTCCACCGAAACTGAGATGACCGACTGTAAAAGCGTGATCGTGATGATCCCATAGCTGTGAAGTCCAAGGGATCGGTAGACCCAGTATGTAACGGTAAACAAAATGCATCTTTGAACGATCGTGAGCAGAAACACATTCAGGATCACCCTCTTATGTCCTGCCCAGAAAGATGCAGTCTCATGGTAAACGTCCATGGATTCCGTCAGCTTTTCCAGGCGGCTTTCCTTATGTTTCATAATGTGGAGACGTTCCAGAACAGTATGACCTGTCACCATCAGCCATTTTGCCAGACCCGGTGCAAAAACCAGGATCATCATCAGCGTCACACAGAAAACATTCAGAGCAACCCCCAGATAGAATACCCACATCATATCCCCCAGATAACTGCCCACAAAATCCCTGCCAAAAAGACAGAGCAGCACTCCGATAAAGACCAGGACCGCCTTATAGGTAATGGTGACGATCATCAGGACAAGCGTCGTTACCGGAACAGGCAGCCTGTCCTTTTTCATATAATAAATCTGCATCGGCTGTCCGCCTGACGCGGATGGTGTGATACAGCTAAAGAAAAATCCAACAAAAGAATACAATGCGCAGTGGCTCATCTTTACTCCGGCACCCAGAGTACGCATCATATAAAAGATAATTACCGACTCACCGATGATAAAAAGTACCACACAGACGAGACTCAGAATGAGGTATCGCCCGTCTGCCTCGCGGACAGCCTCAAGGATATCTCCGATGTCCTTACCACGAAATACAAAGTACATGGTCAGCGAAAATACCGTAATCAAAAATATAGAATTCAGTATAACTTTTTTCTTATCTGTCATTTTTCCTCTTCATTTACACACGAGTTCCCCTTCCCTTTTGTTCCATTTAGTTAGTATACCATATTTTCGCTCAAAAGCATATCATAAAATATACAAAATAGGAGGTAAATGTATGAAACCACTTCTGGAAGTAAGAGATGTCTCTCTCTCTTACCACAGTATTTCAGGGGAAACAAATGCCCTTTCTCATATATCGTTTGACCTGCTTCCCGGAGAGTTTCTCGCCGTTGTAGGCCCGTCCGGATGCGGCAAATCAACACTTTTAAACCTGATCTGCGGGTTGCTTGCGGCAGAGGAAGGCTCCATTCTCATGGAAGGAAAGCCCATACCAAAAGGCACCTCACGAATTGGCTATATGCTCCAGAAGGACCACCTGCTGGAATGGCGGAGCGTTTATAAAAATGTCCTCCTTGGGCTGGAAATCCGAAAGGAAGTCACAAAGGAAAAGCTTGCCTATATCGACCAGATGCTTGAAATCTACGGTTTGGACAAATTCCGGGATTCCAGACCTTCCCAGCTTTCCGGCGGTATGCGCCAGCGTGCTGCCCTGATCCGTACCCTTGCCTTAAAGCCGGATCTTCTGCTTCTGGATGAACCGTTTTCCGCGCTGGATTACCAGACAAGGCTGAATGTGAGCGATGATATCGGAAAAATCCTCAAAAACGAGCACAAACCTGCCATTCTGGTCACGCATGATATCGCGGAGGCCATCAGCATGGCTGATCGGATTCTTATCCTCTCCTGCCGCCCTGCCACAGTAGAAAAAATTGTACCAATCCACCTGGATATCGAGGATCGGACTCCTCTTTCTTCCAGAAATGCACCGAACTTCAAATCCTATTTCAACTTAATCTGGAAGGAGCTGAACAAAAATGTTTGAACCCTCAAACGCTCAGAAAGCCTATCTGCTGCGCCAGAAACGGGACCGCCAGCTTGTCTTTGCCGCACGGATCCTGATCTTTCTGGGCTTTCTTGCACTGTGGGAGATTTCTGCACGGCTTGGCTGGATCGACTCTTTTATTTTCAGCAGTCCCAGTCAGATTGCAAAAACCTTCCGTGACATGTGCCTGGATCACTCACTTTTTTCCCATATCGGAATTACGCTGACTGAAACCCTGCTGAGCTTTTTCTTTGTCGTCATCCTGGGAATCGGTGTTTCCGTGCTGATGTGGCTTTTTCCCAGACTTTCCAGGATCATGGAACCATACCTTGTAGTGCTGAACAGTCTGCCGAAATCCGCTCTGGCGCCGCTTCTGATCGTATGGCTGGGTGCAAACGAACGAACCATCATCGTTGCAGGAATGTCTGTGGCAATCTTTGGCTCCATCTTAAATCTGTACACTGGTTTTACGGAGGTAGATCCGGAAAAACTCAAACTCATTGCCACTTTAGGCGGGAATAAAAAGGATGAACTGTTTAAAATCGTCCTGCCAGCCTCCATCCCGCTGATCTTAAGCGTCATGAAGGTAAACATCGGGCTCTGCCTCGTAGGTGTCATCATCGGCGAGTTTATCGGAGCCAGAGAAGGTCTGGGCTATCTCATCATCTACGGCAGCCAGACCTTTAAGCTGACCTGGGTTTTAATGTCCATCGTCATCCTGTGTGTCATTGCCATGGTTCTGTATGGAATCCTTGCTTTTATCGAAAAACGTTACATGAAGCATGTATAAGCCTGTCTCTTTCTGCCTGCAATCTCTATAACGCAGCAAGGGCGCGTATGGATTCAACGCGCCCTGACATTTCAGAAAATTGTTCTGAAAAACGTAATTTATTTTACCAGCGAAGCAATCCATGCCGCTGCATTCTCTTTCTGCTCTGAGTTGATCAGTACCGCAACACAGACCGGTTCATAGATGGTGCCAAACTGTTCTCCAAGCTCTTCGTAAGTAAACGTAATATGATGACTGTCTATGGAATCCCCAAAGGAATTGTAAACTTCGTCCCCAAGCAGTTCATTCAAATCTTCAAAATATTCCGATTCCTCCAGCTTTTCGTAAAATGCCTCCGGCAGGATCAGTACATCCACCGACTTTGCCTGTATTTTTGCAACAAAAGCCATCTGTCCGTATGCATCCAGTTCTTCTCCGGTCGTATCCGTATGAAGGCTCTCATCGATGCCTACCTCCTGATATGGATCATCCTGCACTCCCAGTACCTCTTCAATCTTCTGCTGATTTTCCTCATAGTCGCTGCCCGCTGAGTCGATCACCATGATCGAGAGAGCAGTTTTGATCTTGGCGTTATTGTAAGTATCCTTTACAATAAATATCAGGACAATAATCCCGATCAGCACAAAAATATGTGCCTTATAATACGCCCAGATATACTGAAGCTTTCCCGTAAAATTCATGCTTTGCAGCTTCTGGCGCTCAAGCTCTCTTTTCTCCTTTCCGGTCAGATCGGACTCGTGCTTGTCTTTTAATTCCGGTTCCTTTTCTTCTGTTATCTCTTCTGTGTTTTCATCTTTTAACTCAATCCGCATTTTCTCTCCTGTTTTCATATAGTTTTTTATGTGCCTTATTGTAACACTTTTATTCAATTTTGAACAGAGTTTAATTGATATTCATGCCCTGAGCCAGCTTGTGTCAAGTCTTGCCAGAAGTCTTGCATTGTGGTAGGCCATGCGAAGTGTCAGGCATGTGCGGCCCAGGTATTTGGTGCCGTCCGGGGTTTTCATGCAGGCCAGAGCCAGATCCGGGACTCCGGGATTCTGCAGGCAGATTGGCAGCAAAAGCTGAATGGAGTGATTGTAGTACTGGGGAATGGCGGCTTTATAATCC
>JALERH010000157.1 GCA_022764275.1 Blautia sp. | reverse complement strand
ATAATGCAAAAATGGTAATAATTTACATAAAAAATATAGAAAAAATATTGATTTTTAGATAAAAAATACTATAATGATGCTTATGGGAAAATTGAACTTATTTTAATTCAAAGGAGGTTATTTTATGATCAGCTTTATTATCTGTCTGGCCGTTCTGATTGGGGGCTATTTCGTCTACGGTAAAATCGTAGAGAATACCTTTGCGCCGGATGACCGGGAAACCCCGGCTGTAAAAATTAATGACGGCGTCGATTATGTTGTGATGCCGCAGTGGAAGCTGTTTCTGGTACAGCTTCTGAACATCGCCGGTCTTGGACCTATTTTTGGCGCTTTGCAGGGCGCGTTGTGGGGACCGGTGGTATTCCTGTGGATCACCGGGGGGACTATTTTTGCCGGAGCTGTTCACGACTATTTTTCCGGTATGCTTTCGGAGAGAAATAATGGTGCATCCATTTCCGAGGTCTGCGGAATTTACCTTGGCGGGCTGATGAAAAACGTAATGCGTGTGTTCAGCGTTGTCCTTCTTGTCATGGTCGGTACGGTATTTGCAGTGGGACCTGCAGGTTTGATCGTCACCCTGATCTCAAAAGGCGGAGTGGGCGGTATTCTGACAAGCACGGAATTCTGGCTGTGGATCATTCTGGCGTATTACTTCATAGCCACATTCCTGTCCATCGATAAGATTATCGGACGTGTTTACCCGATTTTCGGCATCTGTCTGATCATCATGGCACTTGGTGTGATTATTGGTATATTTACAAATTCTGCGTATACGATTCCGGAAATCTGGTCTAACTTTAGCAATATGCATCCAAAGGGAACTCCTGTATGGAGTGTTATGTTTATTACGGTTGCCTGCGGTGCGATTTCAGGATTCCATTCCACGCAGTCACCTCTGATGGCACGCTGTATGAAATCTGAGCGTCAGGGACATTTCGTATTTTACGGTGCAATGGTAGCAGAAGGTGTCATTGCTCTTATCTGGGCAGCGGCAGGCTGTGCATTATACGAGGTTACCGGCGGACTGAGCACAGGACTCAGCGAGATTCTGGCAAACGGACAGTCCGCAGCAATTTATGACGTATGTTCCCGTACGATGGGCGGTGTCGGTATTGCATTAGCTATGGTGGGCGTTATTGTCTGTCCGATTACTTCCGGCGATACTGCATTTCGAAGTGCCCGCCTTGTTCTGGCAGACTGGTTCAAGATTGACCAGAATCAGTTTAGGAAACGTCTGATTCTGTGTGTTCCGCTTCTTGCAGCAGGCGCGGTCATCGGCCATCTTGATTATTCGATCATCTGGAGATACTTCAGCTGGACAAACCAGACTCTGGCAATGATCGTTCTCTGGACAGCAAGCATGTATCTGTTCCGGGAGAAAAAGAATTACTGGATTACAGTGGTACCGGCTGTGTTTATGAGTGCCGTATCCATGACCTATTTCTTCTATGCGCCGGAATGTCTGAATCTGGGAACGAAGATTGCTTATCCGGCAGGAATTATTCTTGCAGTTGTTTTCCTGGCTATTTTCTTCAATGCCACCAGAAAAGCCCCGAAAGCAGCAAAATAGGCGGAAGGCTCATCGCTTTGACCAGAAGATCGTGACATCATCTAAGGAGAAGGAATATCCATATGATTTTTAAACCGAGACAGTTAGGCAGGGATTCCATAGAAAAAGATGAACTGGAAAATGACAAAAAAAAGTGCAGAAGATTCGGCCCCTGCGGCGTTGGGGAAAAAGCAATCTATTTAAATAGCTTTTATTTTGACCGCATGTATTATATTCCACTTACCTCGGTAAAACGGGCATTTAAGAGAGTTGCCATGAGCAAGGGCGGCTTTACAGGAAAAGGAATGTTTGCCACCATGCCGTATCTTGTGGTGGAGTACGACGATGGAAAAGAAAAACAGTGTATTTTCAAGTACGAGGAGCAGGTAGACCAGCTTGTGGCGTACATAGAGAGTACGCATCCGGAGATACGGACACACAGCGCCAAAGCGGAGAAACGGCTGAAAGAGAAGGAGAAAAAGCTCTCGGAAAAGAAGAAAGCCAATCTTTCCCGGCAGGCTCGGGAAAACATCCGTGTGCTGGAGAATTCGTATTCTTATTTAAAGAAAAATCCGGATTTATACACGGAACTCAGCCTGGCGGCAAAGAAAAAAAGAACTTACGACAGAAGTAATCCGGCATATAAATGGGTCGCACTTTTCATTACGCTTATGGGTGTGGCGGCTCTGGGTTATGGTATTTATGCGTTGATCACGCATGCTGGATTTGCCATGTATTTTCTTCTGTTTGGGCTGGCTGCCATTTTTCTGTTTTCCAGTGCGAATGTGCTTCCTACGGCGAAGAACAATAAAAAATATCTGGAAAATCGCCTGGATAACGCAGTCGCAGCTATGGAAAATTACGTGAAGGAGTATCCGGGATTTCCGGTGCCCGCGCGATATGCGCATCCCGTGGTTTTGAAGCGTATGAAGGATATTCTTCTGGAGGGAAGGACAGAGACGATACCGGAGGCCTTGGGAATTCTGAAGTCCGACCTGAAAGCGTTGAATTCCAGTGTTACCGTGGAGCAGGAGGAATTCGATGAGATTATGGCCATTAAGCCTATATTCCTTGTTATGAATTATGAGTAGAGTAAAAAGGACCCTGTCTCTTAGATGGATGTATCTATGAAGCAGGGCCTTTTTTGGTCAGAAACAGAGCTTTTTTCAGAAAAAAATTTGCGCTCTGAAACCTTTTCCTGCTCTGCTGCGTCTAATAGGTGTAAGAAACAAACAAATCATTCGAATGAGGATTCAGACTTACAGGAAGGAGGGCTATGCGGATATGCAAAAGCTTGTGGAAAAAGCAGTTCGAGGAGATACGGATGCATTTCTGGAACTGATGGAAGCGAATTCGCTTTCCATGTACAAGGTAGCCCGTGGAATATTAAAAAGTGATGATGACGTGGCAGATGCCATACAGGATACGATTCTGAGCTGTTTTGAAAAAATACATACCCTGCAGAAACCGGAATACTTTAAAACCTGGATGATACGCATTCTTATCAATGAATGCAACCAGATTTTAAGACACTATCAGAAGGTCAATATGCCGGGAGAGCTTCCGGAGGCACCGAGGCAGGATCAGTCTCTGGCGGAATTTGAGTTTAAGGAGATGCTGGAGCTGGTGGATGAAAAATACCGTATGATTCTGGTGCTCTACTATGTGCAGGGATTTCGGATTCCGGAAATTGCAGAGCTTCTGGAAATGAACGAAAATACGGTGAAGACAAGGCTGGCAAGAGCCAGAAGTCAGATTCGGGACGCCTATTTTCCGGACAGTCCGATGAAAGCACAGGGAAACAGCAAAGCAGATGATTTCGCAATCCAGGGAGGGATTTCAGATGAAAAAACAGATCGATTTTCCAGAGTTAGAAAATTCACAGTTGGATAGAGAAATAAAAAAGACCATGGAAAGAGAATTTCCATTGCCGGAGAAGGTGGAAAATGCGCAGAAGGCAGCCTTTGCACAGATAAAAAGGCAGCAGGAGGAAGGAACACAGGCATATGCGAATCGTGCTGCGGCAAAAATGAAAAAGAAAATCCGTCATGGCAGAAAAGTGGCCAGGCTTTGCGGCGGCATTGTAGCAGCGGCAGCTGCTTTTTCGGGGGTATGTATTGTAAACCCGGCTTTTGCAGCACAGATCCCGCTGGTGGGACATGTGTTTGAGGAACTTGGAGAATCCCTGGGATTTTCCGGTGATTTCAGCAAATATGCGAAGCCGGTGGAGGATATACAGATTGTATATGAAGACGACGAAGTGACCGGTACAGATACAAAACCGGACACCAATGCCGGTGACACAGGCAATGAGGACTGTTCTTACAGCCAGACGAAAAACGGTATGACAGTCACTTTATCCGAAGTATACTGCAATGATGAGGCACTTTATGTGAGTCTGGTGCTTCGTTCGGAAGATGAATTTCCTGAAACAATGAATTTTCAGGATAGTGACACGCCACTCATTAACCTGATGCGAAGCACTATGAAATTCAGCTTTGACGATCAGGAAAAATTGCTGGATATGAGCAGTGTGGACGGTAAGATGATAGATGACCACACTTATGCCGGAGTTGTGCGTTATGATCTTTCTTTTGTTAAAAATTCCAGCCGGGATGAAGCATTTGAAAAGGCATATTATGATTTCATTGAAGAGCAGGGTGTTACGAAGGAAGAAATAGAAAACTCCCCTGAGGAAGCTGAGGCGAGACTGAAAGAAATTCTGGGTCTGGAGGAAATAAATGATCAGACAATTGCAGAAGCAGGCGGGCCGGATTGGAAAGATTATCAGGAGACCATAGAAGTGCCGGAAAGCTTCACTGTAGATTTCAGGATTCCTCAGATTGTTGGAACGAAGCCTGACGCACAATATCCGGAAATGCCGGAGGATATCCGGGCGGAATATGAGCAGGCGATGAAGGACAACGGTCTTGGAGTGACTGATGAGGATTATGCCGGTTTTACCGAAGAAGAGCAGGCGATTGAACACGAGCTCTTTGTAAAGATGCAGAATGCATATGATGAGCGTTATCCGGATACGATGGAAATGCCGAATCAATATGAAAACTGGTGGGTGGACGGCCCGTGGGAATTCACCTTCGATGTGACAAAGGACGACAGCCAGACGGTTGTAAAG
>JALERH010000152.1 GCA_022764275.1 Blautia sp. | reverse complement strand
TTTATCGGCATTGCATACTGTATCTCAGATTGAATCTCCAAACCCAGGAGAAGATACACAGCTGAATAATCTGTCATAGCCGACCAATACTTCAACTTGTCCCGATATTTCTGTACCGGGGTTCCTGCCCATTTCGAACCGTATGGAATCGCAATCTCCGTTGGATCCAGAGAATGCAGTTTCTCCGGTTTGATCACCTCTTGTCCTGCATAAATCCAGTAATTGAATACATCTGCAAATATGTACGGATCTTCCATGTAATCTTTTGTTATTGTGTCTTTTACACCCATTCTTACACCACCCATCTTAAGATATTAAAAATAAACACATACATCTCATCTTAAGTATTAGAAGTTTCCCTGGGAGTATACGTATCCGCCATTTTTGCAAAGTGTTACACTACATTTATTATAATGTCCAGTAATGCAATCGTCAAGTGGATATACTCACCAATCGTAACTGTTCAGTACCTTCACAGTTACGAGCAAAAATCCATTGAAAATTGCCTGCGGCAATGGGATTTTTGCTTGTATGTCTCGGGATTTTGGCACAATGTGTGCCAAAACACCTCGCGGGATAGCGGTTACTGAATAGATACACAATTTCTACAATTGGAATACCTTCATAAAAAAGCAGAAAAGCGGTACCATGGCGGTGCCGCTTTTTCGGTGCAGGGGAGAATTTCTTTACTCTTTACAAGCTGTCATATTGTTTTTATAATGAAAACATAATGAACCATAATGGAACCAGTACAGAAGGGAAGGATTTTGGCAATGGGAAAAATAAACAGCATTGAGAAACTTACGGATAACCGTTTTGTAAATCTTTATAATGTAAAGGCAACCAGCGTCCATGATACGCCGGTGAATTATTTTGTGGCATCCAGGGCGAAAAGTATAGAGACGATGAAGATTTCCACCCGTAAGAACACTCCGGACGGCGTGATCATTTACAGTGTATACGGTGAAAAGCATGATAAAGTGGTTCTGATCCGGCAGTACCGCTACACGCTTGGGGATTATATTTATGAATTTCCGGCAGGTCTTGTGGAGCCGGATGAGAATTATCATGAAGGAGCAATCCGGGAGCTTTATGAGGAGACAGGACTTACCCTGAAACCGATTGAAGTGGACGAGGCTTACCAGAAGCCCTACTTTACCACAGTAGGAATGACAGATGAATCCTGTGCCACAGTTTATGGCTATGCCAGCGGAGAAGTCAGTGCATCTGCCCAGGAGGATACCGAGGAGATTGAGGTTGTTCTTGCAGACCGGGAGGAGGTAAAACGAATCCTCCGGGAAGAAAATGTGGCGATCATGTGTGCCTATATGCTCATGCATTTTCTGCAGGATGAGGAGCCTTTTGCATTTCTGAACGGAATGAACCGCAAATAAATCCATGAGAGAACAGATTATGGAAATGGACAAGGGAGAGAAAAAAGTGCAAAAGAATGTCACAACCATTGGAGTTGTAGGAACCAGTAATATTACGGAAAAATTTATCTCTGTAGTGAAAGAATGTCCGCTGTTAGGCCTGAAGGCAGTCTATTCCAGAAGCATGGAAAAGGCAGAGCGCTTTGCGGCAAAGCACGGAATTGAGAAGTGTTTTGATAATCTGGAGACAATGGCAGAGGATTCAGAGCTGGATGCCGTTTATATTGCCAGTCCCAATTTTATGCATCACAGGCAGAGCATTTTGTTTTTGCAGCATGGAAAGCATGTATTGTGCGAAAAATCTGCTGCGGTTAATTACAGAGAAATCTGGGAGATGGTGGATACAGCCCACAGAAATCAGGTGGTTTTTCTGGAAGCCATGCGTTCCTCCTATGATCCGGGTTTTCGGGTCGTCCGGGAAAACCTGAATAAGCTTGGAAAAATACGGATGGTAAAATTTTCAAACGGCAGATATTCCAGTAAGTATGATGGATTTCTGGAAGGCAAACCACAGAACATTTTTTCACCGGAATGCGCGGCAGGTGCTCTGCTGGACATGGGTGTGTACTGTGTGCATTCTCTTATAGAGCTTTTTGGAATGCCGGATCAGGTGCAGGCCTCCTGCGTTAAGCTTTCCAACGGAATCGATGGTGCCGGTACATTCCTCGCGCTGTATCCGGAAATGCTTGCGGAAGTTTCTTACTCGAAAATTTCAAATGGCAGAATGGAGAGCGAGATACAGGGCGAAAAAGGTACCATGTTCATATCGGAGATCATGTCACCGAGAAAAGCGGTGATCGAGTATGTGCATGGGGGTGTGGAGGAGCTTGTGATTCCTCCGTGTGAAAACAATATGTGCTATGAAGCAGAGTATTTTGCCAGGGCGATCCAGGAGCACACGGATGTTACTGCGCATCAGCAGGTGTCGTTGGATAGCACAAGGCTGATGGATGAGGTCCGGAGACAGCAGAATCTGATTTTTCCGGTGGAATCTCCGCATGGTTAATAAAACTGTTCAGACAGGACTTTTTAGTCCTGTCTTTTTAAACGGAAAACGATATTAATCCTTACCAATCAGGTAAAGAATATTGCACATATATGTCATTTGTGTTATACTAACAAAACAGGAAGCGGAATATATAAGTAAGGGAGGAGGTATAAAGAGATGACGACGACGGAAACAATCAATATTGTTTGCTCCGAACTTGGAATCACAAAAGCAGAACTTGCAAAGAGAATGGGGATGCTTCCGTCTTCCCTATACAGAAAGCTGGCCAGAGAAAGCATGACTCTGGAAGAACTTCAGAAGTGTCTTGATATGTTGGGAGTTACGATTGAGTTCAATCTCAAATACCCGAACGGTCATGTACGAAGTTCCCGGGCGAATTACGAGATACTCCTTGAAAGAATGGATCTTATGGAAAAGGAACTGGAAGCTGCCAGGAAAGCTGCGGAGTTTCAGATAAAATTATTAAAGGATCTGCGAACAGAGCTGAACAGCGCAGTCGAGTCTGCAGAACTTGGCATGAGACATGAGTCCAAAGCAAAGGAATATCTGGAAAAGATACAGCTGGTTCTATCCAATATGGAATCCACGATTGCCTATGCGCTTGGTGAAACAGTATTTGAGGAGCCGGTCGGTGAAGATACGGAGAGCATGGAAGCGTTAGCAGGAAAGAGATAAAACAATGTGAAGGAGAAAACGAATGAGAAAGAAAAGAATGGGCAGTCTGCTGCTCTGTGTTATCATGGCTGTGACGATGTTTTCCGGGTGCGGAAATCAAAATGGAATCACCGGAAAAACAGAAAAAGATGGAAAGATTTCCATCAGTATGTATATGTGGGACCGATCCATGTTTAAGGAGCTTACTCCCTGGCTGGAGCAGAAGTTTCCCGACATTGACTTTACCTTTATTCAGAGCTACAACACTATGGAATACTATAAGGACCTGCTGGCCCGCGGAGAGGAGATACCGGACATCATCACCTGTCGCAGGTTCTCCCTGAATGATGCGGCTCCTTTGGCTGACCATCTGATGGATCTCAGCCAGACCGAGGTAGCGGGAACCTTCTACACAAGTTACCTTGAAGTGAACCGTGAAGACAGCGGTGCGATCCGCTGGCTGCCCATGTGCGCCGAGGTGGATTCCATCATGGCCAACAAGGATCTGTTCGATCAGTATAATATCCCCCTGCCCACCAATTATTCCGAATTTGTGGCAGCCATCGATGCGTTCGAGGAAGTGGGCATCAAGGGCTTCCAGACGGACTGGTATTATGACTATTCCTGTCTGGAGACCATGCAGGGGAGCGCCATACCGGAACTGATGAGCCTTGAGGGAACCCAGTGGCGTATGGATTATGAAAGTGAGACAGATGATCACCAGGTGGGTCTGGATGATACAGTCTGGCCCAAGGTCTTTGAAAAGTATGCGCAGTTTCTGAAAGACGTGCGCTTCCAGCCCGGTGACGAGGAACTGCAGTTCACCAAGGTTACTGAGGCCTACCGAAACGGGCAGACCGCTATGATTCGAAACACGGCCGCTCTGGCAGATAACATTTCCAAAGAAGACGGTCTCAACAGCGTGATTCTACCCTATTTCGGCGAAACCTCTGAGGACAACTGGATCCTGACCTATCCTATGTGCCAGGTGGCCGTTTCCAGCAAGGTGGAAGAGGACGAGGAAAAGGAGAAAGCCGTTATGGAGATTCTGCAGGCCGTATTTAGTGAAGAAGGGCAGAAGGCTGTCGCCGCCGGCACTTCTGTGCTGTCCTATAATAAGGAAGTGAATATTTCCTCCTCTCCCGCACTTCAGTATGCACAGGAATATATAGACAGCAATCACCTGTATATGCGTCTGGCCTCCACAGAGGTATTTGCCGTCTCTCAGGATGTAGGACACAAGATGATGACCGGTGAATATGATGCCCAGAGCGCCTATGAGGCATTCAATGCCCAAATCACCGACTATGTGGATCCGGAAGCGGAGGAAATCCTGTTCACGCAGAAGAACGGATATTCCAATGACTTTGGTGAACATGGCAGTGCTGCAGCATCCTCTATGATGAACACCTTGCGGGCCGCTTTTGACGACCAGATTGCAGTAGGCTATTCCCCTGTGGCCAGCACTTCCATCTACCCCGGAACCTACACCCTGCAGCAGGCCAAGTGGGTTTTGACCGCCAGAAATGCCATTTACCGTGGGGAATACACCGGTGAGGAGGTTCGCCGTATCATGGAATGGCTGGTAAATGTGAAGGAAGACGGATCCAATCCCATCTATCATAGAAATCTGATGCCTGTAACCAGCGGTCTGGAGTATACGGTCACCGAGACCGAGCGCGGAAAATTTACTCTGGAAGACATCACCGTGGACGGTAAGTCCCTGGATGACAATGCCACATATACCATGCTTCTGGTGGGTGCCGACACTTTCCTGGAGCATGAGACCTTCTGCAACTGTCCCATGCCCGATGACCTGAAATCCAAACGGGAGGATTATCTGGTAAGTGATTTCTCCAGCCAGGAGTGTATGGAGGAGGCACTGGCAAAAACGAAGCAATTT
>JALERH010000141.1 GCA_022764275.1 Blautia sp. | reverse complement strand
CGGAGAGGCTCTCGCAGGTTCGAAGAAAACGGGTTTTGACGAGGAGACGGTCATCGCTGTGGCAAAGCAGATCAAGGCGATTACAGAAGAAGGACTTCAGGTGGGAATCGTCATCGGAGGCGGAAATTTCTGGAGAGGCCGTACCAGCGAGACCATTGACCGTAATAAAGCGGACCAGATCGGAATGCTTGCTACGATCATGAATTGCATTTATGTGTCTGATATCTGCAGATATGTGGGATTGAACACCGAGATTTACACTCCTTTTGTATGCGGA
Source organism: Blautia sp. (assembly GCA_022764275.1). Lineage (GTDB taxonomy): Bacteria > Bacillota > Clostridia > Lachnospirales > Lachnospiraceae > Blautia_A. The sequence goes on along the minus strand of JALERH010000141.1, from coordinate 12,301 downwards.
GCTTTTACAAAACTTTACTCAAAGGACAGTGTGGAGGAAGGCTTTGCGCAGGGAAAGGTAATTTTCTTTGCCGGAGGTACGGGTCATCCTTATTTCTCAACAGATACCGCGACTGTGCTTCGTGCCGTGGAGATTGAAGCAGATGCGATCCTTCTGGCAAAAGCAGTAGACGGAATTTACGACAGTGATCCGAAGACAAATCCAAACGCTGTGAAATATGATGAGATCACCATTCAGGAAGTCGTTGACAAAAAGCTTGCTGCCATGGATCTGACAGCATCGATCATGTGTCTGGAGCAGAAGATGCCAATGCTGGTCTTCGCACTGGATGAAAAAGACAGTATTATCAACACCGTTCACGGGAAATTCTCCGGCACGAAAGTGACCGTGTAGAAAATAGAGCAAAAACAGGAGAGGGAGATTGAAACAATGGATGAAAGAATTCAGAAATATGAGGACAAAATGAAAAAAACTCTGGGAGGTTTTGAGGCAGAGCTGGCTACAATCCGTGCAGGACGTGCAAATCCACATATTCTCGATAAACTGACCGTAGACTATTACGGAACACCGACACCGATTCAGCAGGTGGCAAATGTTACAGTTCCGGAGGCACGTATGATTCAGATCCAGCCATGGGAATCCAGCCTGATCAAAAAGGTTGAGAAAGCAATTCTTGCTTCTGATCTCGGACTGAATCCAAGCAACGATGGTAAAGTAATTCGTCTTGTATTTCCGGAGCTTACAGAGGAACGCCGTAAGGATCTTGTGAAAGATGTCAAGAAAAAAGGAGAGGCTGCCAAGGTAGCAGTCCGCAACATCCGCCGTGACGCCAATGATGCGTTCAAAAAACTGAAAAAAGAGGATGTATCGGAGGACGAGGTAAAAGAACTTGAGGAAAAAGTTCAGAAACTGACAGACAAGTATATCAAGAATGTAGATGCAGCTGTTGATGCGAAAGCAAAGGAAATCATGACCGTATAAAAATACAGAAACAGTCTATTAGAGAGCTCTTAACGGGAGCTCTCTTTCCGCTTACAATGTGAGGAATAGAAGGAGAAGAGAAAATCATGAATGTACCCAATCATATCGCGATCATTCTGGATGGAAACGGGCGATGGGCAAAGGCAAAAGGAATGCCCAGAAGCTACGGTCATGTAAAAGGATGTGCCAATCTGGAAACAATCTGCGATGATATGAAGGAGCTTGGAGTAAAATATCTGACTGTTTACGCATTTTCCACGGAGAACTGGAAACGTTCCAGAGAAGAGGTGGAAGGGCTGATGAAGCTGTTCCGCAGCTATCTGAAAAAGTGCCTGAAAATTTCTGAGAGAAATAAGATGAGGGTAAAGATCATAGGAGATATTACTGCGTTTGACCAGGATATTCAGGAGAAGATCGTGCAGCTGGAGGAATTTTCCAAAGATTATGATGAATTGTATTTCCAGATTGCTTTAAACTACGGAAGCCGGGACGAAATCACACGCGGTATGCGCCGTATGGCACAGGATGTGGCTGAAGGGAAGCTTTTACCGTCGGAGGTTACGGAAGATGCCATTGGAAACTATCTGGATACGGCAGGAGTTCCGGATCCGGATCTGATGATACGAACCAGCGGGGAGCTTCGGCTGTCCAACTTTCTTTTGTGGCAGATGGCTTATACGGAATTCTATTTTACAGATGTTCCGTGGCCGGATTTTAACAAAGCGGAATTAGTCAGGGCGATTGAGAAATATAATCAGAGAGACAGAAGATACGGCGGAGTAAAGGAGGAGTAAGAGATGTTTAAGACAAGACTCTTAAGCGGTATCCTGTTGGTTGCGGTTGCGCTTCTGACGATCATGAGCGGAGGATACGTGCTGTTTTTCACTCTGCTTGGTGTGTCCGTGATCGGAATGCAGGAGCTTTATAAGGCGATGAAGGTACGTGGGGACGGCTTCAATATCCTGGAGATTACCGGGTATCTGGGAGCAGTCATTTATTATGTGGCAGCGATGCTGAATTTTGAAAGATATGGAATGATGGCACTGCTGACTGCACTCATTCTTCTGATGTTTGTCTATGTGTTTACCTACCCGAAATATCAGGCCGGCCAGGTGATGGCAGCATTTTTCGGTGTGGTGTATGTGGCATGCATGCTCTCCTTTATTTATCTTACAAGAAACCTTCCGGATGGAAAATTTATCGTCTGGCTGATATTCTTATGCTCCTGGGGATGCGATACCTGTGCTTACTGCGTGGGAATGCTCATCGGCAAACACAAAATGGCTCCTGTTTTAAGCCCGAAGAAATCTGTGGAGGGCGCAGTGGGCGGAGTGGCCGGTGCGGCTCTTCTGGGAGTTGCCTATGCGGCGGCAATACACGGACCGATGCTGGAATACGCCCTGATCTGCGCAATCGGTGCCCTGATCTCCATGGTGGGCGATCTTGCAGCGTCTGCGATCAAACGGAATCAGGGAATTAAGGATTATGGGAAGCTGATTCCGGGACACGGCGGAATACTGGATCGGTTTGACAGTGTGATTTTTACGGCACCTATTATCTATTTCCTGGCGAAGACATTGCTTGGAATTTAAAGACCGGATTGTGAAAGGATACGGAATTCAGATGAAAAAGATTGCAATTTTAGGTTCCACCGGATCCATCGGGACGCAGACTCTGGATGTGGTGAGGGCAAATCAGGATATCCAGGTGCTGGGCATCAGTGCCGGGAGAAATGTAAAGATGCTGGAGAAACAGGTGAGAGAGTTTCATCCCAGCCTTGTGGCAGTGTGGGACGAAACGGCAGCTGCGGATCTGGCTGTCAGGATTTCCGATACACAGACGAAGGTCGTGTCCGGAATGGAAGGACTTGTTGAGCTTGCCCGTATGCCGGAAACGGACATTCTGGTGACGGCTGTGGTGGGGATGATCGGAATCCGTCCTACCATGGAAGGAATCCGGGCAGGAAAGGACATTGCTCTGGCAAATAAAGAGACACTGGTAACTGCAGGACATCTGATCATGCCCATGGCAAAGGAATACGGGGTACAGATCCTGCCGGTTGACAGTGAACACAGTGCGATTTTCCAGGCACTTCACGGGGAAAAACAAAAAGAAGTCCATAAGCTCCTGATCACAGCTTCGGGCGGACCATTCCGGGGAAGAAAACGTGAGGAGCTCGCCCATGTGACCCTTGCGGATACCTTAAAGCATCCAAACTGGGTAATGGGGCAGAAAATTACTGTAGATTCCGCGACTCTGGTGAACAAAGGCCTGGAGGTCATGGAAGCAGGGTGGCTGTTTGACATGGATCTGGATCATATTCAAGTTGTGGTACAGCCTCAGAGCATCATTCATTCCATGGTGGAATTTAAGGATGGTGCCGTAATGGCACAGCTTGGTACTCCGGATATGCGGCTTCCTATCCAGTATGCCCTGTATTATCCCGAGAGACGGTATCTGGACGGGGAAAGACTGGATTTTCGGAAATTAAAACAGATTACGTTTGAAGAACCGGATATGGAAACCTTCCTGGGACTTCCTATGGCTATGGAGGCAGCCAAAAAGGGCGGCAGTATGCCGACAGTCTTCAATGCAGCCAATGAACTGGCGGTGAAAAAGTTTTTGCAGGAAAAAATCGGTTTCCTGGATATTTATGAGATTATCGGACAGTCTATGGCAAGGCATACGGTAATCCAGGATCCTGGCCTGGAAGAAATCCTGGCTGTAGAAAACGAGACTTATAGATGGATTGAAAGCAGGTGGTAGATTGAAAATTATTCTGGCGATCATTATTTTCAGCGCGATCATTCTGATTCATGAACTGGGACATTTTCTTCTCGCAAAAAAGAATGGGATTGTGGTAACAGAATTTTCCCTGGGAATGGGGCCAAGACTTTTAAGTACAGTGAAGGGTGGAACCAGATATTCCCTGAAGCTTCTGCCTCTCGGCGGTTCATGTGCGATGTTGGGGGAAGATATGGATGACGACAGTCCGGGGACATTTCACGCTGCCCCGGTGTGGGGAAGGATTTCCGTGGTTGCGGCAGGGCCGATTTTTAACTTTATCCTGGCCTTTGTGGTTGCGATCATCATTGTGGCGCTGATGGGATATGATCCGGCAGAGGTGAAGAATGTGCAGGAAGGTTCTTCTGTAGAGGCTGCCGGACTTTTGGAGGGGGATGTGATAAAGGAGTATCAGGGTTATCATATTGACCTTGCAAGGGATCTGTATCTCTACATGTATCTGGATGACCTGAAGCTGGATGAAACCATACACATGACTGTAGAGCGGGACGGAAAAGAAGTGGAGCTTACCTTTAGACCTGATGAGAATGTTCGCTATCTCCTGGGCTTTAACAGGAAAGATACAAAAACCATGGAGGTAGATTCCCTGATTCCCGGCATGCCTCTGGAGGAGGTTGGCGTAGAACCTGGAGATGTGATCACTTCCATTAATGGTGTACAGATTTCCAACGGCGACGAATATATGGATTATATTTCAGAACATCCATTGTCTGATGAACCGGTCCGGATCACATACGAAAGAAACGGGCTGGAGTATGAAGCTGAAATCATTCCCAGGGAATACAAATCCCCTTCCCTTGGTTTTTCCTATAATCTGGCTTACACAAAGACCAGTGGTTTTGGAGTGCTGAAATATGCTGCGCTGGAAGTTAAATACCTGATCCGTTCCACACTGCTCAGCCTGAAAGAGCTTGTGACGGGACAGCTTGGGGTCGATGATCTGAGCGGGCCGGTGGGAGTGGTAGATGCAATCGGAGATACCTATGAAGAGAGCAAAAGTGAAGGCACTCTGGCAGTCTGGGTGAATATGATGTATATGGCAATCCTGCTGTCTGCAAATCTGGGTGTCATGAATCTGCTTCCGTTTCCCGCACTGGATGGAGGCAGGCTGGTATTTCTGATCGTAGAAGCCATCCGCAAAAAGCCGGTGAACCGGGAAGTGGAGGGAATGATCCATTTTGCCGGGCTGATGATGCTGATGTTGTTAATGGTTGTGGTGATGTATCACGATATCCTGAGAATCTTCTGATGCGATTGCATCAGAAGATTTTTTTGCCCATTTGGCAGGTTTCCGGAAACGGATGGAAAAGAAAGTGGTGAAAAAAGGGCGAAGTGAATAGAATATTTCGAGAGCATTTTTTGAGAGGATTTTTATGTATCGTGATAGAGGAATGCGTGCACAGCAGGAGAATGTGGACAGGGGAAAACTTCAGATAACGGTTTTGAACAGTGAAGATAACCGGCCGATCGACAATGCACTGGTTACCATTTCCTATACAGGTGATCCGGACAGTGTGATCGAACAGGTGAGGACGGATTCTTCCGGACAGACACCGGTTCTCGAAATGAAGGCGCCGCCTCTGGAATACAGCATGGAACCGGTTGAACAGCAGCCGTATGCGGAATATACCATTCAGGTAACTGCAGTGGGATATGAACCAAAGGAGGTGTCCGGCACGGAGGTACTCCCGGATGTCCTGGCACAGCAGCCTGCCCTTCTGCGGCCGCAGGTGGTACAGGTGGGAAATTATCAGAGGATCGTCATTCCGCCTCACACGCTTTTCGGAGAATATCCGCCCAAAATCGAGGAGGCTGAAATAAAGCCGGTGAACGAAACCGGGGAGATCGTACTGAGTAAGGTTGTGGTTCCGGAATTTGTGGTGGTACACGATGGCCCGGTAGGAGATAACTATGCGGAAAATTATTATGTGCGTTACCGGGATTATATCAAAAACGTGGCGAGCAGCGAAATCTACGCAACCTGGCCGGACGATACCATCCGGGCGAATGTTCTGGCGATCATGTCCTTTACGCTGAACCGGGTATACACGGAATGGTACCGGAATCACCAGATTTTCGGGAGTGGAGAAATTTGTGCAAAATAAATAATTTACCATCTAAAAACCATATTTTGTCCCCCTTTTTTGCACAAAGATCTTCAGATATAATAAATAACATAAAGAAGAGAGAAATTTCGGAAAGCAGGGTGAAGATATGGGAGATGTAATTGTTTCCATGGAACACATTACGAAAGAATTTCCGGGTGTTAAGGCGCTTGACGATGTTAAATTTAATCTTCGCGCCGGTGAGGTTATGGCGCTGTTGGGCGAAAACGGTGCAGGTAAGTCAACACTGATGAAGATTCTGAGTGGTGTTTATTCTCTGGACCAGGGCAGCTTGAAAATTTTTGGAAGAGAGTATCCATCACTTACACCAAACACGGCAAGAGATGCCGGCGTAGCAATCATCCATCAGGAACTGAACATGTGTAAAGACCTTACCGTAGCACAGAATATGTTCCTGGGTCGTGAAATCAGAAAAGGAGTTGTCCTTGATAACTCCGCTATGGAAGAGATCGCCAGTAAATATTTGGGAGAGTTGGGGGCGGATATCCGGCCGGACGAGTCTGTTGGAGACCTTCCTGTTTCCAAACAGCAGATGATCGAGATCGCAAAAGCACTTTCTGTCAATGCGAAGATTCTGATCATGGACGAGCCGACCTCTGCATTAACCTCACGCGAAATCGAAGAACTTTTTGAAATCATCCGTAAACTGAAAAAACAGGGATGTGGAATTGTTTACATATCTCACAGACTTGAGGAACTTTCCCATATTACGGACCGGGTTACGATCATGCGTGACGGACACTACATAACAGAAGGCAATTTTACCGATTTTACAATGGATGAGATCATTGCCCATATGGTTGGCCGTGAAATTAAGGAAAAATTCCCTAGAGTGGAATGCAAAAAGGGCAAAAAGGTCTTTGAAGTGAAGAATCTGAATGCAGGACGACTGGTAAGGGATATCAATTTCTCCCTGTATGAAGGAGAAATCGTTGGATTTGCCGGATTGATGGGAGCCGGACGGACAGAGACCACGAGAGCAATCTTCGGCATTGATCCGAAAGAATCCGGCCAGATTTTCCTGGATGGGAAGGAAATTAAGATTAACAGTCCCACGGATGCTATCAGGGCAGGTGTTGTACTGGCACCGGAAGACCGTAAAAAAGATGGTCTGTGTACAAAATTAAGCATCAGACAGAATATTGCATTGCCGAATCTTGACATCATCTGTGGCAAGGGAGGCGTAATCAACAGCAAAAAAGAAGATGAGCTTTGTGAGAAAGCCGTAGAAGATCTTACGATCAAGACTCCGAATCTGGAAGTAGATGCCGCAACACTGTCAGGCGGCAATCAGCAGAAGGTAGTTGTTGGAAAATGGCTGGCAAGGAAATCGAGAGTTGTCATTTTTGATGAGCCTACACGAGGAATTGATGTAGGTGCAAAGGTAGAGATTTACCAGCTGATGAATCAGCTGAAAAAGCAGGGGATTGCTGTTATGTTTGTATCCTCCGAGATGCCGGAGGTCATGGGAATCGCAGACAGGATCATCGTAATGTGTGACGGAAAGATTACCGGTGAGGTATCTGCGAAAGAAACCACACAGAATGAGATCATGAAATATGCAACGTCCTTTGAGAACAAGATCAGCACTCAGGGCCAGAACAGCAAGGAGGAACAATCATGAAGAAAAAAAGCGGCATTTCAAAGATCATGGAGGCAAAAGGTGCGGGCACTGTTTTGACAGCCTTCATAGGATTAATCATCATCTACATTGCATTTGGGCTTTTGAACCCGAAGGTATTTACGCTTCTGAACATTCAGAACCTTCTTCGTTCCATGGCGAAATATCTTCTTATCGGTATCGGTCAGAGCTTTGTCATGATCACCGGAAACATTGACCTGTCCATCGGTTCTATCGTTGGTATGAGTGCTATGGTTTCCGCCACTATGATGACAAAAGGAATAAATCCCGTTGCAGCTGTACTTCTTACCATTCTTATTTCAATGGTATTTGGTATTGTAAACGGCTATCTGGTAGGAAAATTCAAATTACCGCCATTTATTGCAACTCTTGGTACAATGTTTATTGCCAGAGGTGTTGCTTACATCGTAAACAACAACCGAAATACCGATAACATTGCATCCGGTATCGGAAAAGAAGCAGGAGATACCTTCCAGAATATCTTCTATTATGGAAAGACACTGGGAATCTTCAATACATTCTGGATTGCCCTGATTATTTTCCTGATCTTCTGGTTCTTCCTGGCAAAGACAAGATCCGGACGTCACATTTACGCAATCGGATCGAATGTGGATGCAGCCAGACTGTCCGGTGTAGACGTGATAAAGACTACTACAAAGGCTTATCTGGTAAGTGCTTTCTGTTCATCTGTTGTAGGATTTATCCTTTGTGCACAGGCTGGAATGGGAAATATGGATGCCGGTAACATGTACGAAATGTACGGCGTAGCAGCCGGCGTTATCGGTGGTGTATCACCTCTCGGCGGTACAGGTATTCTTCTTGGAACCTTTGCAGGAGCCGGTATCTGGCAGACGCTGGAAAATGGTCTGAACCTGATCCATGCACAGGTAGGTCTTCAGCGTATTATTATCGGTGTCATTGTAGTAGGTGCTGTACTTCTGGATGTTGTCATCCGTAATGGAAACGGAAGCATTAAGAGAAAGAAAAAATAGTTCATTCAGATTTTGAGATTCATACAAAAAAATTATCATGAATGTAAAGCAAAAAGCTTTATAAAATATAAGGAGGTTTTTATCATGAGAAAAAAAGTTTTAGCAGCATTATGTTGTGCAGCAATGGTGGGAAGTCTGGCAGCAACACCTGTATTGGCAGAGGAGACCGTTACCGCTAATGGCGAGTACAAAATCGCTCTGATCACAATGGATTCTGTAGACCAGCACTGGGTATCTTTGAAAGAGGGTGCTGAGGCAGAGGCTGAAGCTGATGGAGTAACCGTAGATTTCATGGCTCCTGACGTAAAAGACGATGCAAAACAGATTGAATGTATCAACAATGCAGTTGCAGGCGGATATGATGCGATCATGGTAGCAGCAAACAGCGAAGATGCAATCTCCGGAGCACTGAAAGAAGCTGTTGATGCCGGAATCAAGATCGTATACGTTGACTCTCCTGCAAACGTGGAAGCAGAGGCAACATTCTCCACCGATAACAAAGCAGCAGGAAAGACTGCAGGTGAGCAGCTTCTGGCTCAGCTGGAAGAAAAGGGAATTACAGAGGGAAGCATTGGTATCGTTAATATCAATACATCCACAAACTCCACCATCCAGCGTGAGGAAGGCTTCAGAGAAGCCCTTGAGGGATCCGCTTTTGAAATCCTTGAGACCCAGTACTGCGAAGGCGATGCTGCAAAAGCACAGACAATCGCTGAGAACTACATTACAGAAGGTGTTGTAGGTATCTTTGGTGCAAACGAAGGTGCTGCTACCGGTACCGGTAATGCGATCAAAGCTTCCGGAAGCGATGAAATCGTTGGTGTTGGTTTTGATAAATCCGATACACTGAAGGGTCTGGTTGAGGATGGATATCTGTACTGCACAATGGCACAGAACCCGGATCAGATGGGTAAACTCGGCGTTCAGGCTTGTATCAAAGCGCTTAACGGCGAAGACCTTGGCGGCGAAGTTGTTGACACAGGTGTTTCTGTTCTGACAAAAGAGAACGTTGCAGATTTCTAAAAAGTAATTTAAGTGAAGGCAAACAGGTCGCCGGTATCTTTACGGCGGCCTGTTTGCAGGTTGAATAAAACATAAGGGAGACGCAAAAATATGAAGAGATCAGAAATTAACAGAGCATTAAAAGATTTGGAAAATATGATTGCCGAGTACAAATATTATCTTCCAAAATTTGCAAACTTCACTCCGGAGGAATGGAAGACAAAAGGACATGAGTTCGACGAAATCCGTGACAATATGCTGGGATGGGATATTACGGATTTCGGAAAGGGTGATTTTGACAAAATAGGATTTTCCCTATTTACTATTCGTAACGGAAATATTAAAATGAAAGATAAGTACAAAAAACCGTATGCGGAGAAATTCCTTTATCTGAAAGAAGGGCAGTATGCACTGAATCATTTCCACTGGTATAAAATGGAAGATATTATCAACAGAGGCGGCGGAAATATTTTGATTCGTGTGTACAATTCTCTTCCGGATGAATCCATCGACAAAGAGGGGGATGTGACAGTCCATGTGGATGGCGAAACAAGAGTGGTTCCGGCTGGTACTCAGATCAGACTGGAGCCTGGTATGAGTCTTACCATTATGCAGGGAATGTATCATGATTTCGAGGTGGAACCTGGAACCGGCGCCGTATTGATCGGTGAAGTAAGTCAGTGTAATGATGACAACACAGACAATCGTTTCAATCCGCCGGCAGGAAGATTTCCTGAGATTGAAGAGGATGAGCCGCCATATCGTTTGCTTTGTAATGAATACCCGGCAGCACCAGAAGAATAAAGTGTTTATTATATGATGCCGGAACCAGGATTCCGGCATCATTGATTATAACAGAAAGTAGGTTGTTATGGTTAAACTCGTAGTGGCAGATGACGAAGAAAAGGTCTGCAGATTGATCATTGCCCTGGGAGAATGGAAAAAACTCGGAATTGAAGTAGTGGGAACCGCTTCAAACGGGATTCAGGCGTTGGACATGATCAACAGAGAAAAGGTGGATATTCTGATCACGGATATCCGCATGCCAGGATGCAGCGGTCTGGAACTGATCGAGAAAGTAAGGAAGCTTTCACCGGATATTAAAATTATGATCGTCAGCGGATATGCCAACTTCGAGTATGCTCAGAATGCGATTAAGCAGGGGTGCAGCGAATATCTGCTAAAACCTATTAATAAAGCGGCTTTAAATGAAGCACTTGCCAAAATGGTTGCACAGATTGAGGCGTCCCGTAAAAATAATCTGGCATTTCAGGATTTTCAGAATGAGCGGAAAGAGGAAATGATCAAGATTCGTAATATGCTCATTCAGAATCTGCTTCATGACAAAACACTTCAGCTCACCGAAGAGGTTTTAAAGAAAAAATATTATTTTGATGCACGCCCCGGAATTTTTCAGGTGATTGCAGTGAAACGGGACATTTCGGAAGGAGATTCTTCTCAGAATGCTACCAGCCTGATATGGCAGAAAATGGAAGAGATTTTTCTGCGTGAAATGACAGGAGAATGTTATGATATTATCATTGCAGCTTCTGGAGACTATCTGTACGGAGTCCTGAATTACCCTGCCAGAAACGGGGAAAAGATACGAAAATCTGTCAGAAGCTGTTTTAACCAGATGCTGGGAAGAAATGATTACCTTGGAAAAGCAAAGCTCTCCCTGGCGTTGGGGAATGCTGTGAAAACCGCAGAGGAAATCTCCGCTTCCTTTTCGGACACCGGGCGGGCATTATCCGAACGCCTCATGGAGGGTGCGGGAAAAGTTCTGGAATTGGGCGGGGGAAGCGAAGTGCTTTTTGAGAAAAGACTTGTGGACAAGTTCACCAGAAGTTTGGGAAATGCCTTGCAGACTCTGGATATTGAAGAAATTAAAAACACGGTTGACACGATCTGCCAGGAAACTCTGGAAACACCGGGAGTACACGGATGGGAAATCCTGGAGCTGGTATGCCAGTGCGGATGTATTTTTATTATGCGGATGGGGTTTCCGGATAAGGCAGAGCTGCAGAATGAATTCGTAAACAGATGTGACAACTGTACAACAGTTGGAGAGCTGTTTCAATGCCTCCAGGATTTTATTCTGGGAAAAGTAAACGGAATCGTTGCAAAGAGAGAAGAAGATTCCATAAGGCCGGTCCGGCTTGCCAAGCAGTACATCCATAACCATTATCAGGAACAGATCACGCTTGAGGAAGTAAGTGAATATGTAGGACTTACACCGGCGTATTTCAGTGTCCTTTTCAAAAAGGAAACGGAAATCGGGTTTGCAAAATATCTGATCAATGAAAGAATTGAGGCTGCTAAGGATCTTCTGAGAGAAACGGCCCTTTCCGTCAGTGAAATCTGTAAAAAAGTAGGATATAATGATCAGAAGCATTTTACCAGACTTTTTGAAAAGAATGTAGGGGTACGTCCCGCTGTTTACAGGAAGCTTTACGGGTGATTTTTATGAAAAATAGATGCAGGTATCTGGAAACGAGAATCAAAATTTTTATGATGTCAATCTGTGCGATCGCAGTCCTTTTGGTAATCTGTATGGACAGAGCCTGGATCTTTCCGGAAAGGCTCTGGAAAATCGTATTGGTGCTTGTGCCGCTATCCATGACAGGTATAGGATATCTCTGGATCATAAAGCCATACAAAAGACTTATCAATCAGGTACAGCGTTTTTCAGACGGATATATTTCCCTGAAGGATCTGAACGATATGAAAATTTCCATAGCTCCGGAAATCGA
>JALERH010000114.1 GCA_022764275.1 Blautia sp. | reverse complement strand
AACAGAAGGGAGAAACATAAAATGCAGAAATACGTATGTGGACCATGTGGCTATGAGTATGATCCGGAAGCAGGAGATCCGGATAACGGAATCGCACCAGGAACAGCCTTTGAGGATCTTCCGGAAGATTGGGTTTGCCCGATCTGCGGTGTAGGAAAAGAGGAGTTTGAGCCGGAAGACTAAGCTTACCGGTTGAAAAGGTGCCGAAAGCCATATAGCTTTTGACACCTTTTCTTTACCTCACAGAGTATCAGGGATAAGGGGAAAGATATGGCAAAATCAAATAATCAGAAGGGAAAGATTTTGTACCTGGAGAAAATTCTGCTGGAAACAGGGGAGGATCGTTTGATCAGCATGCAGGAGATTCTCACAGAGCTTATGGAATACGGGATAAACGCGGAGCGGAAAAGTATCTATGACGATCTGGAGGTACTGCGCTCCTTTGGAATGGATGTGAGGTTCCAAAGGGGAAGGCAGGGAGGTTATTACCTGGCAGGTCAGAAAGCACCACAGAAGGAGAAACTGGAAACAACTCCGGAGAATCCGGAAAACCCTCCAGAGAAGCCGGAAATAGGACCGCAGAAACCGAAACAGATTACAGTCGATGCAGTATCCGGGAAGAAAGACGGGAAGTCAATGAAACTTTTGTGTAATTGCGCCAGAAGAGAGGAAGTACAGGAATATTTTGGAGATTTGGCCCAATATAAGGACAAGGGAGAAGGATATTTTTCTGTCACGGTACAAATTGCGGAATCTCCCGGGTTCTATGGATGGCTGACCGCTATGGGCAGGGATGTCCGTATCTGTAAGCCCAGAAAAGCAGCCCAGGCATACCGGGAGTATCTCAAGGGGCTTGTAAAGGAATATAAAGGTATTTGAGAAAGGATTGGATTATGAAAAAAAAGACCGCAGGAATTCTGCTGGGTGTCATAATTTCCGCAGCTTTGCTTGCCGGATGTGGTAAAAACGAGGCAACGGAGGCAGCCAACGAAAGCGTCGAAACAGAAAAAGAGGGAAACGGTGAGGACGCGGAGACGGAAGAAGCAGGGAAAACAGAAACCACTGACAGTGATGCGGCATCTGATAAGAAGACAGAAGGTGCAGAGACGGCTTCTGAAGGGACAGAAGAGGAGGCAGAAGAACCTGCTCAGAAAGTTGGGGTTCTGCTTCCATCAGATAGAATGGATAACCGGTGGAGCGTGGACAGCACGGAACTAAAATCGCAGTTTGAGGAAGACGGATATGAGGCTGAGATCCTTTTTGCAGAAGAGGATACGGATACCCAGATATCACAGCTTCGGTCACTTCTGCAGGAGGAAAACCTTTCCGCGGTGATTATCACGCCGGTGGATGAATATGCTCTGACAGAAGTGCTGGAGGAAGCAGCGGAACTGTCTGTACCGGTTTTTGATTATGATAAGCTCATCATGGACACAGATAATATAAAATATTTTGTGACATTTGATACCAGGAAGATTGGACAGCAGATTGCGGAAGAACTGATCGACAAAAAAGAGCTTGACAAAGCCCGTGAAGCAAAAGAATCTTACACGATTGAATTTCTCATGGGAGAACCGGATGACAATGCATCACTGTTTCTCTTTAACGGTATCATGGAGGTTCTGCAGGAATATTTTGACGACGGAACTCTTGTCTGCAGATCTGAGAAAACGACATTTGACGATACAGCCATTATGCGTTTGAGTACGGATACGGCGAAGACCAATCTGGAAGAGATTATGAGCCAGTACTATGCGGAAGAAGGGGTGCCGGATATTATCTGTACTGCGTATGATGGATTTGCGCAGGCTGCAATGGAACTGCTGGAGGAGAAAGGCATTGAACCAGGAACTGAAAACTGGCCCTTCGTGACAGGCCTGGGAGCAAAAGCTTACGCTGTAAAAAGTGTTGCAGAAGAAAAAATGGGCTTTACCGTGTTTATGGACAGCAGGACGCTGGCAGAGGAATGTGTAAAAATGGTGGATACGTATCTGAAAGGCGATGATGTGGAGGTAGAGGACTACAATCAATATGATAACGGTGTAAAATTGATCGGAGCCTGCACCTGTGATGGAAGAGTCATTGACAAGGATAATTACCGTATCCTTGTGGATAATGGCTTCTATGAGGAAGCGGAGATTGCTCCGGAGCCAACGGATGCACCGGTACCCACAGAAAAGCCGGAGCCAACGGATGCACCGATCCCCACAGAAAAGCCGGAGTCAACGGATGCACCGATACCGACACTGACACCGGAACCGACTGTCACATCGGAGGAAAAAGCACTGTAAAGGAATACAGAAATACCCGTCGTACAGGAATCTCCCATACGGCGGGTATTTTGTGGTGCACGGTGGGCACATATTCTGACAGGAAGAATAATCAGTCACGGAAGGTCAGGGACTCGTCACTCATGGATTCAATGATCGCAAGGGATTCCAGACGGACGCCCATGTCGCGAATCTGTTTGCCGCCGGACTGGAACCCCTTTTCAATTACAATGCCAGCGCCCTCCAGAGTGGCTCCGGACTCCTTTACAATGTCAATAAGACCCAGAAGCGCACAGCCATTTGCAAGGAAGTCATCAATCAAAAGCACATGATCCTCAGGACCAAGATATTTCCTGGAGAGAATGACATCATATACTTTTTTATGAGTAAAGGATTCTACTTTTGTGGTGTACATTTCACCGTCGAGATTGACACTTTGCGCCTTTTTTGCAAAGACAACGGGTACGTGGAAATACTGGGCAGTGATACAGGCGATACCGATACCGGATGCCTCGATGGTGAGAATCTTGGTAATGGGACAGTCAGCGAAGCGGGCTTTAAATTCTTTGCCAATTTCGTTGATAAGGTCGATGTCCATCTGATGATTTAAAAAACTGTCTACTTTTAAAATATTACCTGGTTTTACAACACCGTCCTTGAGAATACGGTCTTTTAAAAGTTTCATGTTTTTTCCCCTTTTCTTCAGAAATAAATTATATCTATGATACGATATTCCTGAGAGAAGTGCAATTATTTTTGACAAAAAAAGATAAAATATCTATAATAGTCATTATGATACAGGTTGGAACGGTATTGCAGGAGAAACGAGAGGAATCATTTATGAAAGAATATGAAGTAATCTGGGAAATTTTTAATAAATGTCCGCGGAACCAGATGAGAGATGTTTTTGTGGAAGAGCTTGAGTTGGATGATCCGGAGGAGTACGTAAAGAATAAATTCAAGGGGAAGGAAGTTTCCTATGAAAAAACAGTGCTGGATGATGGGACGGTTATTTTTGACATTGTGACATCCCAGATAAAGCAGCGCTGCTCCTTTACAGAAATATAGCCAGTGTGCTATAATAAAAGTTGTGCTATAGTAAAGATGATTCTGCCCGAAAGGGGAAGGAGAACCCATGAGAGAAGAAAAAGACAGAAAGAACCTCCACATAGATGAGGATGGCACGGTAATTGAGCACAGTCATGGTCATGTGCACAGCCACGCACAGACAAAAGCGGTTGTGAACAGGCTTTCCAGAGCCATCGGTCATTTGGAGTCTATTAAGCGTATGGTGGAGGATGGAAGGGACTGTACAGAGGTTCTGATTCAGCTTTCCGCAGTAAAATCTGCTATCAATAACACGGGAAAAATCATTCTCCAGGATCATATTGAACACTGTATCGTGGATGCAGTGGAACATGGTGACAGGGATGCGATTAAAGAACTGGAAAAAGCGATTGACCGTTTTATGAAATAAGAGAACCAATAAAAAGGAGAAAAATAACAATGGCAAAAGAATGCAACAGCACGACATGTGACAAATCAAGCTGTGAAGGGTGTTCCAAGAAGAATGACCCGAAAAGCCTTCAGGAGACGCTGAACGTATTTTCAGATGTAAAGCATGTAATTGGTATCGTCAGCGGCAAAGGCGGTGTTGGAAAATCCTTTGTGACCGCTTCCCTGGCAAACCGCATGGCAAAGAAAGGTTATAAAGTTGGAATTATGGATGCGGACATCACAGGTCCGTCCATTCCGAAAATGTACGGTTTAAAGGGCGCAGCACAGGCAAATGATGATGGTATTTTCCCCATGGAGACCAAAAACGGCATTAAGGTTATGTCCATCAACCTGCTTCTTCCTACTGAGGATACACCGGTTATCTGGAGAGGGCCTATTCTGGCAAATATGGTAAAACAGTTCTGGACAGACGTTATCTGGGGCGATCTGGATTACCTTTTTGTGGATATGCCTCCGGGAACCGGCGATGTGCCGCTGACAGCTTTCCAGTCTCTTCCGATTGATGGTGTGGTGATCGTTACCTCTCCGCAGGATCTGGTCAGCATGATCGTAAAGAAAGCCTACAATATGGCAGAAATGATGAAAGTACCGGTACTCGGTATCGTAGAAAACTACAGCTATGTGGCATGCCCGGACTGCGGCAGACAGATCAAAGTCTTTGGGGAAAGTCATATTGACGAGGTTGCTGCATCTCTGAACTTAAAGGTGCTTGGAAAAATGCCAATCGATCCGGCATACGCTGCAAAGGCAGATGCAGGAGCATTTGACGAAATTGACAATCCGTATGTAGAGGCTGCGGATGAGGTAATGCCTCAGTGAAAATGTTTTTTGATAATAGCAGAACTGCTTCATGGCTTTTTATGCTGTGAGGCAGTTTTTTCATATAAAATATTCCATAAACCTCTGTGCTGCCTGGGAAAGAGGCAGTGCTGGAGGGGAGACGAGAACCATCTGGCGTCCGGGAAGCGGAGTCTGAAGAGGAACGCGCACAAGCCGGGAGGAGGGGAAGGATTTTCCCGGGGATTCATCCGGCTGGATAAAGGACTTCTCCTTCCTGCGGGTTTCCCCGCTATCCAGCATGTAATCCGGGACACAGGCAATACCAAGCCCGATACGTGCAAGATCGATGAGAAGATCATTGCTGTTCAGCTCGATTTCCGGGACAAGATTCAGACCGTGTGCTGTAAAAATATGATGAAGATACTCACTGGTGGTGCTTTTTGGCGAAAGCATGAGGATGGGGTATTCCAGAAGCTGTTTCAGTTCTACGGGATGGTCACCGAGGGGAAAAAAGTCGGGATTTGCCACAAAAACGTCTTGAAATTCCCGGACGATCTTCATCTGAGTATGAGGATGGAGACGGGAATTGGGATAGTTGCAGACAATCAGATCCACCTGACGGTTTTCCAGAAGATCTATACAGCCGATGGAGGTACTGTTTGTAATTTTAATACGCACGTCAGGGTAATCCTGATGAAAACGGTGAAAATAGTGAATCAGGAAATAGCGGCAGATGGTGTCGCTGGCACCAATACGAAGCTGACCTTTCAAAGTATTTCCTCCTGACAGAAGTGCTTCTCCTTCGTCCAGCATCTGAATGGCCGGCCTGACATGAGCGAGGAGAAGCTCGCCCTCCGGTGTGAGGGCGACTTTTTTGGTGCTTCGGATAAAAAGAGGATGTCCCAGCTTTTTTTCCAGAGATTTGACAGACTGGCTCACTGCGGATTGTGAGATGAAAAGCTGGCGGGAAGCCTCTGAAAAGCTCAGTGTGTTGGCAACATAGTAAAAGACCCGGTACAATTCCAGATTAATGTCCATAGAAATCCTTTTCTGAAAACTTATTAATATCATTAATGAAAAATATAAGATATATTAATTTTACTAATGATATGTGTTATGATACTATAAGAAGCGTAAAAGTGCAAGAGAAACCATTTTGGCCCCCGAATCACCGGGAGTGCCTGGGAAATAGAACAAAGAGAGGAGTTTTTCTATGAGCAACGTAAGACGAGTGTATGTAGAAAAGAAACCGGCTTTTGCCGTAAAGGCAAAAGAGCTGAAGCATGAGATCAGCAGCTATCTCGGTATCAAAACGGTAAAAGCTGTAAGAGTGCTGATTCGCTATGATGTAGAAAACATTTCCGACGATGTATTTGAAAAAGCATGCAGAACCGTATTTGCAGAGCCTCCGGTAGACGACCTTTACCTGGAAAAATTTGACGCTGCAGAAGGTTCCCGCATTTTTTCCGTGGAGTATCTGCCCGGACAGTTTGATCAGAGAGCAGATTCTGCTGTACAGTGTGTCCAGTTCTTAAAAGAGGATGCACAGCCGATCATCCGTTCCGCAACTACCTATGTGATCGAAGGTGACATCACAGAAGAAGAGTTTGACGCCATCAAGAATCACTGCATCAACCCGGTAGACTCCCGTGAGACCGGCCTGGAAAAGCCGGAGACGCTGGTAACGGATTTCAGGGATCCGGAAGATGTAAAGATTTTCGAAGGCTTTATCGAAATGCCGGAGAATACTTTGAAAGAGCTTTATGATTCTTTGAATCTTGCCATGACCTTCAAAGATTTCCAGCATATCCAGAATTATTTCTGTAATGAGGAGAAACGTGATCCATCCATGACCGAAATCCGTGTTCTGGATACTTACTGGTCTGACCACTGCCGTCATACCACCTTCTCCACCGAGCTGACCGATGTAAAATTTGACGAAGGCGATTATAAAGAGCCCATCGTCAGCACTTATCAGCAGTACCTGGCAGACCGTGAAATCCTGTACAAAGGACGTGACGACAAGTTTGTGTGCCTGATGGATCTGGCTCTTATGGCCATGAAAAAGCTCAAAGCAGAGGGCAAGCTTGCTGATCAGGAAGAGTCTGATGAGATCAACGCCTGCAGTATCGTGGTACCGGTAGATGTGGACGGAAAAGAAGAAGAGTGGCTTATTAACTTCAAAAATGAGACACATAACCATCCGACAGAAATTGAGCCTTTCGGTGGTGCGGCAACCTGCCTTGGCGGTGCAATCCGTGACCCGCTTTCCGGACGTACTTACGTTTATCAGGCAATGCGTGTGACCGGCGCTGCAGATCCGACTGTTTCCGTAAAGGATACCTTAAAGGGAAAACTTCCTCAGAAGAAACTGGTAAGAGGCGCTGCACACGGCTACAGCTCCTACGGAAACCAGATTGGTCTCGCTACGGGTTATGTAAAAGAAATCTATCATCCGAATTACGTGGCAAAACGTATGGAAATCGGCGCTGTTATGGGCGCTGCTCCAAGACGTGCCGTTATCCGTGAAAACTCTGATCCGGGCGATATCATCATCCTGCTTGGAGGACGCACAGGACGTGATGGTATCGGCGGTGCTACCGGTTCCTCCAAGGTTCATACAGAGGCATCCATTGAGGTCTGCGGTGCTGAGGTGCAGAAAGGTAATGCGCCGACCGAGCGTAAGATCCAGCGTATGTTCCGCCGTGAGGAAGTCAGCCACATTATTAAAAAGTGCAACGATTTCGGTGCAGGCGGTGTATCCGTAGCTATCGGTGAGCTGGCAGCAGGCCTTCGCGTTGATCTGGACAAGGTTCCGAAAAAATATGCAGGTCTGGACGGGACGGAGATTGCAATTTCCGAGTCTCAGGAGCGTATGGCAGTTGTAGTAGACCCGAAAGATGTGGAGACTTTCCTTGGTTATGCAAACGAAGAAAACCTTGAGGCAGTTCCGGTTGCTGTGGTTACAGAAGAGCCGCGTCTGGTGCTGACCTGGAGAGGTAAAGAGATCGTAAATATTTCCCGTGCTTTCCTGGACACCAACGGTGCTCATCAGGAAACAACTGTAGAAGTGGAAATTCCAAATAAAGAAGGCAACTTATTCCAGGAGCGTCCGGATGTGCCGGATGTGAAAGCAAAATGGATGGAAATCCTGGGTGACTTAAATGTCTGCTCACAGAAGGGTCTTGTGGAGATGTTTGACGGCTCCATCGGCGCAGGCAGCGTATTTATGCCTTATGGCGGAAAATATCAGCTTACGGAGACACAGACCATGGTGGCGAAGGTTCCGGTAGCAAATGGAAAGACAAACACCGTAACCATGATGAGTTATGGCTTTGACCCGTATTTATCCTCCTGGAGCCCATACCACGGTGCTGCTTATGCGGTAACCGAGTCTGTGGCAAGAATCGTGGCAGCAGGCGGAGATTATAAAAAGATCCGTTTCACTTTCCAGGAATACTTCCGCCGTATGACCGAAGATCCAAAGAGATGGAGCCAGCCTTTTGCAGCCCTTCTGGGTGCTTATTCCGCACAGCTTGGCTTTGGCCTGCCGTCTATTGGCGGTAAGGACAGTATGTCCGGAACCTTTAATGAAATCGATGTTCCGCCCACACTGGTTTCTTTTGCTGTGGATGTGGCAAAATTACAGGATGTCATCACACCGGAACTGAAAAAGGCCGGAAACAAACTTGTCTGGCTGCGTGCACCAAAGGATGCGTACGATTTACCGGATTATCCGGCTATCATGGATCAGTATGAGAAGCTTCACAATGACATTCAGGCCGGAAAAGTGGTTTCCGCTTATGCACTTGACCGTCATGGCATTGCAGCAGCAGTAAGCAAGATGGCATTCGGTAACGGCATGGGTGTGAAGATTGAGCATAATCTGGATCCGAGAGACTTCTTTGCACCGGGCTTTGGCGATATCATCATGGAAGTTCCGGACGGAAAAGTGGGAGAGCTGTCCATTACCTATACTCTGATCGGCGAAGTGACAGATAATCAGAAATTCTCATACGGAAACGTGGAAATCGGTCTCGATGAGGCATGCCAGACCTGGACAGGAACACTGGAGAAGGTATTTAAGACAGCCTCAGGAGAAAACGGCGGCACTGCTTTTGCAGGCGATCAGGCAGACGGACCGACAGCAGTAATCTTTTCCGGAAAAACAGAAGCGGGTTCTGATGAAGAGATTTGCGGCGGTGTGTACAAGACCAATAACATCTACGTATGCAAGAATAAAGTTGCAAAACCGCGTGTATTTATTCCGGTATTCCCGGGAACAAACTGCGAGTACGACAGTACCCGTGCCTTTGAGCGTGCCGGTGCAGAGGTGGATGTAAAGGTATTTAAGAACCTGACAGCAGCAGATATCCATGATTCCGTAGAACTGTTTGAGAATGCCATCAACCAGGCACAGATCATCATGTTCCCGGGTGGTTTCTCCGCAGGTGACGAGCCGGATGGTTCTGCAAAATTCTTCGCGACCGCATTCCAGAATGCAAAGATTAAGGAAGCTGTTATGAAGCTTTTAAATGAGCGCGATGGTCTTGCTCTTGGTATCTGCAACGGTTTCCAGGCTCTGATCAAGCTTGGCCTTGTACCATATGGTGAAATCTGCGGACAGAAGGAAGACTCTCCGACACTGACCTATAATACCATCGGACGCCATATTTCCAAGATGGTTTACACAAAGGTCGTAAGCAACAAATCTCCATGGCTTCAGAAAGCCGAGCTTGGCGGTGTATACTGCAATCCGGCTTCCCACGGAGAGGGACGCTTTGTGGCAAATGTGGAATGGCTTCAGAAGCTTTTTGCCAACGGACAGGTTGCAACCCAGTATGTAACAGCTGACGGCGAACTGGATGTAAATAATGAAGAGTGGAACGTAAACGGTTCCTACATGGCAATCGAGGGTATCACAAGCCCGGATGGCCGTGTCCTTGGCAAGATGGCTCACAGCGAGCGCCGTGATCATGGCGTTGCCATCAACATCTACGGACAGCAGGATATTCAGATATTCGAGTCCGGTGTGGAATACTTTAAGTAAAAGAGAAAAGGGTCATGAGTTTAAGGCAGGATGCAGATTTTATTATTCGTGAATCAATTAAAAAAGTGTTGCCGAATGAGGCGGTATTACAGGCATTAAAGGAAAAAACATTTCCTTCCGGAAATATCTATGTGGTTGCTGCCGGAAAAGCTGCATGGGAAATGGCAAATACCGCGTCTGCTGTTTTGCAGAAAAAAATCACTGCGGGAGTGGTATGTACAAAATACTGCCATGTAAAAGGGAAAATTCCCGGAATGCTTTGTTTCGAAGGAGGGCATCCCATTCCGGACAGTAATTCTTTCGAAGGTACGCAGGTCGCATTGGATATGGTATCAAACTTAAAAAAAGAAGATACGGTTCTGTTTCTGCTTTCTGGCGGCGGCTCAGCCCTTTTTGAAAAACCTCTGATTCCGGAGGAGGAACTTGCAGATATCACAGGACAAATGCTGGCCTGCGGGGCCGATATAACAGAGATTAATACCATTCGAAAGAGGCTCTCAGCCGTGAAGGGTGGAAAATTTGCGCAGTTATGTGAGCCTGCCCATGTGTTCAGTATTGTGCTAAGTGATATATTGGGGGATCCTTTGGATATGATTGCTTCGGGACCAGCTTATCCGGACAGCAGTACAAGTGAAGATGCAATACGGATTGCGGAAAAGTACAGACTGAAATTGAGTGATGAGGCAAGAAAGCTATTCGAAAATGAAACACCAAAAGAATTGCATAATGTGGAAACTGTTATAACCGGAAGCGTAAAAAACCTCTGTGAAGCTGCAAAAGACGCCTGTGAGAAATTGGGCTATAAAACAATGATATTGACGGATCAGTTGGATTGCCAGGCGAAGGAAGCGGGGGCTTTTCTTGGTGCGATAGCAAAAAGTCACCAGGGCAGCGGGCAGAGCCTTGCATTTATTGCAGGTGGTGAAACGGTTGTGCAGCTAAAAGGACACGGAAAAGGCGGGCGTAACCAGGAACTTGCTCTGGCAGCAGCGGACAAGATAGCAGGCCTTATGGATACGGCTGTGTTCAGTATAGGGAGCGACGGAACCGATGGACCAACGGACGCTGCAGGCGGTTATTGTGACGGTGAAACAAAAAATACTCTGGAGAAAGCAGGGGTCAGCATATTTCAGTCCTTACAGGAAAATGACGCATATCATGCACTGGAGAAAGCAGGCGGATTAATTATTACAGGTGCGACCGGTACCAATGTCAATGATGTGGCTGTTTTGCTGATTAAAAGGCAGTAAGAAAGTCTGGGAAGGTATGTCGCGTAAGGGGCATGCCTTCTCGAATACAAATCGAAAAGAAAATTAAGAAAAAAGCAAAAAAGTTGTTGACATTTATAGGAATTTAATAGTATAATAGCAGAGCAAGTTACGAAAGAAAACAAATATTTTGTTTCTTTCATTTGCAATATGGGGTCTTAGCTCAGCTGGGAGAGCATCTGCCTTACAAGCAGAGGGTCATAGGTTCGAGCCCTATAGGCCCCATACTTTTGGAAAAATATATCTGATATGGCGAGATAGCTCAGCTGGCTAGAGCACACGGTTCATACCCGTGGTGTCGAGGGTTCAAGTCCCCCTCTCGCTACTGACCGATGCATCTGATTACGTATAGCAGAGAGTTCGGTACTTTATAACTGAAGATGGCGAGATAGCTCAGCTGGCTAGAGCACGCGGTTCATACCCGCGGTGTCGAGGGTTCAAGTCCCCCTCTCGCTACTAAATGAAAGACAGATTCCGTAGATTCGGGGTCTGTTTTTTTGTGTAAACGAATTAGTAACGTTGGAAAAACCGGAAAGTTTTGGATAAAATATCTTGATAAATGTACAAATTTATGTTAATTTTATAAACAAATTTAGCATGGTAAACCATTGAAGCGGGAATAAAAGCAGTTATGCGCGCACAGAGAGTCCGGGGAGGTGAGAGCCGGATGGAGATGCAGGCTGCCAAATGGGCCGCTGAGGGCGCAGGGAAAGGCAGAGATGCTTAGTATTCTGCGACGTGAGGGCATACGTCAGTTGCCGGGAATATGATTGTATTCCGCAAAGCGCATGGCATAAGTCGTGAATCAAGGTGGCACCGCGGGTGATAGAAATTACGAGCTCGTCCTTGACAGAAAGAGAGATTCTGTCAGGATGAGCTTTTTTACGTTGGCGAAAAAACGGCGGAAGCAATCAGAATAATGGAGGTGTCTTATGTATCCGGACTACGAAACAATCATGAAACTTGCAGAAAATAAAGAATACAGACGAATACCGGTATGCCGGGAACTCTATGCGGACCGCTATACGCCGGTAGAAGTGATGCGGATATTACGCGGAGCAAGCCGGCACTGCTATCTTCTGGAGAGCGCCAGCCAGACGGAAGTATGGGGAAGATACTCCTTCCTTGGCTATGAGCCGACGATGGAAATTACCTGTACAGACGGTGTGATGAAGATTCGCAGAACCGGAAAGGAAAGCGGGGAATCGGAAGAAATCCGTAAAGTCGATCATCCGGGAGATACGCTTCGGGAAATTATTTCTCAATATAAAAGCCCGGCAATGGAAGGCATGCCAACCTTTACCGGAGGTCTGGTAGGGTATTTTTCCTACGACTACATCAAATACAGTGAACCAAAGCTGGAGCTTCGCGATGAAACCCAGCAGGACTTCCGGGATATGGATCTGATGCTGTTTGACCAGGTAATCGCTTTTGACCATTACCGGCAGAAGGTTCTGCTCATTACAGGTGTGATGACGGAGATAGAACTGGAGGCAGGACTTTTAAAGGATGAAAAAGAACTGGCCGAACACAACATGCTGGTGGATCTGGGACGTAACGATATCGGAAAGATCAGCAAAATCGGAACGGTTGAGGTGGAAAAATATCTTTCTGTGGAACGTTTTTCCTGCGTGATGCATCTGGGGTCAACTGTAACGGGAACCATTCGGGATGATAAAGATGCCGTGGATGCCGTGGATTCCATCCTGCCGGCGGGAACTCTCTCAGGGGCACCGAAATTCAGAGCCTGCCAGATCATTCAGGAGCTGGAACAGAGCAAGCGCGGAATTTACGGAGGCGCCATCGGATACATGGATTTTACCGGAAACCTGGATGTCTGTATAGCCATCCGTCTGGTGTATAAGAAAAACGGAGAAATCTGCATCCGTTCCGGTGCAGGCATTGTGGCAGACAGTGTACCGGAAAAAGAATTTGAGGAATGCACAAACAAAGCGAAAGCAGTAGTCAGAGCCATCAAACAGGCAGAGGAGGGATTGGAATGATTCTACTGATTGACAATTACGATAGCTTTTCCTATAACCTTTACCAGCTGATCGGCTCCGTGGAGCCGGATATCCGGGTCGTCCGAAATGACGAATGCACCCTGGAAGAAATCGGGGCCATGAATCCGGAAGCGATCATACTTTCACCGGGGTCGGGCCGGCCGGCCGACGCAGGAGTGTGTATTCCGGTGATCAAAGAGTTTGCCGGAAAAATTCCCATTCTGGGCGTCTGCCTGGGGCATCAGGCAATCTGTGAAGCATTTGGAGGAACCGTAACCTATGCAAAAGAGCTGATGCACGGAAAGCAGAGAGAAATTCATCAGTCGGCTCCAAACAGATTGTTTGAAGGCTTACCGAAGGTTTTCCCGGCAGCAAGATACCATTCTCTGGCAGCAGCGAAAGAAAGCCTGCCGGAAGTACTGAAGGTAACCGCACAGTCGGCAGAGGGGGAGGTCATGGCAGTGGAGCATGAGGCATATCCGGTCTTTGGGGTACAGTTTCATCCGGAATCCGTTATGACACCGGATGGCAGGAAGATGATTGAGAATTATATGAAAGTAATTCGGGAAAGAGCATAAACATAGAGAACAAAAATGCAGGAGGCACAGATTATGATCAAAGAAGCCATTATCAAATTATCGAAAAAAGAAGACCTTACTTATTAGGAAGCGGAAACCGTTATGGACGAAATTATGAGCGGGCAGGCAACTCCGGTTCAGATGTCCGCATATCTGACAGCCCTTTCCTTAAAGGGCGAAACCATTGATGAAATCACTGCATCCGCATCCGGAATGCGCGCTCATTGCATCAAACTGCTCCATGAAATGGACGTTCTGGAAATCGTGGGAACCGGCGGAGACGGTGCAAATTCCTTTAATATTTCCACCACCTCCTCTCTTGTCATTGCGGCAGGCGGTGTACCGGTCGCAAAGCATGGAAACCGTGCAGCTTCCTCCAAAAGCGGCGCTGCCGATGTGCTGGAGGCTCTTGGAGTCAAAATTACCATCCCGCCGGAAAGAAGTGCTGAGATTTTAGAGAAAATCAACATCTGCTTCCTGTTTGCACAGAATTATCATATTGCCATGAAGTACGTTGCCCCTATCCGCAAAGAGCTGGGAATCCGTACCGTGTTTAATATCCTCGGACCACTTAGCAATCCGGCAGGCGCCAATATGGAACTGATGGGAGTGTTTGATGAGGCCCTGGTAGAGCCGCTTGCAGAAGTTATGGCAAACCTTGGAGTAAACCGCGGTATGGTGGTATTCGGACAGGATAAGCTGGATGAGATTTCCATGAGCGCTCCGACCTCCGTCTGCGAGATAAAAGACGGAAAATTCCAGTCCTACGAGCTGACTCCGGAGCAGTTTGGCTATACCAGATGCCAGAAAGAAGACCTGCAGGGCGGCACTCCTTTAGAAAATGCAGCCATTACCCGCGCAATCCTGAAGGGAGAGGAAAAAGGCGCTAAACGCCAGGCTGTATGTTTAAACGCAGGTGCAGCCCTTTATATTGCCGGGAAAGCCGGGACCATAGAAGAAGGTGTACGCATGGCAGAAGAACTCATTGACAGTGGCGCGGCATTAAAGAAACTGGAAGAATTTATAGAAGAAACAAACTGCTGATGGTATATGGGATTTACGGAAGTGGTAAGGACACATATGTAATATCCCGGGTACCAGGAGGTAATGATGAATATTTTAGAAGAAATTGCAGCGAATACAAAAGAAAGAATTCAGAAGGAAAAGTCACAGATTTCCATACAGGAGCTGATTCGTCAGATTGAAAGCGGAGAGGGGAAAAATCATTCCGAAAGGACATTTCTGGAGGCTTTGAAAAAAGAAGGAATGTCCTACATCTGTGAGGTAAAAAAAGCATCCCCGTCAAAGGGATTGATCGCGCCGGATTTTCCCTATGTGGAAATTGCAAAAGAATATGAGTCAGCAGGGGCATCTGCTGTTTCCTGCCTGACAGAACCGTTTTACTTTCAGGGTTCTGACCGGTATCTGAAGGAGATTACCAGGGAAGTAAGCATTCCGGTACTGCGTAAGGATTTTACAGTGGACGAATACATGCTTTATCAGGCAAAGAGTCTTGGGGCATCTGCAGTCCTTCTGATCTGCGCCATTTTAGAGGACGCCCAGCTTGCAGCTTATGGGGAACTGGCACGGGAGCTTGGGCTGGACGCCCTTGTGGAAGCCCACGACGAACACGAAGTGGACCGGGCACTGAACTGCGGGGCCAGGATCGTAGGTGTGAATAATCGGGATCTCAGGACCTTTCAGGTGGATATGAACAATAGTATCCGCCTGCGTCGTATGGCACCGGAGGATGTGGTGTTTGTTTCGGAGAGCGGCATCCGTACCCCGGAGGATATCCGCCTGCTGTATGAAAATCAGGTGGATGCGGTTCTGATTGGGGAAACTCTGATGCGAAGCCCGGACAAAAAAGCGGCATTGGAAACCTTGAATGGCACACCGCTTACATAGGAGGAATTCCATGGCAAAGATAAAAGTATGCGGCCTGACACGTCACGAAGATATCATAGCGGTAAACGAAGCAAAGCCGGATTTTTGCGGATTTATCGTGGAATACCCCAAAAGCAGGCGATCCGTTCCAGAGGAACAGCTTCGGAGACTGACTTTGGAGATTTGCAGGGAAGTAATCCCAGTGGGTGTTTTTGTCAACGCACCAGAGGGGCTTCCGGCAAGGCTTCTGAATGAGAACGTAATTTCTATGGCACAGCTTCACGGGCAGGAGGATGAAGAGTACATAAAAAGACTGCGGGAACTGACGGATAAGCCCATTATCAAGGCTTTTTCCATCAAAACGTCCGATGATATAAAGGCGGCTCTGGCAAGCACAGCAGATTATATTTTGCTGGATCAGGGGAACGGCGGCACCGGGCAGACTTTTGACTGGTCTCTTGTGGAAAATGTGGACAGACCGTTTTTTCTTGCAGGGGGACTGGGGATAAGTAATCTGGAAAAAGCAATCGAAAGGCTGAGTCC
>JALERH010000103.1 GCA_022764275.1 Blautia sp. | reverse complement strand
TATTTTCAGTATTCACAGATTGGCAGAATGAGCAGCTTTAACATCGATCCATTGAATGGCTGTTTCACAAGAATGTGAGTCCCCAACAGACAGGCCGCTTGTTGGGGAATGGACAGCTCGGGGTCTATGCAGAAAAAATTTATGGACAGAGCCTATTTTCCAGGATATTCAAGCCAAAAACTGCAGATTCGTATGCCAAAAGTATCTATACAAAAAAAATGTGTCCTCAGACCCCGGAGATCTTAAATTGCGGGGCCTCAGAAGACATTTTTCTGGTATAGAGAAAATTTGTCGTGGAACACGGTGATTTTTCCCGTTTTCCTGAGGGAAGTGGGGTCTGGCGGCGCAAAAATTCCGCATAGACCCCGCCATGATTTTTTTGATAGGTATTCCTTGATTTTTTAGATAGGTATACCTTGATTTTTTTGAATTGAGACTCATATTCTCAATTTCCAAAGGAATTATGGAATGATGTTTTTGCATTTTTACAAGCTTCCCATTATTTCCTGTACCTCTGCTTCACAGGAACGCATTGCATAGATTGTTTTCTGAATCAGTTCCGTCAGATCCCAGCCCAACATGTCCGCTCCCTTCTGAATCACTTCTCTGGAGCAGCCCGCAGCAAAATTGACGCTCTTGAATTTCTTTTTTACGGATTTCACTTCCATATCCTGCACACTTTTGGACGGGCGCATAAGTGCTGTCGCTCCAATCAAGCCGGTCAGTTCATCTGCCGCGTACAGAACCTTTTCCATCTCATGCTCCGGCTTAACATCTACCGTCAATTCGTATCCATGGCTGCACACAGCATGGATGATGTCCTCTCCGACGCCCGCCTCCCTCAGAAGCTCCGGCGCTTTGATACAGTGTTCCTGGGGATATTTTTCGAAATCAATATCATGAAGCAGACCGACAATACCCCAGTACTCTTCATCCTGCCCATATCCCAGTTCTTTTGCAAACCATTTCATCGTCCCTTCCACAGTCAGCGCGTGCTGAATATGAAAATGATCCTGGTTGTATTTTAATAAAAGCTTCCATGCTTCTTCTCTTGAAATCGTATTTTCCATCACAAACTCCCTTCTTTGTTCCTGTTTTTCTCCATCATTCTGAATTCTTTCTGAGTGTTTCATTCATACTTCCGGTTCGATAACCCAGAAGATCCAACGAAACATAAGAGAACCCGAAGGATTGGAACTTCTTATAAATATGTTTCCGTATATCTTCCTGCAGTATTTTTTCAAACTCGAATGGCAGGATCTCAATCCGGGCAATGCTGCCATGGATGCGCACCCTTACCTGATGGAATCCCATATCCAGAAGAAACTGCTCCGCCCTGTCCACCATGGATAGTTTTTCTCTGGAAATAGTCTCACCGTAAACAAATCTGGAGGACAGGCATGCAAAAGACTGCTTCTCCCAGGTAGACAATCCCAGTTTCTTTGACAGAGCCCTTATGTCCTTTTTGTCGAGACCGCATGCTCTAAGCGGGCTTTTCACTCCCAATTCAGCTACAGCCTGAAGTCCCGGACGGTAATCTCCGTTATCATCCAGATTGGATCCTTCCACTATCGACTCGATGCCCTCTTTCTCCGCAATCTGACCGATTTTCTCAAACAACTCTCTTTTACACAGATAACAACGGTTTTTCGGATTCTGGCAAAATCCTTCTATTTCCAGTTCTTCGGATTCCACCACAATATGATGTATGCCTTCCTTTTGGCAAAACGCCTTTGCTTCCTCCAGTTCCCTTTTGGGGAAGGAACAGGACATCGCTGTCACTGCAATACATTTATCCCCCAGTTCCTCATGAGCCACTTTCAGAAGGAACGTGGAATCTACCCCACTGGAAAAAGCAACGACGGTGCTTCCCAATTCACGAATATATTTTCTCAATGATCTGAGTTTCTCTATCTGCAGTTCAGATGGAGACGGAATATCCATAAATCCAGATTCTCCCATAATTCAATCAACTCCTGTGTTTACATCCATTATCTGCTGTCATAATCATCCAGAAAGTGATATGCCATATCATCCTTATGATATCCGATTACTGTCCGGAGATTGATATTCGTCACACTGTTAAAGATATTTGTTTCGATCACACTGCTGGTCTTTCGAAACTGTGCGATCAATTCCTTCATCTCATCCCGTTTGGAGCCGCGTCCGCCGCCGCAGCTGACACAATTTTCTGTAAAGCGGCAGGCACACTGGATAAAATGCAGGCCATTATAATCTCTCCATGATTTTATGGCTTCTTCTTTTACCAGATACAGCGGGCGTATCAGTTCCATTCCTTCAAAATTCTGACTGTGAAGCTTCGGCATCATCGTTTCCACTTTTCCACTGTACAGCATTCCCATCAGAATGGTTTCGATCACATCATCAAAATGATGCCCCAGCGCAATCTTATTACATCCCAGTTCTTTCGCTTTTGCATAAAGATATCCTCTTCTCATCCGGGCACACAGATAACAGGCCATGCCGCTTCAATTCCTGGATCAGCTTTGCCAGGAGCATGGAATCTTTTCCCCCGGAAATACATACCGCAATCCGGTCGCCCTCCTGTATCAGCTGATATGCATTCAGTGCCTTCGTAAAAGGTCGCCATATACTCTTTCGGAATTTTTTGATAATGCTTCTCTCAATCTCCGCTGTCTTTTCCCTGCGCTTCTCTTCCGATTCTTTCTCCATAAATCTGGAAAGGGACAGCTTCAGATATGCCCGGTATCCGCCGCTCACGTTTACAGCATCATACCCTTCTGCTTCCAGTTCTTCCGTATAAACCTGACTGCGTTCCCCTGTATGACATAAAAGGTAAACGTTTTTCTCTTTCGGTAATTCCCTTTTTCTTTCGTCGAACTGTTCCACAGGGATATTGACAGCCCCTGGGAAAGTACCTCTCTTATACTGGTCTTCCGGTCTGAGATCAACAATACTACAGGTTGACGGATCTATCTTTTCCAGTTCTTCTATTGTAATAGAATTCATCGTTTCTCCAGTCTGCAATTTTATAATTCGATTGTTTTCAGTGCCTGTTTCCATGTCATACTCTTTTTCTGTCTATATATGTCAGATCCTTCACTACCTCACCGGCTATGATAAGACCTGCCACAGGCGGGACAAATGCCACACTTCCCGGAATATCCCTGCGCTCCGTGCATTTATGTTTTGCACCCGGTGGGCAGATACAGTGGCTTCTGCAGCTAATGGACATATCTTCCAGAGGTCTGGTGGGTTTCTCTTCAGAATAAACGACCTTCAGTTCCTTCACGCCACGTTTTTTCAGTTCTCTTCTCATTACTTTCGCCAGAGGGCACATCTTTGTTTTATAGATATCCGCAACCCGAAATGCACTGGCATCCAGCTTATTCCCAGCACCCATACAACTGATCACCGGTACCCGTTTCTTTTTTGCCTGCATGACAATTTCCAGCTTCGCTGTGACCGTATCCACAGCATCCACGACATAATCATATTTTTCAAATGGAAAATCTTCCGCATTTTCCGGAAGAAAGAAACACCTGTGTACGTTCACTTCCACATCCGGATTGATCTCCTGCATACGCTCTTTCATCACATCTGCCTTATATTTTCCCACTGTTTTTCTGGTGGCTATGATCTGCCTGTTAAGATTGGTCAGACAAACTTTGTCATCATCGATCAGATCAAAAGCCCCCACACCACTTCGCACGAGCGCTTCACACACATAACCGCCCACACCGCCGATTCCAAAGACAGCAACTCTGGATCTCTGCAGTTTTTCCATTGCTTCCTTTCCAAGAAGAAGCTGTGTTCTTGAAAACTGATTCAGCATACATGAACCCCTTTCCTGTATATAAAAATATTTCATGATTCATGGCAACAATATTTTTTCCTACTATATTAATGGGATTTATATATATTACTATTTCAGTTTCAATTTGTCAACAGACAGGCATTCACTTTCCAGTCTCCTTCTTATAAAAAAAGATATGCAAAACTTTTCCCTGCCAGTTCTGCATATCTCTCGTTATCTGTTCACAGTAACACGCTCTCAAATAATTTATGCAAATGTCTTTAATACCTTCACAAGCGCATCAATATCATCCGGTGAATTATACAATGCCAGTGTCGGGCGTACGGAGCTCTCATATCCAAAGTGTCTTAACACAGGCTGTGCACAATGATGTCCTGTACGCACTGCAATTCCATAACTGTTTAATCTGCTGCCGACTTCTTCATCTGAATATCCATCCAGTTTAAA
>JALERH010000092.1 GCA_022764275.1 Blautia sp. | reverse complement strand
ATGGAGAAGATTCCACATCTGTCTGCGGGAAATGGCATCCATTCCGGCAGTAGGCTCATCTAAAAGAAGAATCTCCGGATCGGTGAGCAGGGCACGGCATACCATGAGCTTTCGCTTCATACCGCCGGAAAGCTTCCGGACGCTTCTTTTACGGTAATCGATGAGACCGCAGAACTCCAGCAGTTCTTCTGACTTTTCCCGGATTTTTTTGAGAGGCATATAATACAGACGGCCCTGGTACTCCATGATCTCGTCCATGTTCATATCCTGTCTCATGGAATATTCCTGGGTAATGACACTCAGCTTTCTCTTCAGATCAGAGCGCTTCCTGGAAAGCGTTTCTCCGTCGATGAGAATTTCGCCCGAGGTGGGCAGCAGAAGCGTGGATAAAAGACTGATGGTCGTGGTTTTTCCGGCACCATTTGGCCCAAGCAGTCCAAAGAATTCCCCGGTCTCAATCGTAAGGTTTAAGGAATCAACGGCAGTAAAATCACCGAATTTTTTTGTCAGGTTTTTGATCTCTATCATAATAAAAGGTAACTCCTTGCCTGTGCATACAAAATATTAAACGAAATACCTTCAGGATCAGTTTTAAATTCAAACAATTTTATTATACATCATGTACTTGCTTAATTCAATTCTTGACAGTGAGAAAGTGAAATATTGGCTCCGTGAATTCATGGTCTTTATTTTACGACTCATACTTTGAATTTTACAATGCAAGCCACCGAAAAACAAAGCTTGATCTGTCCTCAAATCTGGAAGGGACATCCAGTTGGGCCTATACAAATTTTATAGCATTCCAGAGCCCAGTTTTCCCGGAAATACAGGGAAAATCAAGTATTCTCGAAACAAATTTTCTCTGGAGAAGCGGTAAATACTTCTGAGACCCAGGTTTTCGGAAATTCCGGGGTCTGGAGCGGTATTTTTTTCTGTATAGGTACTTTTGGAATTGAAAATGCCGTATTTTCACATGAATTCTTTGAAAATTGGGCCCCGATAGAGAAGAAATATTGCATAGGCCCAGAGTAGGGATGAATCCCAGGATTTTACACTGCAAGCCACCAAAAAACAAAGCTTGTCGCTCCCCGGCGGGGAGCGGGAAGATGATGTAGTCCAGCTTTTTTGCGCAATTGTCATCATTTACAGAAACTCAGTGATATGATAGAATAAAACGGCAAAATGTAGAGACAAAAAATTTGTAATAAGAGAGAACAGGGTATAAGAGTACAAAAATGAAAAAAAGAGTTTCTTTATTTGCAATGGCGACGCTGGCTATATGCGTCATGAGCACATCGCAGATGGTACTGGCATCAGATTGCGATGGGCTTGAAAAATACGGGATGCTACCCATTTATGGAACAGATGTGGAGGATGGTGTATATCCGGTTGACATTCTCTATGATGCTGTAAATGTGAAAGGAATTTGCGGAGAGCTTACAGTGGAGGATGGGGATATGCAGGCAGAGCTTTCTATCGAAGGAGCAGATATTGTCCAAACCTGCACAATTCCGGTTCCGGCACTGAATAAGGAATTTACGTATTCGGTTTTGTGGGAAAACACAGAGGAACGGACAGAGATTTCCATGCTAATCGATGCTTCTTCTCTTCCTTCGGAAGCTTTGAAGGTAACACTTCCGGATTACGATAAAATTGAAGCTGCCATGACTGCATATGAGGAAAAAGAGGCAGAAGAGGAAGAAAAATCGGAAGCATACATTCCGGCAGAACCGGTGGCGTTGGACAGGAAGGACGGGGAGTATTCCATACAGGTGGATCTGACAGGCGGAAGCGGCAAGGCTTATATCAGTTCGCCCGCGATTCTGTATGTACGTGACGGAAAAGCGTACGCAAGGCTTGCATGGAGCAGTGAGAACTATGACTATATGATCGTCGGAGGAGAAAAATATCTTCCTGTCAATGAGACCGGAAATTCTGTATTTGAAGTCCCCATCACAGTATTGGACGGCGACATGTATGTAATCGCAGATACCACCGCCATGGGAACGCCGCATGAGGTGAATTATGTATTGAATTTTTATTCGGATTCCATTGCTTCCAAGGCACAGATGCCACAGGAGGCAGCAAAACGTGTGCTGGCTGTTGCTCTGGTAATTATCATTGGAGGAGGAATCCTGTCCCACTATCTGAAGAAGAAAAATCAGTATTGAAACAAAAAATATGGACAAACAGCCGTAAATATGGTAATATCCTTACTTGTAACTGACAACCCCGGAAGCCTTTGTTTTGGGGTTGTTTTTCTGCTATCAGAAAAAGATGAGGTTTTGATATGTTTAACGAAATTGATTTTAATCAGATAGATATCACCGGCGAACCGCCTAAGGAGGAGACCGGGAGACAGTATTATTATATGGCGAAGCTCCGTGGGATGCAGGAGACGAAGAGCCAGGAGATCGGACGTCCGGTGACCTATTGTCTGGAAACCTTTGGCTGTCAGATGAATGAAAAGCAGTCTGAGGTCGTTGCAGGTATCATGGATGAGATCGGCTATGCGCGAAAGGAAACAGAGGACGCAGATATCGTGATCTATAACACCTGTACGGTCAGGGAAAATGCGAATCTGAAGGTATACGGACGTCTCGGAAAGCTTCATAATCTGAAAAAGCACAATCCGGATATGAAGATTGTTCTTTTTGGCTGCATGATGCAGGAGCAGCATGTAGTAGATAAGATCAAAAAAGATTATCCCTTCGTGGATCTGGTGTTTGGAACCCATAATATTTTCAAGTTTGCTGAGCTTTTTTATGAGATGATGAATGCAGACAGCCAGCTTGTGGACATCTGGGAAGGGACAGATAAAATTGTGGAGGAGCTTCCTACAGAGCGGAATTATTCCTTCAAATCCGGTGTAAATATCATGTTCGGCTGCAACAATTTCTGCAGCTACTGCATCGTCCCGTACGTGCGTGGACGGGAGAGAAGCCGTGAGCCGGAGGCCATTGTAAAGGAAGTAGAGGCTCTGGTGGCGGACGGTGTGACAGAGGTCATGCTGCTTGGCCAGAATGTAAATTCCTATGGAAAAACACTGGAGCATCCTGTGACTTTTGCCCAGCTTCTGGAAAAGGTGGAGGCTGTGGAAGGGCTGAAACGTATCCGTTTTATGACCTCCCATCCCAAGGATTTATCGGATGAACTGATCGCCTATATGGCAAAAAGCAAAAAGGTCTGCCACCATCTTCATCTGCCTATGCAGTCAGGAAGCAGCCGTATTCTGAAGGAAATGAACCGTCGGTACGATAAGGAAAAATATTTAAGCCTTGTGGAGAAAATACGTGCTGCCGTCCCGGATATTTCCCTGACGACGGACATTATCGTAGGCTTCCCCGGGGAGACAGAGGAGGATTTCAGGGAAACTCTGGATGTGGTGGAAAAAGCAGATTTTGATACTGCATTTACCTTTATTTATTCGAAAAGAAGCGGCACGCCGGCTGCCAAAATGGAAAACCAGGTGCCCGAGGATGTGGTGAAAGACCGTTTTGACCGCCTCCTTGCGCTTGTACAGGAAAAAGGAAGAAAAGTGTCTTCCCGTTTTGAGGGAACCGTACAGGAAGTTCTGGTGGAGACAGAGAGTAAGGAAAAAGGCATTTTTACCGGAAGAACCCAATACAATCTGCTGGTGCATTTCCCGGCATCTCCGGAGCTGCTTGGAAAATATGTCAATGTCCGTCTGGA
>JALERH010000010.1 GCA_022764275.1 Blautia sp. | reverse complement strand
TTGTCAATTTACTTCTGAGCCTCCAGTGTTGGTTCAATCCAGTGTTTTCAGGTAAATTTCTGCTGCCGCCGCGGTGCGCTCCAGCATGAAGCGGGTACGCCTGCGGGCGGCACGGCGAACGGTTCGTGCGGTGTGCTTCTGAGCGGCTGACTGAGCGTTCCGTGCGGTGTGCTTCTGAGCGGCTGACTGCGCGTTCCGTGCGGCGCGCTTCTGAGCGGTTGACCGCGCGGTTCGTGCGGTGCGCTCCTTTTTAACCGCAAACTCCGCTTTTGTTGCGGCGCCGCTTTCGTGGTATGCCTGCAGTGCAGGGTCATAGACGATACGGTATCCTTTTTTCCGGCATCTGCCGGTCAGGATATATTCTTCGTAAAAAAACTGTGTTTCGGGGGTGAAAGCCACTTCCTCCTGCCTCACAAATTCCGGTGTAAAAATCAGGCACGCGCCAAAGGGAACGATGTTCTCCTGCACCTTCTGATAAAAGGTTTCGTTCTCCGCTTTTTGCTGCAGTTTCATCTTTTCTTCCCGGTTCAGTCTCCAGGAAACCAATGGGTAAAGCACCGGATAAAATTTCAGGGCCAGGCGGTTCATGCGCACGGTAAACTGCGCTTCTTCTCTGGTACGAAGCCGGGTGTCCATAGGGTTCTGATGTTCCCCTGTACCCTGCCGGATGATGTCCGGTCCGAGGATGTGACAGGGATGCTGTTCATAGCTTTTGTCCAACAGTTCCAGGAAATTTTTCTGCGGAAATTCGATGTCATTATTCAGTACTATAATATAGGAAATTTCTTCCTGTTCTCTGGCGAGACGGTAGCCTTTGTTGTTGGCATAGGAAAAGCCTCCGTTTTCCATTATGGGAAGTACCGTAATACGGGAATCTTGTCCATAACGGAACTGCAGCTGCTGCCGTTTTTCCCATTTTTCCCCGATGTCATTATCTACAATGAGGATTCGGATTCGATTCTCAGGATCTTCCATCTGCAGGATAGAACGAACGCAGCGATCCGTGACTTCTATGTCTTTATAGTGTAGTATTACAAAGCTTACTATTTCCATTTATTTACTCCGTCTGTTCACTCCTCACAATCGCTTCCTCTGGTTACTTGCTCAGAATACGGGAAACCGGATAGATCAGGCGTGTCCTCACAAGAAAAATCAACATCTTTACCGCCGCCTTCTGGCTAAACGGAATATCCAGTTTTGCCAGAAGTCCTGCCTTTTTATTCCTGTAATAGCGTGGAAAATACGTGTCCAGGATTCGCACGATGTAATCGCACAACTCCTTCATTTTCTCTTTCGACGCTCCGGGGCTAAGCTGAAACAGGCAGGTGGATAAAATACGCAAAACAAACAGCTCATAAAAATCTGGGCTGTTCGCGGTACCAATTGTCTGAATTTTTTTAATCATTTGTTCCAATGCACGATAAGGAAGACTGAAATTGCGTAATCCTCTGAAATTGTGCATTGCTGAGGTCTGATGCTGGACATAAAAATAGCCCGCATCCGATATCGTAGCTATTTTATCACACACAGCACTAAAAAACAAGGAAATTGGCATGTCCTCGCCTCTCTCCCCCGGAAGGAAGCGGATATTGTACTTTTCCCAGAGCTCACGCTTATAGAAATGTGACCATACTCCCGATATCCGGAAGGTCCATTCCTCATGCTCAAAGCGGCGATATTCCCCCGGTGTTACCTGTCCCAGGACAATTCCATCTTTATCCACATAAGTCAGTCCGCAGATGACCATTTTTGCACCTTTTTCCACAGTACAGGTGTGGAGTTTTTCGATGTAATCCGGTGCAATGTAGTCGTCTCCATCCACGAAGGTGAGGTATTCTCCCGTCGCGAAATCCAGACCTTTGTTTCGAGCCGCGGCGACCCCGCTGTTCTCCTGGTGAAAGAGCCGGATTCGCTTATCCTCTGCGGCAAGATGATCCAGAATCTCGCCGCTTTTGTCCGTGCTGCCGTCGTCGATTACGAGGATTTCCAGGTCACGAAAGGTCTGATTCATGACGGAGCGAATGCACTTTTCCACGTATTTTTCATTGTTGTAAACCGGGATGATGATTGATACTTTTGGCATAAAATGGCTCCTCCTCGTAGGGTTTTCCGGCATCTTGGATGGGACTTTTTCTTTCCGTGGGGCCTATACAGAATTATTTCGTAACCAGAGCCAAATTCTCAGGAAAATCTGGCTAAAATGCCGTTTTTTTCAAGTCAAAAGTATCTATACGAAAAAAGTATCTTCTGAGACCCCCGATTCCGGTTACTTGCGGGGTCTGGGGAAATAATTTTTCTGTATGGATACTTTTGGTATAGAAAATGTTGCGTTTTCGCCTCTATTTTAAGAAAAATTGGCTCTGGACAGACATTTTTTTCGTATAGGCCCCACGTGCAAGAAAAAGCCCTTTATCTCCTGCGCATGGAAAATATCTCGTCCATAGTTCAACAAGATTTACAAAGTAACTCTATAATTTATTCGACCTTTCGCTGCTCTGGTAAAAGTGTTCAATCACCCTTGCCATCCAGTCCGGCCAGAATTTCCCATACATATACAAGTCTTCTTCCCTGCGCCCGTTCACCTCCAGAAGCCCCGAGGTAGTGGATTCCTGGTGAATCCGATGTTCCATGCAGGGGTGCGGCACATAGGCAAATTCCCCGTTCTTTCGGGAAATTTCCTCCCATGCCTGCCAGTCAATATTGCTTTTCATGTTGTTTCGAAATGCAAAGCCGTCCAGATTTTTCTTTACCAAGGTAACCGAGGGACAGCATATAGCAGACCCTAATGATAAAATCCGTCTGCGGACAAACCTGCTTTTCCAGAAGCCATGAAACTTCATGGGCGTAAGCATCAGACGTTTCACACTCAGCAGGCGGTTTTTCGTGACGGTCTTTCCATCCCGAAGTTCATTGTAATCCGTAAACGCAATCAGAGGATGACGGCAGCGCTTTAAGGCTTCCAGTACATCCTCTCCGTAATTTTCATAGTAGCGGTCATCCTGATGAGCGAGCGTCACCAGCGGCGTTTCTGCACATCGAAGGGCATAATTCCAGTCCCCGGCAAGCCCTCTCTCCCCTGTGTTCACATATACCGGGATATCATATTTTTCTCCGAGAGACATAATATATGCGTTCGGTGTGGAAGTCGCAATCAGTATCCGTGATTTCACGGACTGCGCCAGCAGGGAACGAATGCACTCCTCCAGGTAAGGGCTTTCCCCGTAGGCACATACTGCATAGGTATGGGAAGCACTGTGGAATGTGTAAGCCTGGGAATCCCTATGAAAATTGGGTTGTTTATTTTGTGACTTTTGTCTCATGATGAAAATCCTTTCGCTCAGCTCGTAGTGGAAATGTCGGACGAAGCACTAATTCCATTCTGATTGATAATAAATTCCGGTTTATGGTACATAACAAAATTCTTTTGGGCACCTGCGGAAAGGACAACCGTTCAGGGCCCAAATCACAGAAGAATACGGGGAAAATGAACCGTTTTAATGACCGGATAGTATCTATAGAGTCTTAATAATCTTCTGAGGCCCAGAAAAAGCCTTAATTCTGGGCCTCAGAAGACTATTTTTTCCCTGCAGAGAAAATATTACAGAAAATCCTTTGTTTTTAGCAGGTAATTCAGCAAAATTGGGTCTGGGCGCCTTGGAGCTTCTGCACATGCCCAATAGAATCAATCCGCAAGCACATAGCATAATGAATGAGTAAATGGACAAAATAGCGCCAGACTTTTCCCAATTAGATTTCCTTGTCTTTCCCGTCCTTGGTCTTCTCTATTAGTTCATCCAGGCGCTTCTCTTCCTCATCCAATCTCTCTTCATTTTTGTCCAGCCTTTCTTCATCTTGATCTAAGCGCTTCTCCTCTTTGTCCAGACGCTTTTCCGCGGCATTGGAACGCAGAGCGACTTCAGAAGACAGAACCGATACTTTTTCCTCCAGCTGGGACACAACGATAGAAAGGGTAAATACCTTTTCCAGAAGGAGAAAGATTACCACCAGAAAGATCAGGTTTGCCGGAGACATGATGCCAAGCTTATCCGTCAGCCAGTAGCACGCTTCCGGAAAGATACCAAGGACAAAAAGAATCCCTGCAAATATCACCCAGAAGATTGCATCCTGCATTTTCACCTGCAATTTTCGAATCATGTAAAGAATCCAGCCGCCTGTTGCGATTGCCGCAAAAAACAGCAGTATTCTGAGAGTGTCTGACATATTTTTACTCCTTTACTTTCTTACGAAACCACTGAAACAGCAGTATGGAAAACAGCATTTTCATCATATACCAGATGGAATTTTTGAAATCCAGATAGCTCACCCCTGCGATGCGCTCGTGCATTTCTACCTGGACTTCTTCAATTTTAACACCGCAATTCAAAAGGTACGCCAGAGTATCCGGCTCCGGGCTGTAGTGCATGTCATAACCAAAACGCTTGATCATCTTTTTGTTGAAAAGGCGCATGCCCGAGGTCACGTCTCCGATATATTTTCCTTTTGTGGTAAGCCAGATTGCCGCTGTAAGAATCTGGCTTCCGATCATACGGGAGTTCACAGGCTTGCGTTCTGTCTTGAACCGGGAACCGATGACAATATCGCAGTCCTTTTTTTCCATCTCCTCAATCATGAGCCGGATGTATTCCGGATCGTGCTGTCCATCACCGTCAAGCTGCAGAACGTAATCGTATCCGTAATAATTCGCATAGCGCATACCGCTTCTGATTGCCCCGGAAAGGCCTGTGTTTACCGGCAGATCCATGAAATTAAACCCGCGTCTTGCACAGATTTTCCGGGTATCGTCCGTAGAACCATCGTTGATGATTACGTAGTCATACTGAGGATAATTCTGTATCAGGTTGTCTATTACTTTTTCAATACACCCGGCCTCATTGTAGGCCGGGATAATAATCAGTATTTTCAATTTTGTTCTCCTTGGGGGTACAGCTATTTTTATTTCACTTTTTCCATCAGAGCATCCTGTAATACCTGCGAAAAGTTTACTCCAGCTCTAGTTGCCGCTTCATTCAGCCACTCGGGTATCGTCAATGTTTTTTTCACTGCCCTGCTGTTGTGCATTTTGGCATATTCAATCGTATCGCATGCGATGAAATTTGTAAATTCACCTTTTCCCAAAGGAATATCCTCTCTTTTAGTTGGAATCGGAATCTCTTTTCCCCCGGTCTCATAATCATAGAGCACAAATGCAAGAATATCTTCGGCCATCACCAATGCATCCTGCAAATCATCTCCGCAGGTATAGCAGCCTTCCAAATCCGGAAAATATACAGAATATCCTTTTTCTTCAGGTGTAAAAACTGCCGGATATACATACTTTGCCATTTTCCAAAACCTCCAATCCCACAAGCAACCCGGACTTACCGAATTCCTGCATCTTTTAAAATTCTATTTGCAGTTCCTGATGGAATTTCCTTACTTCCATGTCTGGGAATTCTAATGTCTTTTCCCGTCCGGTTACTATGCCATTTATCATGTTCTTTACCATGTTCCACGAAGAAACAATCATTTCTCTTCAGTAATTTTATCAGTTCTGATGTTTTCATTGTTCCTCCCTCGCCGTCATTATAGCACGTGCAAATACGTGTTTCAAGATTTGTGTACACATAAATACATGTTATAAATATTGGACTTTTACATAATATCACATGTTTAATTCTTATACCCTCCCACAATCTCCACCAGCTCCTTTGCCCTTGCTTCAAAGGAGTATTTTTCTTTTATCATCGGCCACTGGGCGTCTACCCGCGCTTTCACCTCTTCATAATTATTCTCTATCTCTTTCACGCACTGGTCAAATTCTTCTTTATTGCTGTAGTAAAGAACGGCATCCGGAAAAATCTCCTTCAGTTCATCGCAATAATCGGAAATGACCGGGAGGCCGCAGGCCAGCGCATCAAAAATCCGGTTATTCACAAACTGGAAGTCCAGCATATCCTTCCAGTGGTCGTTTAAGGTAACCTTTGCAGTCCGGTAAAGTGCCGGAATCTGACTATTTTCTATAAAAAGCTCCTGAACCATATTTTTGTTTTGTCCCAGCATGGCTTTCCATCCGCTTCCCCATATTTTCAGCGGAAGCTTATCCTCGGCCGCCCACATCACGCATCTGCGCGCCACTCCGCGGGAATTTCCGATAAAAATGTAATCCTGATTCCGTGTATTTTCTGTCTCCTCTTCGGGATAAAAAAGTTCCGTATCCGTGCATTGAAGCAGCGGAAATACCGGCACGATAAGTTTCTTTTTCAGTTCCTCTGCATAATGCATAGAACCAACGCAGACGATATCATAAAGCTGATATTCTTCCATGGTGACCATTTCCGGGTGACTGATATTCCACATTACATACACGCATTTCTCATTTCTGCGGTCCGGA
This sequence comes from Blautia sp., assembly GCA_022764275.1. Taxonomy (GTDB): domain Bacteria; phylum Bacillota; class Clostridia; order Lachnospirales; family Lachnospiraceae; genus Blautia_A. Next base: position 14,087 of record JALERH010000010.1, on the reverse strand, counting down.
CGGTAAAAATGACACCCGCGCAGAACCAGGACCACATCGGCGTTTTCCTCGCAATTCCAGTCTTCTTTCATATCAATAATGGTGAAAATACCCATTCGATCCAGGTACCGCTTCAGGGCCACCGCATAAGCGTAATCGCCCCACCGTACCTTTTTCTCTCCGTCCGGCGCCGGACATTTGATGACCCACACCGGGCGGCCACCGGCAATCCGGGCGATTTCCGCAGCGCGTTTGCCCCAGTCATCCCGGCGTTCAAATTCCTGGTCAATATATTGTCTCAGATCCATAAGGGATTGTGTATTCTTCTGCAGTTCCTGGAGAATTTTTCCCTGACGCTTATTTTCCTTTTCCAGTTCCCGAAGTTTACTGTCCATATACGTGCGGCTTACAGGAAGGATACTCCTTAATTTTTGTTTCAATGCATTCCAAAAACTCATTTATCCAAACTCCTTTATTAAATACAGGATTGCTCGATAATTTCCAACAGTCTCTCCCAGGTCATTTCCTTTTCTTCCAGCCACGGTATTTTTATCAGATTCGTTTTTACGCTTTTCAGCATGGAAAAATCATATCCATCTGCCAGAGAAATAAGGACATCCACATCATATCCGATTTCATATGGCTTGTTTTTCTTAAAACCTTTTGGGAATTTTACGGTACATCCGGCCTTTTCCAGGGAAGTTTTTATCTTATGGTATCCAATATCCCCTTCCGCTTCTTCCGGCTGTTCGAATTTCTCAGGCACAATTGCTGCAACGAGTCCGGTTTCTGTAAAAATCCTTCTGTTATGAATTTTGTCATCAAGGATTCTCTGCTGCAGATACGTCTGCCATTTTTCCTGAAAAACGCGCATATTTTGTAAACGTCTGTCTTTTACCTGCTGATTATCATCTTTTTCCTGCGTTCCGAATTCGTAGTGGAATACCAAGGCGCCCGGACAGTAATAGTTGTGGAATCCAGCTTTGTACAGCTTCAGGCACAGATCCACATCCTCATAGCCATACTGATAACGTTCGTCAAATCCGCCAACGGAATCGAATGCTTTTTTCGACACAAGCATTACCGCCGCCGTGACACAGGCCCGTTTTTCGGGTTCGGAATCGGCTCTCAGATTTTTATCGCCGTTTCCCATATTATACGGCTGAACGAAATATGTCCCGTTACGCTTTATGCCCCGGAAAGCGATTCCTCTGTGCTGTATCGTATACGATTTTCCGGCATTCAGACAATGATCCGGTACTTTTGGATAGACCAGCTTTGCTCCTGCCGCACCCACATTTTCCTCTTTCAACGCCGTATAGAGGAGTGCATCCAGCCAGCCCTCGGTTACCTGGGTATCGTTATTGAGAAACAGCAGATATTCGCCCCGCGCGACAGCCGCTCCATCATTATTGGCTTCCGAGAAGGATTTGTTTTCCGTATTCTGAATCACGGTTATGTCAAATTTATCTTTCAGGCCTTTCATATACGCAGCGGAGTCATCCGAAGATGCATTGTCGACCATAATAATTTCAAAATTGCTGTAAAATTTTTCTTTTTCCATGGAAGACATCAGTCGTTCCAAATGCTGTTTCCCGTTTCGGTTCAGCATAATAATGGAGACCATGGGATTCGCAGAAAGCTTTCTCGACTCACACTCCCGGCGGTTTCTGGTTATTTCTTCTCTGATCTTTTGTTTCTGCCTGCACATATTCCAAAATTTATGTGCGCGGGCTATAAGCTGCTTCATAGCATCCTCCCCAAGAATCTGTTTAATGAGTCAGATATTTTTTATGCTGTCAGTGCCACACATTGCAGTACAACCATGACCTCTGCTGCCATCATGGTAAGCCAGACATAGCCGCACTGTTTTTTTTGCACCACGATCATGTTATTGGATGTTATCATAAACATCATTGGTGCTAACGGAAGGAAGTAACGTCCCTGTATTCCCTGAATGTAGTCCGAGCCTATGGGGGTAACGCCCAGCAGCATCGACATCATAATAAGGGCAATGGAAACGCCAGCCGCGATGGTTATAATCAGACGCGGCCTGGCTCCTCCCTCATACTTATCTCCTTTCACATTCGTCAAAAGAAGCAGTCCTATCAGGAATATAAGAATAATACTCCAGTTTATTTTTACATCATGCCATGCAAGCATACCTCCCAGTAACCCTCTCAGAAGATCATCTGCCTTTTCCATAAAAGTGTTCCAGTACAGATAAATGATTTTAAGGGGACTTCTGAGCAGATATGGAATGGTATATTGCGTATTTGCCTCACTCTCCTGCATAAAACTTGTAAAAATCGCTTTGATTGCAGGAAATGTTTTTACGGCCGCCACACAGATTAAAACTGCCATAACGCCGCATAAAATCAGTAAATATCGCCTGCGTTTTTTTGTTTCTTCATTTGTCTCTTTCGTTTCTTTTTTGCTCCTCTTTTGATGGAAAATGAGCAGGAGCATTGCCAAAACAGGAATATACACTCCGCCCTTCGATATCAGAATAAACACTGCCAGAAGGGCTGTCAGACCAATTTCCCATTTTTTGTATTTCCCCGGCACGGACATACGGAAACACAATGCAAGAAACAAAAAGAGAATGCCATTCAGCATTGCATCGTAGGATGCCGATGCGCCCTGCTGAAGCGTGATCGGAAGCATTCCTACCATTCCAAACACATTTTTTCCAAATGGCACGATCCGGATCGCGAACCATGCCAGAATAATATAAACGAGCAGGCTCAAAATACGTCCAAGCTGCAAGGTAAGAAGCGCAGACAAGCCAAAAAGACGCCCGATACTGATTCCTATTGCAGCCGGAAAATAAACAATATCCGGTACAAAATCGCCGGTATCCACATAGGACACCTTAACCAGTTCCTTATTTTGCGGAAGCTCAAATGTGTGATGAAGCAGCTGGTAAAAAGAATTGCTTTCCACTCCATTTGCAAGCATGTCTGTCATTTCCACATCGCACTGCCGTTTATATATGACGCCGTATTCCCCGGTATCTTCGATACATAACATTTTGTTTGAATACTTATAAGCGGTATCCATATGCCACGGTTCGTCCGGCACTCCATAAACGCAGACAACACATTGGAACACCACGCCAATATAGAAAGAAATGGGAATAAAAAAATGTTCTACCTCCCGTTTTCTGATGATCAGCATCCAATAGCAGACTGCCCCAAAGCCCAGCAGCGAAACGCACAATATTATATATAAAATTTTCAGATTTTCACAACTGGAATACTCCAGAGACCATATCACGTTCGTATGATCGTCCGTATCCTGGTTAAAAGAAGAAACGATGCCTGGTTTGCTGTTTGCCGTCAGATAGATCTGCGTTTCTCCCGCGTTTATCAGAGACATCGTCAGTGTCAGGTTTTTGTCCTGGGAATCGCTTTGCGTTTCATTCAGTTTCAGCTTTACCTTTGCTGCTTTTTCCGTAAAAATTTCGCTCACCGCTTTTTCACGATGATAATATTCCTGCCCTGACTCTGTGTCCGACAAAATAATTTCCACACGTGCTTCCGAAGAAATATTTTCCGCTCTCCCCTCTATCATGATGCGGCAAAGCTCAGGCACCTTACATACGAACTGCTCAGATAGGCTCCGGGTATCCTCCCGGAGAACTGCTTCTTTATTTTCTTTATGCTCTGACATCAGGGTACAATATACCGGCTCACTCATATGTTCTCTGATCTGCGCTTTATAAACCAATAAGCAGACCATACCGATTCCTATCAAGAGGAATAATCCCACTAATATCTGTTTCCAGACTGCACTCTCTTTTTTTTCCATAAAATTTGAAATCCTTTATCGTACGTTTTCCGATTTTTACTGAACGTACCAGTTTTTATTATACCCAATGCAAAATGAGAGTGCAATCTTTTTTGGAATGATGTAATATTCTGAATCATTCCTGTTTTCTCAGTATTTCCTTCGGCGGCTCAATTTCATTTGCAATGGTATGTTCCGTAAGCTCTGAAAGTAATTGGATTTTTTTGTTGAGCATTGTCCTCATGCAGTTTGGCACATGCTCCTGATGAGCACGATGAATGGCTACGCATTCTTTACAGTTTCCATGATAGCGGCAGGCCTTCTGGCAGGGACAGTGATCCTTTTCCCTGTATTCTTCCCGAAATTTCGAGGCAAATTCTTCCTGGATCCGAAGTCCTTCCTTCCGGTTACCCTTGTGAAATTCCGCCATAGCTGCTTTTTCGATTTCATTTCCATCAATTATCATATATAAATTCTCCCTGTTATGATCGTTTTTATTTTTTTGAAGCTGACAAAATTGCATAGATAGCCGCCCAGATAACTCCCGCGCAGGGCCAGATCACCCAGGAGATTTCCCACCTTCTGGTCAGAAAGCTGATGCCCAGATATACGGCTGTTATGGTGCACCAATATGCCCCGGCAACCCCCTGATATTTTCTTGCAATGCGCTTCTTTTTGCGGGTATAATCCCCTTCCTCCAGGAGCTTCTGGAAGCTCCCGTGAATGCTTCCCATCCATACGATCAGGAATACTCCCAATGCACAGAGAAGCAGAATAAAACACACTCCATATATGTAGTATAGATCTGATAAATCCAGGGCAAGCGCAGTGAAAAGCGGAATCACGCTGAGGATGCACAGGCCGATTCCAATCGTCATAATCTTTCTGTATTGTCCTTCAAATTCCTCCTTACAGCGTTGTGCCATCTCTCTTACACCACTTTCCAATACGACATCTTCTTTTTCCAGGTACTCAAATCCGGAAAACTTTGTCCCATTGAAAATCAAAATCATAACCCCCACTGCAACAAACAGAAGCAGTACAATAAGTCCAAGCCCGCTCGCAGAATTTTCACTTAGCGGTACCACTCCATACTCTGCCATTCCACTCAGAAGAATCAGCGTAATTGGAGAGATAATAAACAGAAAGACCGCACCCGCAATCTTTTTTGCAGTGCCGGAAATCGTGTCCAGATACCCTTGTGCCTCTTTCATCGTAACATACCTTACCGAGTCCTCTTCCTCCTCGCAGGCGGATTGTTTTTCGCAGTTTAGTTCTGTATAAGTATTCTCATAAGCTGACGTATTTGGTGTTTCTTCTTTTAACATCGGTTGGGAAACTTCCCCATCTTTTAACAGATAGTCTGTTGTCACTCCGAATATTTCACTCAGTTTGATGACCTTATCCAGATCCGGAACCGACATCCGGCTTTCCCATTTTGATACAGACTGCCGGGAAATATCCAGCTGCGTCGCCAGCTCCTCCTGGGACCATCCCTTTTGTTTTCTGAGCATGATTATTTTTTCTGCAAAATCCATAATGTCTCCTCCCTTTTCTAAAGTTGCCGTTATCATAGCACAGAAATTGGTTGACAACCACCAATTACCCTTGAAAAACTGTCAACCTATGGTTGCAATTTAGAAAAAATGGGAATTTCTCCTGGTTTTCAGCTCTTTTTAAATATTGGGTCCAAGGGAGCACGGGTCTGAAAGTTGCCTGCGGGGTCTATACAAAATTTTTCTCCCTCCAGAGCCCATTTGTCCCGGAAATCCAAGGAAAATCCCGACTTTGCGGTGCAAATTTTCTCTATACAGAAAAAATCACTTCTGGGACCCCGCTTTTTAAAATTTCCGGGGTCTGGGAACGCAATTTTTCGATATAGATACTTTTGACATGGGAATCTCTGGATTTTCATCAGAATTTTCTGGGCAACGGGGTCTGAGCATGAATTATTTCTGCATAGGCCCCGCCTCTGCCCAAAGTTCCCAAAAAATCTTTTTATTCTTTTGTTTCCTCTTTCTTTTGCCTTCCAACCGCAGCCACATAAAGCGCACACTCATAGTTCGTTTCAGCAGACGGGCCAGGCCCAAATCCAAGGAGCTCATCCAGCGATTCCTGATCGTAGGCGCCGATGGCACAGGTTCCACACCCCGCTGCTTCGCATGCCAGATACAAATTTTCGCAGACATGCCCTGCATCCATAAGAATATATTTTGCCGCTTTCATTCCGTAACGCCACTCTGTCCGGTAAGGAATGGCACTCCAGATAAACACAACCGGGGCCGCAGCGGCAAATTTCTGATCACACAATGCCTGCGACAGTTCCTCCTCATAATCCGCTCTTTGCTCCACACATTCCAGCTCGTGTCCGGCCGGCAAATAATGATACAAGCCCTTTGGCATTCCCTCTACATGGTTCAGAAAAAGATACGTTTCAAAGGGATGTCGGGAGCCTGCAGATGCCACATTGCGAAAGGTTACCTGGCGCTGCTTTCCGGCAAATCTGCGCACTCCCTGTGTTGCCCAAAGAAGGAAGGAAAGCTGCTTTTGTGTCACCGCTTTTTCAGAAAAAGTACGGCGGCTCTTACGCTCCTGAAGCAGTTCAAAAATATTTTTTTCGTTCACGATATCCTCAAAATAAAGCGGAAGAGGAATACTGTTTTTCACCATCTTCCCCTTCAGCGGCGGCAGATATGGAAGCTTCTGTTCCTCATCTGTTGCTTCCTCTCCCACGTCCCAGGATCCATATCCTTTCAGGAGTTCCCGGTTCTGCATAATCTGCTGTTTTGTTTTGTCGTTCATATTTTTCCCCCTTTCGTTTTTTCACAGGCTGCTTTACACAATCTTTCATCTTCGTTGTTCAGCATCCCTTTTTCGCTGGATTATCGATTAATTTCCCCTCTTCCTCAAACCTGGATCCGTGGCATGGGCAGTCCCAGGTATGCTCTGCGCTGTTCCACTTCAGGGCGCAGCCCATGTGGGGACAGCGTTTTGAAGACGGCGTCAGCAAATTTTTTGTGGTTTCCAGTCCATTTACCAGAAGCTGTGGCTTCAAGATGTTCCGGCTCGGTGAAAACACTTCCGCCCAGTCATTCTCCCTTTCCAGAATCATGTCACACAGAAGCATTGCGGAAACCATGGATGACGTCATCCCCCATTTCTGAAACCCGGTCGCCACATACAAATCCGGTGTATGTTTCGAATAATGTCCGATGTAAGGAATGCCGTCCAGAGGCATACAATCCTGTGTCGCCCAGTAATATCTTTCCACTGCCTCCGGATAAAATCCTGCTGCAGAATCTCTCAGTTCTCTCCAGTTTCCGCCCTTTTTTCCCGTTCTGTGACTCCCGCCTCCCAGCAGCAGAAGGTTTCCATAATTTCGAAAGGACATGCCCGTGTTATCCGCATCGAGATACATTCCCTGCACATCCGGAGCATTCTCCAGTGCGATCACATAAGAGCGGTGCTGATACAATTTCAGGAAATAACTGCCCCGTTTGTTCAGAAAAGGAAAGTGGGTTGCCACAATGATTTTGCCTGCTTCAATCTTACTATTTTCCGTATATGCGGTATGATTCTCAATCTTTTCCACAAATGTATTTTCATAAATATTCAGGCCTCTGGCGATTCCTGCCAGGAATTTCAGAGGGTGAAACTGCGCCTGTTCCGGAAAACAGACCGCACCTTCGGTTTCAAAAGGCAGAGGCAGATTTTCCGCAAGTTCTGCCGGAAAGCCAAGGGAATTCACCGCGCGAATTTCCTCTTCGATGGCCCATCTGTCCCATTTCGAATAGACATATGCGCTTTTTTCCTGAAAATCACACTTTATTTTTCGGCTCAGCTGACGGTATTTTTCCAAAGCTTCCTGATTTGCCCACAGATAAAGATACGCCTTCTCTTTTCCAAAATCATTGATAAGTCTCTCATAGATCAGACCATGCTGGGACGTGATTTTTGCCGTGGTATTTTGGGTAATTCCGCTGCCTATGGTTTTTCCCTCCACAAGCATATAATCCACTCCCGCGTTTTTCAGAAAATAAGCACACAAAACGCCGCACAATCCGCCTCCGATGACCAACACATCCGTTCTGGCGTCACTGTGCAGCGTTTCAAATTCCGGCATTTTAATCGTATCTGTCCAGACAGACTGGTACATATGGCAACCCTCCCTGATTCAAAAAATAATTTTCTCATCTATAGGTTGCCTGAAAAGCTTTTCCATTATACGGCATTATAAAAGATTTTTCTCCCAGTCCGCCTCTTTAAAGCCCACCAAAACGGTATCTCCATTCACAACGATCGGCCTTTTTACCAGCATTCCATCCGATGCAAGAAGGGAAATCTGCTCCTCCTCGCTCATGTCTTTCAGCTTGTCCTTCAGGTTCATTTCCTTATACAAAAGACCACTTGTATTAAAAAACTTCTTAAGGGGCAGACCGCTTTTTGCGTGCCATTCCTTCAGCTCCTCTGCTGTTGGATTCTGCTCCTTGATGTGACGGTCATCATAGCTTACGCCGTGCTCATCCAGCCACTTTTTTGCTTTTTTACAGGTGGTACATTTTGGATATTCTACAAATAACATAATCGTACCTCTCTTTCCCAATACTCTATAATAGATAACTATACCATACTCTCATCTATTTTACATCATCTGTAAAATAATTCTGGAAGAACATCGTGGCAATTTCCTCCACCGGCTCCTGTTCTTCGCTCAAAAGCCAGACGATCGCCGTATTATACAGAGCGCCGATATACATGTACAGCTGATACCTCGTCACGGAATGCACCTTCATGACACCTGCAATGGATTCATGGAACTGATTCAGCTCCTCCAGAAGCGAAATACCAAATCCATGCTGATACAGGTCGATCACATACTTCTCATACTTCTTAAAATATTGAAAGCTTCTCAGTACATTCTGATAAGTATAGTATTCCTCCAGATTATAATCCGCAGTCTCGCGATAATCATTCAGGACGAAGGAAATCAGGGTCAGCAGCACATCCTCTTTGGATGTATAATTTCGATAAAAGGACGCCCTCGCCACCCCTGCCTCCCGGATGATCTCCGTAATGGTGATTTCTGAAAAATTCTTATCTTTCATAAGGGAAAACAGCGCATCAGTGATGCTCCTTCTCACCCTGATATTTGCTTCTTTCCTTTTATCCATGATGCCTCCGATACTGATACATATTTTCCGTTTTTGTATCATATACTATCATTGTTTTATCTTTTTCCTTGTGATACATTTGTTTCAGTTCTATCTCTACATCATACATAAGAATCGAAATTTGTCAAGGAAAGGAATATTCATATTCCTGACAGGAAAGGACTTGCATATGCGAACAGCAATCGTAACGGATACAAACAGCGGCTTATCTGTAGAGGAGGGAAAACAGCTCGGTATTTATGTACTTCCCATGCCGGTGATCATAGAGAACAAAAGCTATCTGGAGGGTATTGATATTACCCATGAACAGCTTTATGACGCCATGAGGGAGAAGAAAAACATCTCCTCTTCACAGCCTTCCCCGGGAAATGTCACAGAATTGTGGGACCTGGTTTTTCAGGATGGATATGAAGAAATCGTTTATATTCCCATGTCCAGCGGGCTCAGCGGCTCCTGCCAAAATGCCTCCCAGTATGCTCTGGACTATAACGGAAAGGTTCAGGTCGTGGACAACCACCGCATCTCCCTGACTCTGCGGGAATCTGTGTTGGATGCCAAAGCACTTTCCAATCAGGGGCTTTGTGCTGCAGATATCAAAAAAACTCTGGAGAAAAATGCATTCAACGCCAGCATTTATATTACCGTAAATTCTCTGGAATACCTGAAAAAAAGCGGCCGCGTGACTCCTGCTGCCGCTGCCATCGCGAATGTGATCAATCTGAAACCGATTCTGACCATTCAGGGAGAACGGCTGGATTCTTTTGCCAAAACCCGCGGTATGAAGCAGGCGGAGAAAAAAATGCTGGAGGCATTGAAGGCCGATATCCACGACCGTTTTTCCAATGTTCCCGCCAACCGGATACGTGTTGGAGCCGCCGGAACCTTCGAGACTCCAAATGCTGCCAGCGAGTGGTATCTTGCCATCCGCAGCACATTTCCTGAATATGAAAGTTATTATCTTCCCCTCTCATGCAGCATCGCCTGTCATGTGGGAATTAACGCAGCCGGACTTGCTGTCTGTGTGCTGGACAGAGAATAAATACCGCAAACAAAAAAGTGCCCGCAGGACTCAATCCTGTGGGCTGTTTTTTCCAAAATCCACTACAATTTCCTGTCAACCCCGCTGCAGCAAAATCATCCAGTTCTCATCCATAAAAACACCCCTCACAAAAATCTCCGAATCGGAATAATGAGTACCCTGAGCACACCGTAGAAAATTCGTTTTCCCATACTCATCTCCACCGGCTGGTAGTTCTCCCCCATCTCATATTCCCCATCTCTCATAGTACGGCTGTACGTCTTATCTGATTCTGCCTGGCTTCGGATCAGTGCATTCAGCTCTTTGCTGTCTACCGCCAGCATCATTTCCGTATCCTGATAGGTACTGCGCATATCCATGTTATAGGAGCCTACCACACTCAGGCGGTCATCCACCACCATAGCCTTTGTATGCATGGAATGGCCTCCCAGATATTCATAGACCTGTACGCCGGTATTCCAGATTTTCTTCTTCTGGTTCATATAATCTGTACAACCCCAGGGATTTGCTCCGCTGGCTACATCGTTTGTCAGGATTTCCAGTGAGGAAACGTTCTGGCAGACATCCCTCATATCCTGATACATTTCTTGTCCACAGATAATATAGGGAGTCAAAACGGTCACCTGATTTCCCGTTTTCATCAGCTCTGTGAGGCAGTACCACATCCAGGGTTCCTTATTTTCAGCTTCTATGGGATTCGTAAGCAGGGTAACCTTATTTGCCTCCATGGTATAAGCCTCCCAGTCCTGTTTTTCCCAGGCAGAAGGATATATTTTTTTCAGTTCTTCATAGCGGTTTTTCAGTTCACCTGTGCATTCCCGTATCTCATCCGTCTCCTTTTTGCACAAAAAATCCCGGCTGTCTGAAAGTGCCCACACCTGTTCGAAATAGCTTTTCACTTGAGCCAGCGAAGTATCATCCCGTTCCTCTTCCTCCAGCACAAACAGCTCCCGGTCGATATTGGGGGTGTCAGAATAATCTCCCAGAAACAGATCGTAGGTATTTCGTCCGCCCAGCAGATACATTTTATCATCCACGATCACATATTTATCATGGAGCCTCGCCTGCATTTTCCATGGTTTCAGCAGATTCACAGGATTGTAAATCCGAAGTTGGATATTCTCATTACGTGCCAGAGCCAGAAAGTAAGGATCATTCCTTACGGACATAAAACCGCTGATTCCATCGATGATCACGCGCACGGAAACGCCTCTGTCCGCGGCATGCAGAAGCGCTGCCATCACGTCTTTTCCGGATTCCTCGGAACGAAAATCAAAGGTCGAGAGAATCACTTCCTCCTCTGCCTCTTCGATCATGCGCAGCCGCAGCAGCAAAGCCTCCTGATTATCGTCTATATAAGCCACTCTCTCTGTTCCCGTTTCGTCTCCGTAAACCTCCTGTGGAGAAAACTTCTCCTGAAACTCCTGCGAAACCTTTTTATGAGGAATATAAGGCACCGTAAGTGCCAGAAAATACGCCACAACCACTGCAAGCACCAGTTTTAATCCTCTCTTTTTATGGCTTTTCTTTGATTTCCACATATCCTTCACCCCATTGCTTTTGCTCATATCATAAGTCAATCATTTTCGTCGCGATCCGTACTTTCTTTTTCTGTCCTTCCGAAAAGTCCTCCATATTTTTCCCAAATTGCACCCGTTCCATGTCTAGCTGCCGCAGAATTGCGCAAAAAAGACTTTCTTCCAGATTCTTCCTTTTGCAGAAGTCCCGGATGCTGCCCTGCAAGAAAGAAGTATCCTGATTGATATAAGAGATGCGAAGCCCAGAGGCACATTAGCTTAATTCGTCAAAAAGCGGCTCTTTCTAAAATTTCCCCGGCGGGGTCTATATAAAATTTTCTTGTTCCGAGAGCCCATTTACTTCAGAAATCCAGCTAAATTCATCGCTTTACATGTCAAATTTTCTCTATGCAGAAAAAAATCACTTCCCAGACCCCGTTTTTTTGAAATTTCGGGGCCTGGAGACGCGATTTTTCCCTATAGATACTTTAGGCACTCAAATCTCTGAATTTTTCCTGAATTTCCAGGCCAAGTGGGCTCTGATCATGATTTTTTTTCCGCATAGACCCCGCCGAAGGTTCTTGACTGGTATTCTTCACTGATCTTCCTGCCTGCCACGCTTTTCAACAAAAACTATATAATAGCCTCAGAATCATTTCTCTGATGATTTTATTTTTTTCTTAACCGGAATCCAGATTTCACAGTAATAATTTTCATCATTTGTTCCTTTGGAGTATTTTTGCGGATCATCATACATCTCGATACAGTATCCGGCTGCAAATTCATACTCTTTCAGAGCCGGAAGCCATTCCGTAAAAATCTTCTTATTCACATCCTGCAGTGCATCCGGCATGGCACCTCTGCATGGAAATACCGCCCAGGTAAACGCCGGTATTACTTTTGTGACAAATCCTTCCGGGATGTCCAAAGCCGGATTATAAACGTCTGCAATCAGATACTCAAAGTCTTCCCCACCCATCTTTTCATCAATGTTTATTCCAAACATTCCGCAGACGTATTTCCCGTTTCCTGCCGCGTAATGCTCTCCCCAGAATCCTGGAACTTCCGTTTTTGCATTCTCATAGCTGAATCGTTTTGATACTCCAAGTACAGTAAAGCTTTCCTTTTTTACAATTCTGTAGTCCATAAAATAACCACCTTCCAAAGATATTTTTATTTTCAGCGGTGCAAAAGATTTCAGCATGGTGCTGTTCTTTAGTACCATAGAGGGTGTCACACCATGAAAACGGGTAAAAGCTTTCGTAAAGCTGTCCGGTGAATCATAACCATACTTCAAAGCAACATCGATCACCTTAGTCTCTCCTGATGCAAGCTCGTTTCCCGCCAGTGCCAGTCTGCGATTTCGGATATATTCCTTCATGGAAAAACCACATAGCAGGCTGAACCCTTTCTGGAAATAAAAAGGAGAAATGTGCACCTGAGCCGAAATCGCTTCTGCCGTCAGTTCCTCTGTAATGTGCTCCTCCATATATTCGATTGCCCTCGAGATCGCCTCTACCCATTCCATACGTTTCCCTCCGCTGTATGATGATTGTATCGCTTTTTCCTATTGCTTTCCCGATATTATTTGGCCGGTTTTGTCCGCGGACTTTCTGCGGTCCGCATAAAGCATAGAATAGAATCGCTGGCTTTTTTTGCATATACATCCGGAAGCTCTTCCATTTCATTTTCAATCCACCGAAACAGCAGTCTTCCAAAACCTCCAGCGGAGAAATCCATAAAATATTCCATCTGTGTCTCCGTATCCGGCAGTTCCGGAATGCGAGTTCTCATCACTTCCCGAGACATGGGTCCTGTTGTAAAGTACAGTATATACGCATCCAGTCCGCTCCGGTACTCTCCCGTTGCTTCTGATGTCCGTTCATCTTTTCACTCCAAAATGGCACAAAATATCAAATCTGTAGCATTTTTCAACATACTCTTGAAAAATTATCTGTATCAAGTATACTATAGCAAAAGAAATGTTACAAGTGTGTCAGTTCAGGAGAAAATTATGAAAAAAATCATAGTGATATATGAATCAAAATACGGATCCACCAAGCGATACGCGCAGTGGATTGCTCAGGACCTTTCATGCAAAGTATTCCCGCGAAAAGCCATTCATCCCGATGATCTAAAAGATTTTGATACCATTATCTATGGCGGCGGACTGTATGCCGGAGGAGTCAGCGGAATATCACTGCTTACAAAATATTTCGAACAGATTAAAGAAAAAAATATCGTATTATTTACCTGTGGGCTTGCAGACCCACAGGATCCGGACAACATCGCCCATATCCGGAAATCTTTGGAAAAGGTGCTCACACCTGAAATGCTGCAAGCCTTCCATCTTTTCCATTTTCGTGGGGGAATCGACTACTCCGGTTTAAACTTTGTCCACAAAGCCATGATGGGAATGCTTCACCACAGCATGTTAAAGAAGGACTATAATACATTGCGTGAGGAAGACAAGCTGATGCTGGATACCTACGGAAAAAAGGTTGATTTTACAGATAAAGACTCAATTGAACCTTTGGTTGGATTTATAAAAAATCTCTGCTGAAAGGAGAATTCCATGCCTAACATCAT
>JALERH010000076.1 GCA_022764275.1 Blautia sp. | reverse complement strand
GCATGTGTCAGAAGTACAAAGTCCAATTCCCCGCAGGAAACAGGAATCTCCGCATTCTCATAATAATTCGGCCCCTGCTCCATCCCGCAGTCCACCAGGAATTTTTTTCCTGCAGCCTCCAGATAGTAACAGCTCCCCGTTACCTCGTGTGTCGCTCCAATAAAAGTAATCTTCATGTGCAAACCCCCTTTGCCAGGAAAAATACAACAATTCAACTGATTGTATTTATTATACACAAAATTCATAGGGTTTAACAGTCTTTTTCTGTAACAATCAGCTATTTTAATTCAATAGCCTCTTGTTCTTCCCACTCATTCTCTCCCTCGTCTTCTTCCTGTCTTACAGTATCAATGTCTGATTTTGTATCATTTCCAGCAAAATAATCAATTTTGCTTATAAAATACTGGCAATTCACCTCTCTGGTCATACTGGCTCCAAGCACGCCCAGGACACACACAACCGCAAAGCCTGCAGCCTTAATGGCTTTATGCCTTCTTTTCATATTATTTTTTCCGGCGGTATCGGCGACAGACATAGAAACGATCTTCCCAGTCTTTTCATCTTCATGATAGACGCCTTCTGCCTTCAGGCGTTCCACCAGTCTGTCATACGAGGCATCGAGTTCCTCCTGAGACATGGGTTCCATCCCGTACTCATCGTCTGAGAGAAGTCCCCTTTCTATCATTTCCGCTTCCCGTATCAATTCTTCATCCAACAGCTTATCAAACTCGTCGTCTTCTGCTTTTCTCTTCATTTTTTTCTCCCAGAATCCTATCTTTCCTTGACAATTCTTCCACAGGGGTTCATATTTATCTAATAAAAAGAAACTTCAGGAGGCCCCTATGAAACATATTATACTTACCGGCGGCGGTACCGCCGGCCATGTTACTCCGAATATTGCCCTAATCCCTGCTTTAAAGGAAAAGGGGTATGAAATTTCCTACATCGGCTCCTACGATGGCATCGAAAAGAAACTCATCGAGGAACTTGGGATTCCTTACTACGGAATTTCTTCCGGTAAGCTTCGTCGTTATTTTGATATCAAAAATTTCTCAGACCCTTTCCGGGTTCTGAAAGGTTACAGCCAGGCAAAAAAACTTTTAAAACAGTTAAAGCCTGACGTCATATTCTCAAAAGGAGGATTTGTGACCGTACCTGTGGTCATCGCCGCTAAAAAGCGTCACATCCCTGCTGTGATCCACGAATCCGACATGACTCCCGGACTGGCAAATAAACTGTGTCTTTCCTCAGCTTCCAAAATATGCTGCAATTTCCCGGAGACCGTAAACAGTCTGCCAAAGGATAAAGCAGTCCTCACCGGCACTCCTATCCGGCAGGAACTCCTGCACGGTGATAAGGAAGCGGCCAGAACCTACTGTGGTTTTGACACTGAAAAACCAGTTCTGCTGGTTATCGGAGGCAGTCTTGGCGCAGCATCCGTCAATGAAAATGTCCGCAGGATCCTTCCGGAACTTCTAAAGGAATTTCAGGTTATCCATATCTGCGGAAAGGGAAAAATGGACGAATCCCTGCAGGGTACTCCCGGATATGTACAGTACGAATATGTACAGCAGCAGCTTCCGGATATGTTTGCCCTCGCTGATATCGTGATCTCCCGTGCCGGTGCCAATGCCATCTGCGAACTGGCTGCCCTGGCAAAACCGAATCTTCTCATTCCGCTTTCTGCAAAAGCCAGCCGCGGTGACCAGATTCTGAATGCCCGTTCCTTTGAACGCCAGGGCTACAGCATGGTCCTTGAAGAAGAAGAAATCACGAATGCTTCCCTTCTGGATGCCATCCGCAATTTATACCACAATCGTCAGACCTATATTGATGCAATGTCCGGCAGCAAAAATCTGAATTCCATTCAGCATATTGTCGATCTCATTGAAGAATGTGCTCGTTCCTGAAACAAAACTAATCTCCATACATTTTGGATAATTCTTTTTTCAGCCAGAGTCTGGTTCTGAGGATTCTGTTATTCACATTATTTTTTGTGATTTCATATTCCTCAGCAACCATCTCCGGTGGTATATCCATGTACTTAACCTTCACGAAAATCTCATAATTCATCTGGTTCTTTCTGCGCAGTTTTTCCAAAGCCATGTTCATATACTCGCACGTTTCAATGCCAATCACCATGGCTTCCACACTTTCCGCTTTTTCCACACGTACCCTTTCCGTCACCTCATCCAACGGCGAAACTTCCCTCTTCACATGTGCCTTTCTCAGATAATCTCTTGCCTTATTTGTGCTTTCTACCACTACAAGTGCATGGAGCTTTCTCTCATTGGTGTTATCCAGTTTTTCCTTAATCTTATAGAAATAGCAAAATACTTCCTGACTGATATCTTCCGCAGTCGAATGGTTTTTCACAACTCCTGCTGCTATCCTTTTTGAGAATTCAAAGTATTCCTGATAAAACTCCCTGAATTCTTCACTATTCATTTTCTGTATTCTTTCCTGTTCTGATTAACCTTTTACTTTTTCCAGAATCTCAGCCTTTACTTCGTCAGTCAGTGTGCCCGGTTTCCATTGGATTCCCACACCATCATTTTTATAGCGCGGAATCAGATGCATATGGAAATGGAACACGGTCTGTCCAGCAGCCTCTCCGTTATTCTGTACGATATTAAATCCATCACAGTTCAGAACTTCTGTCAGTTTTGATGCCATCTTTTTAGCAAGCACCATGGCTTTCGCTGCCATCTCATCTGAAATTTCGTAAATATTAGCCGCATGCGTTTTGGGCAGTATCAGAGCGTGCCCCTTGCTCGCAGGCCCCAGATCCAGAATCACTCGAAAGTCCTCATCCTCATACAATGTCGCAGATGGAATCTCTCCATTTGCGATTTTACAAAAAATACAATTTTCCATGTTTATCTCCTCCTAAAAAATATATTTTTCAGGCACTGTTATTGTGCCGAAAGTCTTCAGTTTTCGCCTTTATTGTGTCGCATTTTCTCGATTTTTTCAATACGATATTTGTTGATATTACAAATTTCGGGTGTTACACTTCCCATGAGGTGATGATATGCAGGCAAATACCACAGCAGAACAATTACAAAAGGAATTTCAATATACATTATCAAGATTTTCCCACGAAATCCGAAACCCCATCGCACTGATCAGCAGCGAGCTCCAGATGCTGGCCTCCTCCCATCCTGAAATTACGGCTTATGACTGCTGGGATGACATTACAGACAATCTGGAATATGTACGGGAACTGCTCAACGACCTCTCTGACTACAATAATGCCGACAGGCTTACCCTGACCGATACGGATCTTCGCAGCTATCTGGAAACGATTCTGTCCGGTGTGAAAACCACCCTGGATTATCTGGGTATCACACTGAAGACAGATATTTCCCATTCCCTTCCCACACTCCCCCTTGATCGTGTGAAGCTGCGGCAGGCCATCTTAAACCTGCTCAGAAATGCCGAAGAATCCATATCCCATCCCCACGGAGAAATCCTCATCCGCGCATACCCTGTTTCGGAAGGGGTGTGCATTTCCATTCAGGATAATGGCTGCGGCATAAATGCAGAACAATTACCGGACATCTTCACTCCATTCGTTACCTCCAAGTCTAATGGAAGTGGCCTGGGACTCTCCGTCACCAGGCAGGTCATCAAAGCGCACGGCGGGCATATCGAAGTGGAAAGCACCCCCGGTCAGGGCTCCACTTTCCGGATTTTTCTGGGGAAGGTTCTCCTGGGATGATAGAGCAGTACGGAAACGATAAAACCGCAGAACATCCCACCAACGTGAGCTGCATTGTCCACGCCGCTGCTGGTAAAGCCGAAATATAACGAAAAGGCTGCCATGATGATTATCTGACGTGCGGAAAGGTCCTGTATCCTGCCCCTGTTCCGTACAAGGATATAAATCATGGCGCCCATCACCGCGAACACTGCTCCCGATGCTCCAGCGGAGACAGCATATTCTTCTTTGCCGAGTGCCAACAGGAAGGAAAAAATATTTCCTCCAAGGCCACCTACAAGGTAGATGATCAGAAAACGCATCTTTCCAACTACGGGTTCCAGCCTTTGTCCCAGTACAAGCAAAACCAGCATGTTATTTGCCAGATGTGCCATGCCAAAATGAAGGAACATGCAGGTAAAAAGCCGGTACACCTCCCCGCTTTCAATCAGCGGAGCAAAAGCTGCCCCGCATTTCACCATATGCAGTGTATCCTGTGAACCTCCTGTAACTTCCACCCAAAGAAACACTATCGCATTCAACATCATGAGCACCACAGTCACAGGTGCTTTTTTCAGTTCTTCCACGTCATCACCTCTTAGTTTACCTATTATATCAAATTTAAAGAAATAATAAAAGTTATCCGCATGTTTTTATTATTCTTTATTTTTACTTCAGGAAGATATATCTTGCCTGAGCAAAATCGACTTCGTCCTGATCCTTGAGGCAATAATCAGTATCCGGCATAAGTATCTGCCCATTTACAGCTGTACCGTTGCGGGAATTTAAATCTGTCAGATAATACTCTCCGTCCCGCCTGCGGATTTTGGCGTGAACACGGCTGACTGTAGGAAGATTGATCACAGCATCTGCTGCATTCACAAGCTTACCGATTACTGTCAGATCTTCATTGAGATAGATCGTTGCCAGTTCTCCCGGTTCCCTGCTTACCAGACTGGACGGGCCTGATGGTACTCCGGCCGAAAGCACAACCGTCTCTCCGTAATGTTCGGAAACTTCGTCAATAGCGCAGCTTTCCCCTGTATTGTTTTCCGTCACAGCGTTATCTGATGTATGCACATACCCTTCTTTTGTATCATCTTTCACAATCTTTTTCCCGTAATCTTCATAATCTTTTCCTACGGATTTCTCCATTCTTTTTCTTCCCAGAATGATGTACACCAGCATTCCGATTCCCATTCCCGCAATGATAATGGCCAAAAGAGCTTCAATGGAAATCCCGGGCAGATATCCCAAAACCTTCGCCGTCAAGGCAAGCATCACGACTGCTGTGCCTGCCAGACACCCCGCGATTTTTTTCCATACCCCATTTTCTTTATCCCTTTTCTCTTCCTTTGCATCAGAATCCTTCCTGAAAATCTCTTCCACTCCCCAGATGTCTTCTCCAAACTCATTCTTTTCTATATTCGTTTCCTGATTTTTCGTTTCTTCCTTTTTCGTCTTTTCCTTTCCGGCTGAAGCTGCCGCAGCGACCGCCTCGCTGTCTTCCCGCCTTTCCCGGTAAAGCTCCTCTTTGATGTGTTCCAGATGAAAGCTGTCTTCCAGCGCCCTTCTATATATTCCATAGCCAAGCATTACTGCGTTTCCATCCTCGTGATTGATTTTCGGAAGAATATATTCCGTAAGGTTCTGAAACTGCCTTCTCACATCTTCCTCAAATCCGGGCAGATAACAGAAAAATAATTCCCGCTTCTCCATATCCACATACATATATTCAGGTTGGATGACCAGACACCCTGGATTAAGCAAATATTCCGACATTTCTTCCATCACCTTCACAAAGCCTCCAAAGAGCATCCGCAGTTCCTCACACCCCAGCTTTTTCTCCTCAAACAACGCAGCCACAGATTGTCGTGATGTAATATCATAGTAGATCATAAATCTTCCATCCACACCCTGTACCCTGCATTTCAGGACAGAGGGAATCGCATTTCCCACCAGCATCCGCACCTGATAGGATGAGGTATCAATTTCCTCATCCTCATAAAGAATCAGAAAGTTATGATTCATATCTCTCTTATATTCTGCCCTCATTCTCCATCACCCAACCCTTCTATTATTTCCGCAGCAGCTTTCACTTTTCGGATCCATGTTACCGGCTTCACGACAGATGCTTTTCCTTCCGCTTTCAGATGCCAGGAAAAGCCTCCGAAGCCTGAAATTGTATCCAGGTCATAGGTTACCTGAATCTTTTTTTCTCCCTCTGTCTGAACTGTGAGGTTTTCCGCGCCAAAAAATCCTGTACTGCCCAGTTCTCTGCTTTTTCTGTCTGCTTCCTGCCGGGCATTCCCGTCTGTCTTGATTCCTTCCATACTCCCGCTGACTGCTGATTCATAAGCCGCCGCAGTCAGCCAGGCCCGGTTATGTACCCAGAAAAACAGGGACAAGATTCCCATCAGAATAAACAGGATCAGGGACATCAGGCATGCCGCCTCTACGGTCATACTTCCTTTTCTCCATTTTTTTACCATAGCAGCAGTCCTCCCACATAACCCAATAATACAAATGGGATAAATGGCAGTTCTGACTTTCCTGCATTCTGCGCCACCAGCAGCATAATCAGCGATACCGCCGAACATCCCAACAATCCCATAAAGAAAACAGCCAGAAATTTTTCCGGCTCCATTATAGTGCCAAGTGTCAGGAGAATCAGGCCGTCCCCGATTCCCACTGCACCTTTTGTCAGAATACCAAGTCCCACAATTGCTGTTCCGATTGCTGCCGGGATGAGATAATCCCAGGAAAATCCCCTCTGAGACAGCGACAGAAGTATCCCTGTGATTCCGAATATTCCTACCGTTATGAGAGAAATTTCTTTTTTCTTTATATCCAACCAGCTATTGATCGCCAAAAATACCAATATAACCACTTCCGTAAACATATCCTTTCTCCTCATTTATCCGCATCGGCTGCATGCGTGTATCCCCGACAGCCCGGATTCTTTCACAAGACGCACAGAACGCTTCAGCCCGCTGCATGTTTTCTGATTGTGATATCGATTTCCTTTTTCCGTGATGTACACCGTAGCAGCAGGCTTCTGATGCAGACTGCAGGACTCGCAGGCATCGTATTTCTCTCCGTAGGCATTCCTTCTGGAAGAAACCGTGCTGCCTGACACCTCCGTTATGGAGAGGTTAAGGTAACTGCAGCTTAAGCTTCTGTGATAGACTTTTCCGGACTCTGTCACATATACCATTGTTTCGTTTTCGCCATCTTTACTGTTTCCGCTTCTGCGTTCTGTCCCTGTCCAGGTATGCACTTTCACCGTATTAAATGTCCAGACACTGGGGAGCGGAATGATGCCACCCACCGGCTGATAAAAATAGGCATCCGGAAGTGTAATCTCCTCTGGCCCGTTTCCATCCGCCGCATAGGCGTACATGCCTGCTTCCTTTGCTCTCTGGCACAACACGGTCAGATGTTCCGTCTGCACCTTATAGATATCCATAAAAGAAATCATCGTCACCATCCCGAAAAAGAACAGAGGCAGCACCAATGCGGTTTCCACGGTCAGACTTGCTTTCTTCAGTTTCCCCTCGATTTTCCGGTAAGAGGCGCACAGAGACACTTTTCCAGGAAGGGACGCTCTGATTAACGGGGTATTCAGAGCAAACCGGTACTTTAGAGAGCATTTCCTTTCTTTCCGTTTCTTATCGTGGTGATTTCTCTTTTGTACGTTGTCATCTTTTTCTCCGTATCTGTCTGTCATTAGTATTTTCTTCACCAAAACTTCCTGAAAAAGCATCTTTCTGCGCCCCTTTATGCATAACAATACTGTCTTGTAACGGTAAACACTTTTCTGCTATTTGCCTTTACATCTATAGAAGCCTCCATGGCTGTCATACAGCAGTCCAGCCTGAAATTTTCCCACCCTTTTGCAGCGCGTAAAGACAACTCCACCATATCCATTCCTCTCTTTATCTTTGTTTCCTCTTTTTCAGACATCAGAAGGATCTGCAGATAATCCTCATAAGCCAGTCCTTTCTCATCGCTTTTTCTCGCACTGTCCAGATTATCCAGAAGAGTCGGCAGATTTTCCAGAGATATCTGCCATTGTGAGGAGTCCTTTACCAGAGGAACCTTGCCTCCTGCAAAAAGCTCCCGTACATCCAGAATACTTTCTGCGAATGTCCAGCACAGGTTCAGTGCGGCTTCGATGATTCCTGCTGCCGGCGGAATCAGAAAGCCGGATGCGATTGCAAGAGAAAGTGTCTTTACCTGTGCACGTTTCTGGCTGTCGGCTGCCAGGCTCGCCGCATTTACCCCTTCTCTTATCAGTAAAAGCTTCTTTGCAATGGCTTTTACATTCTCTTCGTCACTGTCTTTTCCCTCCAGAATATACTCGATCTGACAGCTTAATCCACCTCTTCCCGGATTCCGGTAAGTTCCCAGTTTCTCCATGAGATACTGCTGATAGAGAAGCTGAGAAGTGAGAGAATGATCCGCCTTTGTTTTTTCTCTCATGACCATTCCTTTCTCCAGCGTGCGATTGGATACCAGACATCTTTTATTGATTTTTTTATCCGATATGCCTCTGTCCGTCGGAAGAACCAGCTCCAGAAGTCCCATCCATCGTACTCTCTGAATAGCAGGAATGGGGTTTGATACCTCCTGGGGAATGATTTCCATTCCTCCAAAACCTTCCGTTTCAGAATGTCCCCCGTCCGTAAAGCCTTCAGCCTGGCTTTGCTGCTGTTCCATGGCCCTTTTCTCTTCCAGAGCAGCCTGGCTTTTTTCTGCCGCCTGACTCATCGCAGAATCATATGAAGTCAGTGTATCTCCGCTTTCCGCCTGGGTTCCGGCTCTTTCGGCCTCGTCTGTTTTTTTCTTCTGATCCTGCATTTTCTGTGTAAGAAGCTGTACCCCATGACTTCCCAGAGTCTCTTTCATATATTGAACAATCTGCTGATAAAAAACTTCTCCATTTTCATCGGTCAAAAGCCGGTAACCAGAAATCCCGCCCTGTACCACAGACAGCTTCTGGCTGTTTTGTCTGAGCACAGGCTCCATATAAGATTCCAGATTATCATATACACCTGCCAGATTCATGTTGTTTCCACCGCCTGAAGCGTCCAGCGCAAACAGATCATAGTCCTTTAAAAGAGTCTTATCATACTGCCCAAACAAAGAATACAGTCCGATATCCAGGCTATTTAAAATCTGTGTTCTTGCAGCCGCCATTTGCGCAGATTCGATTCCCGCACACAGCAGAGACACCATCAGGCTTAAGATCAGCGCCATAAAAACCGTAATACTGCCTTTTCTCATCGGGAAAAAGCACCTCCTGTGTTTCTGTTTTTTTCATATTTTCTCAGGGCGGCCGCAAAACTTCTCTCAACTGTTGTTTCGCAGCCGCTTATGAATTTTTTTTAAATGGAATTACTTTGTTTTGTAATTTTAGACAAAATAGATTTCACCAGATCTGTAAGCTGTTCCTTAAAGATAATAACAAGACCGATCAGGACCACGAGGATCAGAATAATTTCTACCACTCCTACCGCGTCCTCTTCTGTGGCAAATTCTCTTGCCAGCTTTCGCAGTTCGCCCATTTTTTCACCTCCTCTCATCTGTCATCCGTAAAACGACAGGCATGCAGGAATCATGATAATTGCCATCACAACCACCAGCATGAGTACCATGGGCACCAGAAGTTTCGTAGTCGCCGCCTCTCCCAGCACTCTGGCTTTTCTCTTGCGATCATCCCAGGCCTCCATGGATTCCTTTTCCAGCAGGTCTGCCAGATGGCGGCTTCCCTTCTGAAGATTCTGTATCAGCAATGTAGCAAAGGTCTTGTATTTTACCTGCCCACACCGCTCTCCAAACCTTCTGTAAGCCTCCGTTTCGGAAACGCCGCTGTCCATCTCATAGCAGGCTGTTACCACCTCTTCGTAGGCAATTCTGGGCTTTGCAGGCTTTTTCCGCTTGTAATCCACTGCGATTTTCTGAAAAGCTCTGCGCGCAGTCATTCCGGCCTGGATCAATAGGGTAAATTTCATGATCAGTCCCGGATAATCCATTAATAGCTCTTCATAGCGTCTGGCCAACGCCGCCTGCCCTTCCCTTGCTTTTACCACCAGAAGTGCCAGAGCTGCTATCATAAACAACGCTGAAAACAGAGTTCCACTGTTATTTTTCGGAGAAGACCATTCCAGATACTTTCCATTCCACCGTGAAGGCAGATAATAGTAGTCTGCATCCTCTTTCTCCTCGTTATATTTTGTAACAGTTTCCAAAAGCTTCTGTCTGCGGCTTTCCTCTTCTGTCAGTATCTCCTGCCGGGGTTCTTCTTTCTGTTCCAGTTCCAGTTCTTTTTCCGGAACTTGTATGCAGATACTGCCTGCTTCTTCTCCATCCACGGATACCATGAATTTCTCCTCATAAGAATTCTCCTCCTTTTTTAATCCATATCCTTCCGAATAGACCTGCCCTCCTCCGTCTGTAAACGTGAGAACCAATCCCATTACATTTCCTGCCAGTGCCACTATCACAAAAAGTCTCCGGCTGTCTGCATCCCCAAAGCCTTCCACGGGAATCCATCCGGTTTTCCACCCGGCTGTCACGAGCAGGATGATAATAAAAATCACAATATGCAGCCACATGGCGCCTCCTATACCTCGATATCCACAATTTTTCTGCCCATCCAGCAGGCTCCCGAATAAATTGCAAGACACACGCTCATCGCACAGATTCCAAAGGGATTTCCATACAATACATCCAGAAATCCGGGTGAAGTCAGATTCAGATAAAAAATAATTCCCACCGGCATCAGACTCATGATGAGCTGTTCCGATTTTTTTGCTGCCAGGGTCGCTTCTATTTCTTTCTTCACATCAATCCTGTCCCCAAGCATCCTGGAAACCTTCTGTATTACATTTCCCATGTCTCCTCCGGTCCGCTTTGCTGTATAAAATACAGATGCAAAATTCTCAATATCCTCCACGCCGCTCCTCTTCCCAAAATCCAGGAATAATTCCTCTACCGGAATACTGACATGCTGCTGTGTTTCTATGTAGCAAAATTCCTCCAGAATATCTGTACCTGGCTTATAAAGCTGCCTTAAATCCCGCACGCATGCCGATACGGCATTTTCCACGGAATATCCGGCCTGTATTGCCACGCTCATGGCATTCAGTGCATCCTTAAACTGGTAATTCAGCTGCTTTTTCCGCTCATGAATCAGCCTTTTCTTTTTCCATTTCAGATAAAACACCGGAACCGGCATCATAACCAGCATCACCCATAAATTCCGATAAAACAGATAATCGATCAATGCGCACATTGCAATGCTCTGTGCCAGATATTTCACCATTTCCTTTGGTGTATACCGGTATTTTCCATACTCTCTTTTTTCCGGGGCTGCCTTTTGCATCCCGTTCTTCCTGCTGTCCTGGCAGTGTTCCTTTCTTCTCATAATCTGACCCCCGCACGTTCCAGTTTTTCCCGGTGGCAAAGAGAGGCTGTCTGTACCAGTCCTTTCCCTTCCTGCCACTGGTAGAGCGGCTGAAGACGGATCTCACCGCCCTCAAAGCCGCATACTTCTGTTATTTCCAGAACCTTCCTGGATTTATCCCTCATTCTTCCAAGGTGGATCAGAATATCCACTCCCGACGCGATCTGCCTCCTTATGGCTTCCAGGGGAAGATCCACTCCCATGAGGGTCATAGTCTCCAAACGCGAGAGCATATCCCGGCAGCTGTTTGCGTGCCCGGTACTAAGGCTCCCCTCATG
>JALERH010000066.1 GCA_022764275.1 Blautia sp. | reverse complement strand
ATCCATATCCAGTTTGTCTTGGCATTTCCCTGAAGAACACCAAACAGGAACATATCGATCAGTCCGCCGGAAAAGGTCATTCCCACACCAACGTTAAACACATGCATGAGCATATAGGCAAGTCCTGCAAATACGCAGTGAATACCATAAAGAAGAGGTGCAACGAACAGGAATGTAAATTCGATAGGTTCTGTGATACCTGTCAGCATGGAAGTCAGAGCTGCAGATAACAGAAGACCTTCTACTGCTTTTTTCTTGTCATCCCGGGCTGTTTTGTACATCGCAAGAGCCGCTCCCGGAAGACCGAAAATCATTAACGGGAATTTTCCTGCCATAAATCTGGTTGCAGATACTGCAAAATGTTCAACCGTCGGATCAGCAAGCTGTGCAAAGAAAATATTCTGTGCCCCTTCGATGGTCTGACCTGCCACTTCCAGTGTACCTCCCAGGGCTGTCTGCCAGAAAGGAAGGTAGAACACGTGATGCAGGCCAAAGGGAATCAGCAGACGTTCCATAAATCCGTAAACCCAGGTACCTGCATAGCCGGAATTGAGAACCACGTCACCCACCGCGTAAATTCCGCTCTGAATTACAGGCCATACAAAGAACATCAGGATACCCACGCCAGTGTAAACCAGTGCGCTGATAATGGGTACAAACCTTGTTCCGCCGAAGAATGAAAGTACCTGCGGAAGCTGGATCTTATAGAATCTGTTGTGCAAAGCCGCAACTCCAAGTCCTACGATAATACCGCCGAACACACCCATCTGCAGGGAAGTAATACCGCATACGGAGGCAGTCGCTCCGCTTAGCATGCTCTCGGTTCCGCCATTGATCTCGATCATGGCACCGATGGATGCGTGCATGATAAAGAAGGCGATGACTGCCGCAAGAGCTGCTACCTCTTTTTCTTTTTTTGCCATACCTATGGCAACACCCATCGCAAATATAATGGGCAGGTTGGCGAATACAATATCGCCAGCTTCTTTCATTACTGTAAAGATTGCGTTAAATACGGTTCCGGGCCCCATGACGTTCAAAAGGCCGTAGGTTTCCAGCATGGTCTCATTTGTAAGTGAGCCGCCCACGCCAAGCAGAAGTCCTGCTACCGGAAGAATGGCAATAGGAAGCATGAATGATCTTCCCACTCGCTGTAACACAGCAAAAATCTTGTCCTTCATGTTTTTCTCCTTTTCTTTTTCTTTTTGGAGTACCTGTGCGCGTCCGGGTGATGCCCTTCTCATGGTTTTCTGCCCGTAACTGTGAAAGCACTGAACAGTTATTAGTTTTCACTTTAAAACCAATTTTATAACAAAAAAAGGCATTAACACGCATAAGTATCCTTACTACTCATACATAGTTAATGCCTCGTCCATTCAATCCTTAACAA
Organism: Blautia sp.; assembly: GCA_022764275.1. GTDB lineage: Bacteria > Bacillota > Clostridia > Lachnospirales > Lachnospiraceae > Blautia_A. The sequence continues at coordinate 7,523 of JALERH010000066.1, read as the reverse complement.
GTAACATACTATGTGTCAGATGTTAATACACATTTATCTGCTTGTCAAGGCCGTTTTCATTGTTTTTTGTTCTTTTTCCGTTTTTATCCCTCTTTTTTCTGCATCATACCGGTATCATTTCCATGATCCGCTCCACGATAAACACAGCTGTACAGGCCAGAAGAGCCACCGTGAGAAGGCTCTTTTCCCGGTAAGCGGCAATCAGTGCCACCCCAAAGCCAACGGCAGCAGAAATCGCGCTGGCAGTCGCGGACAGGATAGCCGGAAATGTCATGGCAGCCAGACAGGCGTAAGGGACATAATAAAGGAATGACCGGATGAACGGATTGGTAATCTCCTTTTTGGCCAAAGCCAGAGGAAGCATACGGATCAGGTAGGTTACCCCTGCCATAACCAGGATATAGATGTAAACGTTAGTCTTCATGGATGCACTCCTCCTTCGGCTCCTCTTCTTTTATCGGGCAGAAATATGCCGCTGCTCCGGCTACCAGAATAGTCGTGATAATGATGACAAAACCGGAGGATACTTTTTTCAGCACAGGCATCACCGCAAACAGACAGCTGACCGCCATTGCAGCCACGACCACCCCAAGCACAGCACGGTTTTTCTTTGCCGGCGGGATGATGACAGCCAGAAACATTCCGTAAATGGCCACACCCAGGGCACTCATGATAAAATCCGGAAGCAGGCTGCCGGAAACAGCCCCCAGTAAGGTGCCGAGCGTCCATCCCGGAATCGCCACGCACATGGCACCATAATTATAGTACGCACTTACCTTTCCCGGCTGGCTGGCGCTCACGCCAAAAATCTCATCCGTCACTCCAAAAGCAACCACATAGCGATGTCCCCAGGCTTCATCTCTTTTAAGCTTCTGGGAAAGGGAAAAGGACATCAGGCAGTACCGGAGATTGATAATCAGCTGGGTCAGTGCCATTTCCCAGTAAGTTCCCCCTGCCACGATAATATCAAGGCCTGCAAGCTGTCCTGCAGAAGTCAGATTCGTAAGAGAGATCAGTACCGCCTGCCAGATGCCGAGGCCCCCCTGCACCGCCATCATTCCAAATGTAAAAGAAACCGCCAGATACCCCAGCCCAATGGGGATTCCATCCTTCAGTCCCTTTCGAAAGCTTTCGCTTTTCACACAAAGTCTCCTCCATTCTTTTGTATAATCACACGAATATATGTACAGACATATAGCCTGGAAGGTTCCTTTTCGAACCATCCAGGCTATAGTATTGTAGCACTACAAATGACGAAGTTCAACCTTACTTTATTTTCTCTCTACGATTCTGTAGTAGGATTTTGCCGTAAGGGCGTAGATAATGCCGTATACCACTGCAAACACACCTATTGTCACCACCGTACAGCCTGCAAACAGATTGCTGTTATTCATGCCGAACAGAAGCAGGAGCCGTTTTACCATCGGAAAGGCCATCGCAATGTGCAGTCCCGCCATGAGAAGCGGCAGAAAAAACACCATCAGAATCTGCCTGCGGATGGAAGCTTTTACCTCTTTATGGCTCATGCCTACCTTCTGCATGATCTCAAACCGCTCTTTATCCTCGTAGCCCTCAGAAATCTGCTTATAGTAAATGATCATAGCCGCGCCCATAAGGAACAGCACTCCCAGAAAGATTCCCAGGAAAAACAGCCCGCCGAACATGGTATAAAAGCTGCTGTATCCAAGCTCACGGATGGATGAATTCACCCATGGGTTTTCCGATACGGTGCCATTTTTCACAAGGGAGTCTGCGATTTCCAGCACCTGCTGCCCCAATGCTATTTTTTCCTCCCTGCTTCCGGAGACATCCAGATTGTATTCCATCATCAGGTCACTTGCATATTCTCCGTTTATTTCCACATTTTCCTGATAGATTTTCTCATAGTCCTCATCCGTCACCACAAGGGTCGCATTTTTTCCCGCTCCCACTACGGAAATTGCCCGCTCATAAGGAAGCTTGTCAAGCCATTTCTTCACAGTATAGGAATTTCCATTCAGTAAGATATTGCTCTCTTTCTTTCCGTTCTGCCTGTATGCCAGGATTTCTCCGGGCGCAAGTGCTGCTTCTTCGCCGGATAATCGTTCATATTCCTCCAGTGGAAGGAGATTCAGGTAGCCGATCTCCACCGCGGTGATCAGAGATCCTTCATTCTGGAAATTCATCTCTCCCCCATCATAAACACAGGATACTGACAATTCCATCACGGTCTGCACGTTATCATAAGGAATGTTCTTTTTCTCCATCTCCTCCTGCATTTTTGTGCGGAGCACCGTTCCCTCTTCTTTGGTAATGCCGCGAAAATCTATCATGACTTCCCTGGGAAAACGATTATCCATGATATCCTCTACCCCGGAATTCAGGCAGACCGTGGTGGAAATCATCAAAAGCACGCCTGTACTTAAAATACAGATACTGGCAAGTCCCACCGCATTCTGTTTCATACGGTACATCATACCGGAAATACTGGTAAAGTTTTTCAGTTTATAATAAAAGCTCTTTTTCCACCGCATCATTTTTAAAATCGCAATGCTGCCGGCTGTAAAGACCAGATACGTTCCTGCCATCACCAGAAGGACAGCCAGGAAAAACATATAAATCGCGCTCAGAGGGGACTCCGTAGTAACGGCAATATAGTAGCCGCTTCCCAGACAGAAAAAGCCAATCAGGGCCATCAGCCATTTTGCCTTTGGCTCCCGCTCTCCTGCATTCCCGCCTCTCAAAAGCTCAATAGGCTGGGACAGCTGAACCTTTCCCATGTTTTTCAGAAGGATCAGCAGAAAGACCACTCCATAAAAAGCTCCACAGATGGAAATGGCTTCTGGCCGCACTTCAAATCCAAACTGCGCCGGAACCCGGATCAGTTTCAGCAAAAACAGGAGCGCAAGCTTGCTTCCCAGGATTCCCAGAAAGATTCCGCCAACGAAGCTTATGGCGGAGCTGATTACCGTTTCCAGGAACATCATCCTGCTGATATGATTTTTTTCCATTCCCAGAATGTTGTAAAGCCCCAGCTCCTTCTGTCTGCGCTTCATGAGAAAGCTGTTGCTGTACATGAGAAAAATAAAGGAAAAGATACCAATCACCACAATTCCCATTGTAATGATCATTTTAACATCCGCGCTGTGTGGAATGGAATTCATCCCCTTATTCTGGTTGATAAACAGCATCATGTAGAACATGGCGATGCTCACCATGCAGGTAAGCATATAGGGAATGTATGTGCTCTTGTTCTTTTTTATGTTTACTGCGGCAAGCCGTGCAAATAATCCGTTACGCATGTGTCTCACCGCCTGTCATCAGAATGGTCAGGGTATCGGAAATCATCTGATACATTTCCTGACGTGTCTTATCACCCCGGTAAAGCTGGTGGAACACCTCGCCATCCTTGATAAACAGCACACGGGATGCATGGCATGCCGCCTGCACAGAGTGCGTTACCATAAGGATGGTCTGGCCGGACGCATTTATTTCTCCGAACATTTCCAGAAGGGTGGCGGCTGCCTTGGAGTCGAGTGCCCCTGTCGGCTCATCGGCGAGCACAAGGCGTGGGTTCGTGATCAAGGCACGTGCCACTGCCGCACGCTGCTTCTGTCCGCCGGATACCTCATAAGGATACTTATCCAGCAGTTCTGCGATGTGCAAAGCCTGGGCAATAGGGCGTATCTTCTGTGCCATTTCCCGGTAATCCTCTCCCGCCAGCACCAGAGGCAGGTAAATATTGTCCCGCAGACTGAAAGTATCCAGAAGGTTAAAATCCTGGAATACAAAGCCCAGATTTTTTCTCCGGAAAGCGGAGATTTCCTTCTCCGTCAGATGGACAATGCTCTTTCCGTCCAGAAGGACTTCGCCTGAGGTCGGACGATCCAGCGCCGCCAGAATGTTCAGAAGCGTCGTTTTCCCGGAACCGCTCTCTCCCATAATCGCCACGAATTCTCCATTTTCCACAGAAAAAGTTACATTCGAAAGCGCCTGTACTTTATTTCCGCCGAAACGGGTGCTGTATATTTTTTTTACGTTGGTTACTTCAAGTAATGACATGTTTCTCTCCTCTTTTCTTAACAGCATCGGGCAGGTATGGGAAACTTGCTGTCTGTCCCGGCTGTTTATTTTATACCATAAGTATAAGAGAAGAGAAAGAGGCCTGCCATCGAATCAGGTTACATTTTGGGGGTGGAAGCTTACAGTTTTGTAAGGTTGGGGCCTGTTTTGCCCATCGATTACTTAGCGTACATTTACCATCCATTTTTTCTATTTCTTTTTCCGCCTCCATGCTCTTTATGAAAATCAGAAGAAAGCTCTGTATCATTTTTTTCCAGTTCTCCCTCTTCCACAGCAGACTCCAGTGCGTTGCTCACCGCATTCAGAATGCCAGCGGACGAATAAGTTGCCCCGCTTACTGTATCTACCTCCAAAGACTGTTCATCCATTACATCATCAATGATTGCTTTCGCACGCTCGAAAAACTCAGGGGTATCGTTCTCTTCCATATCCTGATCATTTGCAGAATCTGTCTCTTTTACAGAACCTGTTTCTTCTGCAAACAAACGGGACGGCAGCTGTATTCCAACATCAGCAATATGGATTACCACAAACACCAGCAAACAAGCGGTCAAAATGCGATGAATTCTCATCCAGTTCTTCTTTAACATCCTGCGGAGCAGATAAGAAAGTCCCAACAAAACACATAAAAGAAAACAAATGCTCCCCCAGTTAAACGTAAAAAGCACAGTTCCCAGACGCATGTCCGATAATTTTGCATCTGCAAAGTTTCCTGCCAGCAGACCATGAAGCAATCCGGTAAATATCAGCATAATTCCCACCGGAATATGGGCTTTATGGAAAATCCGGTTAAGTTTCACGGATTTGCTGACTCGGACAATATATCGGAAGGCAGTAACAATTACAAGTAATACGGTCAGCCATGCCAAAATCAAACTTAAGATCATACAATTCTCCCTCTTTTTACATTTTGTTCCTGTAACAGCAGTACGGCTTTATTACTGACTTCCCTTATATTTTCACATGAAGAACCCAGGATAACGGATAAACACCATAAGGTACATTATAATTCCTGCTGTAGCTCTTTGCCTGGGCGAACAGAGGATCAAATACGCGCCCGTCGATTTCTGCCCAGCCGTGTGAGTCCGCTACGGTACTATCCGTACACACATATACGTTTTTATAACCAATTACTTTTGCAAGATAAGCAAACGCACACGCGTCAGATATACAGTCACCGCCGCCATAAACAAAATGATCATTTGCAAACACTGCTGGCCAGCCGCTGACGTTTTTAAACGGCCTTCTCAGCACATACGGTTTGTCCATCACCCATTTGAAACATCTTTCCAGTTTCTGACTTTTTGTCATTTGAGAAGTCGTTATCTTTGCTGCTATTTCCCGCGCATTCTGATAAGCGGAAAAATCCAGGGCTTTCGTTTTGCCCATTTTCTTTCCACTGGGATAATAATAGCTGGAACCTGTTTTCTTTCCTTCCAGTACGCCTTTATCACTGAAATAATACGTGGTTTTCTTTATTTTAAGCTGTCCCGTCTGCATATATCCTTTTGAGCTGAAATAATACGTATTTTTTCCAATTTTCTGAAATCCTGTCAGATATTTTCCATCCCGGTAATATCTCTTTTTTCCATTTTTCAGCTTCACCCATCCCTGTTTTTTGGTTCGAGTTGAGGCCACAGTCTGATTTGTTTCGGCAGACTGGGCTGCAGTAACAGAAGTTCCATTTGCAGCCGACACCGGTACGGAAACTACCGCGAAAAAGGCACAGGCAAACGCAATTGCAAAATTTCTTATTTTTTTCATATCAATTTCCCTTCTGCAGCCTATTCTATCGCTGCCACAATGTCCATAATCCATAGCCGCTTAAAGGAAGCATCGGCTGTTATAGCAGCAAAGACAGCGTTCCTGCCACTATCATAGTCAGTCCCACCACAGCTTTCCTGGTAAGTTTTTCGTGGAAAACCAGCCCCGAAAATGCAATGGTCACAAGGATACTTAGCTTATCAATGGGAACCACCACACTGGCCGGGCCTGTCTGAAGTGCACGGTAATAGCACATCCAGGATGCCCCGGTCGCAAAGCCGGATAAGATCAGAAACAGCCAGCTTTTTTTATCAATGTCTTTGATCGTGTTCTGTTTTCCCGTCACAAAAACCACCACCCACGCCATCACAAGTACCACGATGGTTCGGATGGCCGTGCCCAGGTTGGACTCCACGCCCTCAATGCCGACCTTTCCCAGGATGGAAGTCAGGCTTGCAAAGAAAGCGCTGCCAAAGGCATAGAAAAGCCAGGCGTGACCCTTTTCCTGCTGCTCCTCCCCGGATGGTGCTTTCTTTTTCTCAATCATCAGATATGTACCGCCGCCGATCAGAACCATGGCTGCCACTTTGATGACCGTAAAACCTTCATGGAGAAAAAGAAATGCCAGAATCATTGTCAGCACAGTACTGGACTTATCAATGGGTGTTACTTTATTGATATCCCCAATCTGCAGAGCATGAAAATAGCAAAGCCAGGACGCACCTGTCGCAAGCCCCGACAGAATAAGAAAAGTCAGTGTCCGCCCGGAAATAGATGTAATGGTATTCTGGCTTCCCACGATAAAAACCATGACCCAGGAAAAGAAAAGTACCACGATCGTACGCAAAGCAGTTGCCACATTAGAATCCGTATTTTTGATTCCGCATTTCGCCAGAATCGCTGTCAGTCCTGCAAAAAGAGCTGATCCAAACGCAAACAAAATCCACATATCATTTTCCTCCGTATATTTCTTCTGCACCAAGCTCTGCTGCGAGAGTAAGATAATACACCGCATCGGATGCGACTCCCACTACATTTTCTTCATGCATAAAATCTGTAATATTCGAATCAAACAGCATGTTTGCCTGAGCCTGGAATTCCTCATCCCCATCCCAGAACAGTACCGCGATTTTCAGGAATGGGAACACCGGAAGGATGTATCCTGCATCCCCCTGGGACATCCGTACTCCCCCAAGACTCTCGCATGCCTTTTTCAGTTCTTTTACATGTCCCGAGAAGGTATCCTGAAGCTTTTGAATAATGGTATTTTGATAAGCCCTCTCAAAGGGATATACCCGTTTCACCTCCCGAAATGGCACAAGCTTTTCGGAAGCTTCTGGAGCCTCTGTGGAATAATGAAACATATTATAAATGGTCACGGAGGTGTTAAATCCAGGACTCTCTCCCGACAACTTCCCGCCTTCAAAGGTAATCACACCTGTCTGCCGGTCGATGCGAAGTGTATTGGAAAAATACGTGACATAAAGTGATGCTTCGTCTGACTCCAGGTGAAATTTGCGTATGATTTTCTCCTGATCCATGTCCAGGAATTTTTTTCTCCAGGTCTCTACGACCCTGTCATAATTAGACTGATTTTTCTCCTCCATTTTTCCCTCCTACAATGCCATCATAACCGCATCGTACAAAACCACAAACAACAGTGCCGGAAGCATATTTGCCACACGGAATTTTTTTCC
>JALERH010000032.1 GCA_022764275.1 Blautia sp. | reverse complement strand
CATGCTGAAAAAAATGCTGCAGGAAAGGAGTGATTAGATGCATATCGACGACAATACCCTGGAAAAATTTCAAAACAGCCAAATGGATACCAATGATATGATCGCGTTTCTGGAGCATCTGGACAAATGCGATTACTGTATGGAACAGATGCTTGACCGGGAAGACACGGATTCTCCCATCACCCCTCCTGATTACCTGAAAGATCAGATTCTTGCCAGAGCGTCCTCCCTGGATGTGAAAGCAGAAAAATCCGTCTCGGAAACCTCACACAGGATGCGGCTTTTTTACGAAGGGCTTCACACTGCAGTAGGTGTCCTGGTGGCACTGTTTTTACTGTTCTGCATCGGGCAGACCGATTTTAACTCGTTTGGGGCAAGGCAAAGCAGCGTCCCCGTACAGGTACAGCCAAAGGAGCTGTCCGGTCATCTGCAGGATTTTTCCCAAAATATTAATGAGGGACTTTCCAACAGTTCCGTAACGATCCGTAACTATCTCAACGATATTTCAAATAAAATAGCAATTGGAGGTAAATGATATGCAAAGACAAAAAAGGGGATTCTGGTTATTTATCTGCTCTTTAATTCCAGGAGCCGGAGAAATGTATATGGGATTTATGAAGCAGGGCATCAGTATCATGCTGCTTTTCTGGGGAATCGTCGGAATCGCCGCGGGACTGAACCTGGGATTCCTCACCATATTTCTGCCCATTATCTGGTTTTACAGCTTCTTCAATGTCCATAATTTAAAATCTCTTCCGGCTGAGGAGTTTTACGCGATAGAGGACGACTATATCCTGCACCTTGACCGGATTTTCGGCAGTACTCATGATTTTTCTCCCCAATACCGTAAAGTTCTGGCTGTACTCATGATCCTGTTTGGGGTTGTCATACTCTGGAACAATGTTACAGATCTGCTTTACTGGGTTTTACCGGACTTTCTCGCCAATCTGCTTTATAATATTATTTACCGGCTCCCGCAGCTTATCATCGCCATTGTAATCATCGTGACCGGTTATTATATCCTGATCGGAAAGAAAAAGAAGCTGGATAAAGACGAAACTGCCGACAGCCAGGAGCATTACTGGCAGCCATATCGTCCCTACCAGCAGCCGGATTCTGCCCTGGAACCCCCAAAGGAAGAACACAGCCAAACAGACGATACAGCAAACAGTTAAAATGGGGCCGCCACAAACGTGGCGGCCTATATCATCTATAAACATCATCTATAAATCCTTCACACGAAGCGATACTTCCCCATAGGAAAGCCGGTTCTGTGTACCATCCGCTTCTTCTACCAGAAGCCTTCCGTCCTCGCAGATGGATAATGCCCTCGCCATTCTGGTCTTCCTTCCATCCGATATCTCAATCTCTCTGCCGGGAACCATATTATTCTCCACATATTCCCGTGACAACTTCAGTTCCTTAGTCTCCTCAAGCAAAGCATTGACGATCTCCGCAGCCAGACGGTTCCGGTCCGTCCTCTCTGCTTCCTGTCGTGTATCGTACACTCCCCCTGCTACTTTTACAAGCTCCGGCGGCAGTTCCTCCTGTTTCAGATACAGATTCAGTCCGATACCTACAATGGCAAACTCGATATCTCCGCTTTCAAAGTCCGTCACCGCTTCGGTAAGGATTCCACATACCTTTTTGCCGTTCCGGTACAGGTCATTCACCCACTTAATATCCAGAGAAATGCCGCACACTTTTTGGACAGCCTTATATACGGCCGTCGCGGCGGCAGTGGTGATCAAAAGGCTCTCTTTCAATGTCTCTTCCGGCTCCAGAACCACACTCAGATACAGCCCGGCCTCTTTGGGTGAATAAAAGGAACGCCCTCTGCGTCCTCTTCCCGCAGTCTGCTCCAAAGCCACCACAAAAGAACCATGGCCGGCTTCGCCGCTGAATGCCGCCTTTTTCGCCGCCTGGTTCGTCGAATTCAATTGTTCATATATTTTAACGGAAACCTGGGAATCACTCAGATATAGCCGCATTCCTTCCACGGAAAGCCGGTTACTGTCCCGGGCAAGCATATAACCTTTATTGGGGCCAGCCTCGATAGTGTAGCCCTCTTCCCGAAGAGATTTCACTGCTTTCCAGACAGCGGCCCTGGTACAGGCAAGCTCCTCAGCAATCCGCTCTCCCGACAAGGTTTCTCCTTTATGCTGTTCCAACAGCTCCAAAAGTCTGGATTTAACCGTCATTTTCTTTTCCTTCATACTTATCCAGAGCTTTTCGCAAAAAGTCTCTGTATTCCCCTCGCACACGCAGGGGTGACACTACCGTCACACCGGAACCAAGACCGGCAAGCCATCCAAAAAACTGACTGCTCACATTCACATGAACCAGAGTGGTGAAATGATTCTCATCCTTCCCCATGATCATAATCTCCTGACCAAACCGATCTATAACCACACCTACCAGTCGATTCTCAAACTCCAGACGCACAGTCTCCTCCCTGCCACCGAACATTCCAAATGTGCCGGATGCAAACCTAGCGGTATCAAAATTCTCGAAAATCTGTGCTCCGTTCCTCGATTCCTGCTCCATGGTAATCTTCAGCATCTTATCTACGCGGTAATGTTTTACAATACCGCTCTTCTCGTCCACACCCATGAGATAGTAATTATCATCTTTCCAGAGCATCTTCCACGGGCTGATGCGATAACGTTCCCCGTTCTTTTTCAGGCGCATCTCCTTGGACACAGTCCATTCATAATACTGGAAGCTGATCTGGCGGTCATGGGAAATCGCATTGTGAATCTCATCGATATTATAATAGATGCTTTCGTTCATCGTCTTTGCACGGCCTTCCACAAGCACCTGTCTCTGCAGTTCCTTTGCCTGATGGATGCTGGTAAGGCTCTCAAGCTTCTGTATCAGCTGCCGTGACTTCCTGGCAGTAATGAATCTGGAAGACTGTACCGCATCCACCAGAAGCTTAAGCTCTGCAAGCTCAAAACTCCTGCCGGCAAGATAAAACCCCGATGGTCTCTCTCTGCGATTCACGATATCCATGCCAAACGTACGCAGCGTCTCAATGTCGTCATATATGGTTTTTCGCTCCGCGCTTATTCCAAAACTCTCCAGATATGATATCATGTCCTGCACAGTCATGGGATGGTTCTCATCCGTCCTCTCCGTAAAAGCACGCATCAGATATAAAATTTTCAGTTTCTGCTGGAATGATCTCGGCATATTTCACTGCTCCTATTTGTCTGTCAGTAATGCTACGACTCCTGAATATAATACCATAAATCCCAGGACAAGGGCAATAACATCCGCACCATGGAAATCAAAATTCAGAACCATCGCTCCTGCAATCATAATCTCCAGGGTCACCAGGACTCCAATAACCATCGCCATAGTGCGGGAGAGCTTCCGGTCACTTCTTCTTTCTCTCTGAGGTTCTGCATATCCCCCGTCTGCCAGTGCCACCTTTCTCTCTCTGATTCTCTCATCTGCGGTCCACATAATTCTTTCCTCCTGAAAAATTCTTTTTGCATCCAAACATTTCGAACATATTTTCTTTATATTTATAGATTAACACATTTTCAGTACTATAAAAAGGGATTAAATTGCTTTTATCGAAAGTTTGTTTGTTTTTCACAAATTCAATTCCGAATGTATGTTCGTTTTTGTAAATACTTTTTGAATCAAATGAAAAAAAGAAAAGCCCGGAAAATTCCGAACTTTTCTGATTTCTTTTTCTGTGAACCTGTATCATTTCCGGGCCTTACATCATTCCTGCAAACATTGATGCCGCCACAACTGTTACCAGACCTGCCACAGCAATGGCCAGACTGCTCATAGCCCCTTCCACTTCTCCCATCTCCATAGCCTTGGCTGTTCCGATGGCATGAGCAGATGTTCCCAGGGCCAGCCCCTTTGCAATGGGTTCTTCAATTTTTGCCACTTTACATACTACTTCGGCAATCATATTTCCCAGAACACCAGTAATGATGATGACCGCAACCGTAATCGTGACAATTCCCCCAAGCTCATCCGAAACTCCCATTCCAATCGCTGTGGTAATGGATTTTGGAAGCAGCGTCACGTATTCCTCATGAGAAAGCCCGAAAAGCTTTGCCAGAATCAAAACGCTGACCATACTTGCCAGAACCCCTGAAAGGATTCCCGCGATCACAGCTTTCAGATTTTTACGCAAAAGGCTGATCTGCCGGTAAAGAGGCACAGCCAGGCATACCGTCGCCGGGGTAAGCAGATAACTGATATATTTCCCGCCTTCATTGTACGTCTCATAATCCACATCCAGAATCATCAGCACTGCCATGACACACAGAATGGCAATCAAAAGCGGATTGAAAATTGCAAGCTTAAATTTTTTCTTTAACAGCAGTCCGATTTCATATGCCACAAGGCTGACTGCCGCACCGAAAAACAATGAGTTTTCAAAAAATTCCATCATTTCTTCGTTTTCCTTCTATCCTTTCTGATCACAAACTGGGTAACCCGTCCTGTGACCACCATCACGATCACCGTAGTAAGAATGGTGATCACCACCACCGGAAGCCAGATTGGCTGCAGGACACCCCATGCCGTCAGAAGTCCCACACCTGCCGGGATAAACATAACCGGCATGATTTCCACCAGAAAGTCTGCCGTTTCCTCCACCCGTTCCAGCTTTATACTGCCGGTCAAAAGGGCAACCAGCAGCAGAATCAGGCCGTAAACGCTTGCCGGTATCGGAAGGGGGAGCAAAACACGGAACCCTTCTCCCAGCGCACAGAACAGCAGAATGATCCAGAACTGTTTTACATATTTCATCTTTTACCATCCACCTCTTTACATAATTTCTTTCACGATTTCCAGATACGGCTCCAGTTCCTCAAGAGTCGCCCTGCCCATCCGTTTCATCTTTGTTACACCCGGATACTGAGCCGGAATGGATCTTGTCATGACATTGTCACCATAAATTTTTACCATATCGCCGTTTTCCAGTACATCGCCTTCTATCAGCTTTCCGTTTCTATTATAAATACCTTCGCTGGGAATTTCAGCTTTGAATACGGTTTTCGTGTCCATATCCACAAATACAAGCTCCTTCAGTACATCGCCCGCCTCAACGCAGATAGCGCGGATTGCTTCTTCTTCCTGTCTCTGTTCCTCTGCCAGGTCCTTCTCGGCCTGTATGGCGACCACCTTCCAGAAGGAAGCTCCCATTGCTACCATTACGATCACCAGGACAGTCATCCCTGCAATAAATTTTACGTCTGTTTTCTTTTTTTCCAATCCTGTGCTCCTTTCCTGCAACGACTCTACAACAGCGCCCCTATTATAACGCATCTTTTCCAAATTGCAAAGGCGAAATAAAAAAAACTCTTGACTTTCCCGGACAGCCTTTCTATAATATAGGGCGTTCAGAGGAAAAAGTGCAATGCGGCACACAGGCGGAAGGTCTGTGTGCCTTTTCTTTTTCCCATATTTTGTATGAACGGAGAGGGGAAACCAATCATGGAAAAAGAGACATCCAAAACAGCTGCGGAATTGCTGGTGGAATGTTTGGAGGAAGAAGGGGTCAAAGTCATTTTCGGCATTCCCGGAGAAGAGAATCTTGCCGTTATCGAAGCGCTTTCTCATCATCCGGAAATCCGTTTTGTCACAACGCGTCATGAACAGGGAGCAGCCTTTATGGCAGATGTTTACGGAAGACTGACCGGACATGCAGGTGTATGCCTGGCAACGCTTGGTCCCGGTGCCACCAATCTGGTTACGGGAGTGGCGGATGCGGATTCTGACGGGGCACCGCTGGTGGCGATCACAGGTCAGGTAGGTACCGAACGTATGCACATTACCTCACACCAGTTTCTGAATCTTACAAAGATGTTTGAGCCCATCACCAAACGTACCAAGATGGTCATGAAGCCGGAAAATATGAGCGAAATTGTGCGGCTTTCTTTTAAATATGCAGAAAGTGAAAAACCCGGCGCCACCCACATCGACTTGCCTGTCGATATTGGAAAAATGCCGGTTTCCGCAGGGGAACGCCCCCTTCCAAAGAAAGTGGAGCCGAAGGAATTTGCCGATCTGAATACCATTGAATTTGCTGCAGGCATGCTTTATCAGGCAAAAACACCGGTCATTCTCGCAGGAGCAGGCGCTGTCCGTGCACAGGCTTCTCAGGCTGTGACAAACTTTGCGGAAAAACTGAAAATTCCTGTGGTACATACCATGATGGCAAAAGGTATCATTCCTTTTAACAGCAAGTATTCCATGTGGACCATCGGCATTCCTCAGAAGGATTATCAGAACAAAATCCTGGAAGAAGCCGATGTCATCATTGCTGTCGGCTACGATCTGGTGGAGTATGCTCCCCAGAAGTGGAACCCCGGAAAAGACAAGACCATCATTCATATCGACCGCCGCCCGGCTCATATTAACAAGTATTACCAGACAGCTGTCGAGGTAGTGGGAGATATCAGCAATTCTCTGGATAATATCTCCTACCGCTGCCGCCGCAGTGCAGAACCAGGGGAAGCCCTGAAGATTAAAGATATGATGATGAAGGAATATAGTAAATACGAAAATGACATGAGTTTTCCGGTCAAACCACAGAAAATCCTTGCTGATATCCGAAAAGCCCTGAGACCGGAAGATATCCTGTTGTCCGATGTAGGCGCGCACAAAATGTGGATCGCACGTCATTACCACTGCTATCAGCCCAATACCTGTATTATTTCCAATGGCTTTGCCTCCATGGGAATTGCAGTGCCCGGCGCTGTTGCTGCCAAGCTGCTCTATCCGGAAAAAAGAGTGCTGGCGGTTACCGGAGACGGTGGCTTTATGATGAACTGCCAGGAGCTGGAGACAGCCTTTCGGGAACAGCTTCCTATTGTCACGCTGATTTTCCATGATGACTCCTATGGCCTGATCAAATGGAAACAGATGGATCAGTACGGGCATTCCGGATGCGTGGATTTCGGCAATCCGGATTTTGTAAAATTTGCGGAAGCCATGCACGGAAAGGGATACCGTATCGAACGTACGGAAGACCTTCTTCCCACCCTGGAAGAGGCATTTAAACAGACCGTACCGGTTATCATCGACTGTCCTGTGGACTACAGCGAAAATGTAAAACTGACTGCCCATTTAAAAGAATTATCCGAAACACTTTAATTTTTTATTTTCTTTTACAAGATATTCAGAAAGAGGGAAAACCTATGGCAGATATGGTAAAGGTAGAACACCTGAAAAAAAATTTTGGAGACCTGGAGGTCCTGAAAGATATTAATCTCACAGTAAAAGAAGGAGAAAAGCTGGTCATCATCGGTCCTTCCGGTTCCGGAAAATCTACCTTCATCCGCTGCATCAATTACCTGGAAGAGCCTACTTCCGGCAAGGTCACCATTGCAGGTACTGAGGTAACCAAAAAGAATCGTCTGGAAATGGCAAAAAAATATTCTTCCATGGTTTTCCAGCAGTTTAATCTTTATCCGCATCTTACGGTACTGCATAACCTTACGCTGGCCCCCATAAAGCTTCAGAAAGTACCAAAAAAAGAGGCCATCGCGCATGCAATGGAATGTCTGGAGCGGGTAGGCCTTAAGGAAAAAGCCGGAAATTATCCCACACAGCTCTCCGGTGGGCAGCCCTCTGGGATGCCATACCGGAATATTATATTCCCGGCTTTCTCATGACACTGAAGATCGCCATTGTCGGGTTGATCGTAGCCCTCATTCTCGGCATCATCTTCGGTACTCTGTCCACTATGAAATTTAAA
>JALERH010000025.1 GCA_022764275.1 Blautia sp. | reverse complement strand
AGAAGTAAATGAGGAATGCTGGAAACTGGGAGTTGCGGCAAAGACCCAGCACAATGAGGTTGCTCCGGCACAGCATGAGCTGGCGCCAATCTACGCACCGGTAAATATTGCGGCAGACCATAACCAGATTATGATGCGTATTCTGAAAAAGGTGGCAAGCCGCCACAATATGCGCTGCCTGCTTCATGAAAAGCCATTTGCGGGACTGAATGGTTCCGGTAAGCACAACAACTGGTCCCTGACTACAGATGATGGAATTAATCTGCTGGAGCCGGGAAAAACTCCTCACGAAAACATCCAGTTCCTTCTGGTGCTTACCTGCATCCTGAAGGCCGTGGACGAGCATGCGGATCTTCTCAGAGAGTCTGCCGCAGATGTGGGAAATGACCAGAGACTTGGAGGAAATGAGGCACCGCCGGCTGTCATCTCCGTATTCCTTGGAGAGCAGCTTGAGGATGTACTGGATCAGCTGATCAGTACGGGAACTGCTACCCACAGCAAAAAAGGCGGCAAACTGGAGACGGGCGTCAAGACGCTGCCTGATTTTATGAAGGATGCCACGGATCGTAACCGTACTTCACCGTTTGCCTTTACAGGTAATAAATTTGAATTCCGTATGGTAGGCTCCAGAGATTCTATCTCTGCCTGCAATGTAGTGCTCAATACCATTGCAGCAGAAGCATTCAAAGAGGCATGCGACCGCTTGGAAACGGCACAGGATTTTGACCTGGCTGTCCATGACCTGATCAAGGAATATGCAACGGATCATCAGAGAATCGTCTTTAATGGAAACGGTTATGCACCGGAATGGGAAAAAGAAGCCCGTCGCCGCGGTCTGCCGATTCTGCCATCCATGGTGGATGCGATTCCGGCACTGACCACAGAAAAATCCGTGAAGCTTTTTGAGGAGTTCGGCGTATTTACAAAGACAGAGCTGGAATCCAGAGCAGAAATTCAGTATGAGATTTATGCAAAAGCAATTAATATTGAAGCAAAGACCATGATCGACATTGCCACGAAGCAGATCATTCCGGCTGTGATCAAATACACGACTGTTCTGGCGGATTCCATTAATTCCATTAAGGCAGTCGGGCCGATTGATGTGAGCGTTCAGATGGATCTTCTCAGAAAATCCTGTAAACTTCTGAAAGCGACCAACAGCGCTATGAACAAACTGGGCAAGCTGGTAGACCAGATACCATCCCATCCGGAAGGAAGAGACAGAGCTGTATTCTGCAGGGAAAAAATTGTTCCTGCCATGGAAGAACTGCGTACGCCGGTAGATGAGCTGGAAATGATCGTGGACAAGGAAATGTGGCCAATGCCATCCTATGGCGATCTTATTTTTGAACCGTAAAGAGGTATGAGATGCAAGAACTCAGTTTTTTAGAGGAACAGGGAGTTTCTCCCTGTCTGATAAAGGGAGTGGAGGAATTTCGAAAAAGCTATGAGATTCCGGATGAGGCAGCACACAGGCTTGCGGTGCCTTCCATCCCGTTTTATGGAAAGGATATTCTGGAAATGGCAATTGCCGCACTTCTGGCAGGAGAAAATCTTTTGCTTACCGGACCGAAGGCCACCGGAAAAAATATTCTGGCAGAGAATCTCGCCTGTGCCTTCGGAAGGCCTGTATATAATGTGTCCTTCCACGTAAATACAAACAGCGGAGATCTGATCGGAACTGATACCTTTGCGGATAATGAGGTTAAGCTTCGGAAGGGAAGCATTTACCAGTGTGCAGAGTATGGCTGTTTTGGAATTCTGGATGTGATCTACATGGCGAACAACGATGCAGTGTCAGTACTCCATGCGACTCTGGATTATCGCCGCTCCATTGATGTACCGGGGTATGAGAAAATCGATCTGCATCCCGCCGCACGTTTTATCGGAACCATGAACTACGGATACGCCGGAACCAAGGAGCTGAACGAAGCGTTGGTTTCCCGTTTCCTTGTCATTGATATGCCTCCTCAGACAGAGGAAACCCTGAGATTTATTTTTGGCAGGATGTTCCCGAATGCAACAGAAAAGGCAGTGGAACAGTTTATCGGTGTATTTCTGGATCTTCAGCTGAAGTGTATGAACAGTGAGATTTCCACCAAGGCACTGGATCTCCGTGGACTGCTTGCTGCCATGAAGATTGTGGATTCAGGCCTTTCTCCGTGGCAGGCGATCCGGATGGGAATTGTGAATAAAACCTTCGATGTTTTTGAAAAAGAAATCGTGGAGGATGTGGTACGTACCAGAATCCCTGCGGACTGGACAAGAGAAGATGTCTATGAAGCTTAAAGTTGAGGAATCAAATATCGAAGAATTTCA
>JALERH010000023.1 GCA_022764275.1 Blautia sp. | reverse complement strand
ATCCAGGTCTCCGGTGGTAAAAACATTTGTTTTAGACGAGTTGTCTGTAAAATAGGCAAGCGTACTGCCTACTCCAATTGCACCAATAATAGTCACTGCAGCCACGATAGAGAAATATTTTTTTACATTGTTTTGTCTCATAATAGAAAAATCCTCCTTTTTTCCAATGAATCTTATTCCGATTTAAAATCAAACAGCCCTTCCCGGCAGGCCATTTCTGCAGAGTCGAGTCCAAAAAAGCTCTCTCCCGTCATCTGCTGCAGGACCTGTCCCGAAATCCGGATATCAAATCCTCCCATGGCCTGTATAGCAGCAAATTCGCTGCTGCTTACTGTTTTATCTATCTTTAACCTTGTAAAGAGCGGAACAGTGGTTTCTCCTGTGTCCGGATAATTTCTTTTCAATGTTTTTTTGTAGTAGAAACACTGTCTCGCATCCGTATTTTTCTGTCCTTCAAATCGTACCCAATCCTCTTTTTCAGGATCATCACTGTTGTAATCAATGTTGAACACTTCAGTGACTGCCATCATATCCTGCGTGCTTAAAAGTGTCCCTGCCATTGATTCATCCGGGCAGGAATCGGTGTAGACAAATTCACACTGCAAGGCTACCAGTTCATCCAGATCAATCTCTGAAGTATTGGTCACCTGCGGATCTTTTTGAATCGTCGTGTTCGGTACCACAAGCAGGCCTTCTTCTTTTTTCCAGGACGGCTCTGTGAGTATGGCGTTCAGCCCATCTTTTCCTACAAACTCCAGTTTGTTTTCAACCTTTTCCTGATCGTTTAAATACGCTTTTGTTCCGTAAAAGCTACTGCCTGTCAAACAGAATGCCGCCAGTATCAAAACGGCTTTTTTCTTTTTTCCTGTCATCCGGCACCTCCTACAGTGTATCAAACGCTTCCTGTGCTTCTGAAAAGCCATATGCCTGAACAGATTCTGCATATACCAGAACGTCAAAAGGAAGCAGCTCTTCTTTTTTTACAGTTCTTTTTATCACAATATTATCAAATATCTCGGTCGTACTCTCTCCTGCATGGAGTTTTTCATCGTAATAATAATATCCATCTTTTTTCAGGCTCCATCCGCTGTTTATGGACAGGGGCTCACACTGTTCCATGGCATCGGAATCTGAAAACCGAACCATCACACGAACAAAAACGTCTGTCTCTGAATCGTTTGTAATGCATGGTCTTTTCGCGATCACATCTCCCGGATCCGGATCCTGCGGTGGATTGAATTCCTCCTGAATATGGATATCGTTCCCGGCAAACCGTACGATGTTTTTGGCCTCTTCTCGGTCAATCAGCCAGGCGTATACGCTTCCCCCGGTTGTTCCTGCACACAGGCAGATAAGAAGAGCAAAAAACAGCCCTTTTTTCTTCATATGTCAAATCGGCAGACTGTTTTAGCCTGTCTCTCCTCTCTGTTTTTCTCAAAAACGGAAATAGCAGAATTCTCAGCACATGGGAACCACCTCCAGAAAAAGAAATGAAAAAAAAGATAATCATGGACACATTCGTGAATAGAATTTCATTGAAAAAAATTAAAATGGGATTAACAAAACTTGATCTATGCATGAAAAACATGCAGCAGATTTGATTTAAGATGAAATAGATTTATCATATGTGAAATGTTTTGATTAACGATATGTTACCATATTTTTTGCAAAAGTCAATACGGGAAAATATAAAAGAATTATAAATTCCTTATTTCCCGTATTTTTCAAGTTCCTCGCGGATTTTTGTACGAATTCTCTGAAGCGCATTATCAATGGACTTTGGTGATTTATCCATAATTTCCCCAATCTGGACATAGGTCTTTCCATCCAGAAAATAACTCAGAACCTTGTTTTCCATAGGGCTTAAGGAACTGGAAATCTTTTTCTGCAGATCCCGCATACTCTCCTGACCGATGATAATAGACTCCGGATTTTCCACCCACTGATCCAGAACGGGTGCCTCTTCATCCTCCTGGCTCAGGGATACATAACAGTTTAAAGGCATATGCTTCTGGCGGTTGGAATTCTGGATCGCACTGTAAAGCTGGCGGTCAATACACATTCTTGCAAAAGTAACAAACGAAGCCTCCCGGTCAGGCTGGTAATCACGCACAGCCTTAAAAAGTCCGATCATGCCCTCCTGGCTCAGGTCGTCTGTGTCCCCGCCGATCAGATACATAGCTCGCGCTTTCTGTCGGACAAGCCCCTTATATTTTTCCATCAGATAATCTGCAATGCCCTTCTCTCCGCCACGCAGGCGGGATATCAGCTCTTCATCGCTGATGTTGTCGTATTGTCCCATGCTTCCTCCGAATCTTCAAACAAAACATACAGCACAGCCATCCCTCCTGATTCCGTTGGATGGCTGCGCTTTCTTTTATTTACTTCCCAGACGCTGCCGAACAATTTCATAGGCCAGTACACCTGCTGCCACTGAGGCATTGAGGGAATCAATGTCTCCTTTCATGGGAATAGATGCTACAAAATCACATTTTTCCCGGATGAGCCGGCTTACGCCCTCTCCCTCATTGCCAATCACAAGGCCAATAGGACCCGTCAGATTCAGACGATACATGGTTTCCCCATTCATATCCGCACACACGAACCACAGGCCTTTTTCCTTCAGTTCATCTATGGTCTGTCCAAGATTTGTCACTTTCGCTACCGGCGTATAATTCAATGCACCGGCAGAGGTTTTTGCAACTGTGGAAGTAAGCCCTGCGGCACGTCTTTTGGGGATAATGACACCATGTGCCCCTGCCAGATTGGCTGTACGGATGATCGCCCCCAGATTATGAGGGTCTTCAATATTATCCAGAATGAAGATAAAGGGAGCCTCCCCTTTTTCCCGGGCCTTCTCCAAAATATCCTCCACAGTGGCGTATTCATAAGCTGCTACCTGTGCGATCACGCCCTGATGAGCTCCTGTTTCACTTAACTGATCAAGTCGTTCCTTTGGCACATAATTGATAATCGTGTCTTTTTTCCTGGCTTCTCTGGCAATGGTGCGTACCGGTCCATCCTGGCATCCATCCAGGATAAACAGTTTATCTACACATCTGCCGGAACGAAAGGCTTCCAGCACGGCATTGCGTCCTTCTATCTGTTCGCTCATTTTTTCCTCCTGCTTCTCTATAGCTCCTCTTGCGGGATTCCGGCTCTTACAAGTTCAACGATCCGGGAAAAATCCTCTTTTAAATAAAGATAACCCATTAATGCTTCAAAACCAGTGGCTCTGCGGTAGTCTGCCATCGTAGCATGTTTTGCCATGGTAGGAGAATGGGCATTTCTGCCGCGTCTGTACACAGCCAGTTCCTCTTCCGTCAGCATTGGCTCCAGGATTTCCATCATTGCGGACTGAGCTCCTGCTTTCACCAGGCTGCTGGCGCGCCTGTGAAGCTGATTGACCGGACAATTACCTTTTTTCACCAGAATGGTACGTATCACCAGCTCGTAAACTCCATCTCCGATATAAGCCAGCGTCAAAGGAGAATAGGTCCTGATGTCCCTATCCTCCAGCTGAAACATTTCCTTCAGATTTTCTAAGCCCGTTTCCATTTTACTCCTTCACGGGTATCTTTTAAGATAATCCCTTTTGCCAGAAGTTCATCACGGATTTCATCTGCACGTTTGAAATCCTTTGCTTTTCTGGCAGCCTGACGTTCTTCGATCAGGTCTTCAATTTCCTTATCCAGAATATCCTCTTTTTTCTCCACTGTCAGCCCCAGAACATCGCAGAGTCTGGTAAGAATTTCCAGAAGACCTGCTGCCAATTCTGCTGAGCTTGTTTCCGACACATTGGTATTTGCAAATTTCACCAGTTCAAATACAGCTGCAAGGGCATCTGCGGTATTGAAGTCATCTTCCATGGCTTCCTCAAATTTTGTCACATAGCCCTGTGCTTCATTAAGAAGTCCCTTTTCCTTCTCGTCAGCTTCTTTCACTGCCGCAGCCTCTTTACGGTCTTTCAGGCGGCTTGCAGCTTCCACGATGCGCTCCAGTGCATTTTTAGAGGATTCCATCAGTTCTGCGCTGAAATTCAGCGGACTTCTGTAGTGAGCATTCAGCATAAAGAAACGAAGTACCTGCAGATCATACTGCTCACTGATTTCTCTTACAGTACGGAAATTTCCAAGAGACTTGGACATCTTTCGGTTGTCAATATTCAGGAATGCATTATGCATCCAGTATCTTGCGAAAATCTTTCCGTTGCAGCATTCACTCTGCGCAATTTCATTCTCATGGTGCGGAAAGATCAGATCTTCACCGCCGGCATGGATATCGATTTCCTCCCCCAGATATTTTTTGGACATTACAGAGCATTCAATATGCCAGCCCGGGCGACCGTCGCACCATGGAGAAGTCCAGTATGGCTCTCCTTCTTTTTTCGGTTTCCAGAGCACAAAGTCCATGGGATCTTCCTTCTGATCCTCGCCGGAAACCTGCAGAGCACGGAAGCCAGACTGAAGATCATCCAGATTTTTGTGGGAAAGTTTTCCATATTCCTTAAAATTTTTCACTCGGAAATATACCGTGCCATCCTCCACAACATAGGCATAACCTTTGTCAATGAGAGTCTGGATCATGTCGATCATCCCGTCAATTTCCTGGGTGGCCAGGGGGTGCGTTGTAGCCGGTTTTACATTCATACCTGCCATATCTTTTTTGCACTCCTCGATATAGCGGGTGGAAATTTCCTGAGCACTTACCCCTTCTTCTATCGCTTTCTTGATAATTTTATCATCCACATCTGTGAAGTTGGAAACATAATTCACTTCGTAGCCCTTATATTCAAAATAACGCCGTACCGTATCAAAAATGATCATCGGGCGGGCATTTCCGATGTGAATCAGATTGTATACGGTAGGTCCGCATACATACATTTTTACTTTTCCTTCTTCAAGAGGAATAAATTCTTCTTTTCTGCGAGTTAATGTATTGAATAATTTCATGGTTCGTTTTCCTCCAATTTCGTGTTCCACTATTCCCGGGTATGCAAAAGGCAGATTGCCTGTGAAGCGATTCCCTCGCCCCTTCCCGTAAAGCCCAGCCCCTCTTCCGTGGTGGCTTTGATGTTTAATGCTGACAGCCCGATTCCAAGGGCATCGGCGATATTTTCTCTCATCTGTGGGATGTGAGGAGCCATCTTTGGCTTCTGTGCAATAATGGTAGCATCTATGTTGGTAATGCCATAGCCATTTTCCTGAAGCAGCTCTGCCACGTGCTTCAGAAGCATAACGCTGGAGATTCCCTCGTATGCAGGATCTGTATCCGGAAAATGTCTGCCGATATCTCCAAGAGCTGCTGCTCCAAGAAGGGCATCCATTATCGCATGGATCAATACGTCTGCATCGGAATGCCCCAGAAGTCCTTTTTCCCAGGGAATCTGTACACCTCCCAGAATGAGATCCCGTCCTTCTGCAAGACGATGAACGTCATATCCCATTCCCACTCTCATTTTATTCTCCAATCTATCCGCTCTTCCTCTCTATACTTTCCTTTTACCTGATTTCAAGCATTTTACTCACGCGCAGGAGACTTAATCGTCTGCGTACATAAGGTGCAAGGCGCAGGCTTACAGGAATGGCTTCTTCTTCAAGCCCAATCTCGTAAACACTTTTTTTGCAGCCTGCTTTTTCCAGGAGATGCTTCATTTCCGGTTCATCCGGAATTTCATCAATAATTTCCGCTATGTCCGGAAGACATTTTCGCAGATGATCCGGTGATACTTCCAGAAGCAATTCCGGCTCGTTTTCCCTCCGGATTCCCTCCAGAATGCCCTTTTTCCCAAAAGTCTCCTGCAGAAGCTGTGCATCTTCATCCTCATATTCTCTGACCCGGCAGCGGTTTTCATGGATAGCCTCTGCGATCCGCTTATATTCCTTTAACACCAGCATGGTGCCAACGGAAACCTTTTCTCCATGGAGTGCATCCAGTGGTCCGTTTATGACTTCCATCTCCCAGAGATGTGACATATGGTGCTCTGCACAGGAAGCCGGACGTGAATTTCCTGTCATCTGCATGGCCAGTCCGGAAAGAATAAGGGCATACATCAGCTTCTCGCAGGCATCCGGTTCTCCATCTGCGATATCCCTTAAAGCTCCGCGCACAGTTTTTAAAGCTTTTTCTTCCATCTCCACAATGCGTTCACAGTAGTACTCTCCTGTCAGAAGATGTGCGATTTTCCAATCTGCCAGGCAGATGTATTTTCCCATCAGATCGGATACACCGGAAGCATTCAGCCGCTTCGGGGCATTTGCAAATATATTTGTGTCCGCATAGACACACATGGGGGCAGCGGCAGGCATGGTCTTTTTCAGTCCGTCCCATGTCATTGCTGCCACAGTAGATACGAATCCATCCACACTTGCTGCGGTTGGAACAGAAATAAAGGGAATTCTGTATTGAAATGCCACATATCGGCTGATATCGTGAATCGTTCCTGAACCTACGGCAAGAATCAGATCAATGTCCTCATCCATATTGTTCTCCACAATCTTTACCGCATGGTTATCTGCGTGCAGGCCTTCCGCCTCCAGTACGATCACCTGACAGCGGTCATAGATTTCTTCCATGATTTCTTCTGTTGCCCGGCAGGTATTCGTATCACAGATCAGAAGAGGTGAAATGTATTCTTTTAAAAATCCCTCCGACATCTCCTCTTCCAGCTTTTCTATGGCTCCTTCTTCAATCAGTATCTCCCTGACTTCTATATGATGTTCCTTCCCGCAGCTGCAAGGTCGGCCATAATCATCCGCATCGACTCGCATGTAATTATCTCCTCCTGAATTTTTACTTAATCATGATCTGTCTCTTATCTGAGTCTCCACTCGTCATTGATAAAAATGACAATATTACAGATTGCTATTATACATGATTTTTTTGCAAAAAGCAATCGTTCCCGGGAGCGCCGGGGAATAAATTTTGTTCGATTAATTGCCCAAAAAACCTCCCGGTTTCCCGGGAGGTCACATTCAATATCAATGAGGTTTATTTTTCGATTGCTGCAATTACTTCCACTTCACAGAGAACATTCTTCGGAAGAGTCTTTACCGCAACGCAGGAACGGGCTGGTTTGTTTACGAAATATTTTGCATAGACTTCATTAAATTTTGCAAAATCTCCCATGTCGGCCAGGAAGCAGGTGGTCTTTACTGCATTCTCAAAACTGGTTCCGGCTTCTGCAAGAACTGCTCCAAGGTTCTTCATTACCTGTTCTGCCTGAACTTCAATGGTATCTCCTGCAATCTCTCCGGTAGCCGGATTCACCGGAATCTGTCCGGAAGTAAATAAAACATCATTTAAAACAATTGCCTGAGAATATGGTCCGATTGCTGCCGGAGCCTGATCTGTATAAACTACTTTCATGTTGAAATCTCCTTTCAAAAATGATTTTTATCTTTCTAGCAATATGTTATTTTTATTCTATATCAAAAATTTGTTAGGGTCAAGCAATTTTTTTGTATATTCAGGAATATTATTCCTTTTTCCCACATACCATATTGTCCACCACATCGCCAGGCACATAATACCGCGTGTTACCAGTTCAGATAATCATACACAACACCTGAGATACTGCGGATGTGTTCAATGGCATCGTTCTCATTTTTACATTCCTCAGACATCACACACAGGATATAATCTGTTTTCTCTCCGTAGACAATGGCAATATCATGCTGTACGCTGTCATTTTCGCCGGTCTTATTTGCCACACTTATGCCTGCATCCAGTGCAGTGGGGATTTTCGTCGTGTTATTCTGCGCCAGAAGGAGCTCCAGCATCTGCTTTGAAGCCTTTTTACTGACACATTTTTTTCGATAAATGCTTTCCAGCAAACGGCCGCAGTCTGTTACCGAAGTGGTATTGCTTTCTCCGATTCCCACCGGACTGGAAGAGGAAGGAGCCAATGTGTGTAATACAGAAGTGCTGCTGTACCCTTCTTTTCTCAGATAACGGTTAATGGTTCTGGCTCCCAGTGCAAAATCATAGTATTCCGTCTGCAGACGTACCAGTTCGTTAAAGGATTCATTATCGCTGACTGTAATCATATTCGTAAGAAGATTCTCCACCTTTTTCATTACAGCCTCATTATCCGGGGTTGTGTTCAGCCGCGCAGCCTGCGTACTGTATACAACATCCATATTGTCATAGGTCTTTGCCATGACAAAGGCTTTGATCAGACTGGCGGAAACCATCTTCTTATCATTGATTACAAGTTCTTCCCCGGTTCCAAGGTCTTTGACATAGACACTCCACTCCCCGTCGTAACCTGAGATGAGTTTTTCCAGCGTTTTCTTCAGGTTATCGATGCCGGGAGACTCCATGTCGGGCACTCTGCCGCTCTCATCCACAGCCAGCCCCTCCGGTGTAGTACCTCCCTGGGACAGTACACCTCCTGTACCGCCAAAATAGTACCAGCCTGAAAATTCGCGTTCCTGACACTTTACCCCTTCCAGGTAACGAATGATACCTTCCTGAACCAACCTCCCGCACTGATCAAAATAATAAAATCCGTCAAAGGTTGTCCCATCCGTATTCACATGATCCAGATATCGTACCTGCGGTGCTGCGGATATTTTTCCAAGATTGCTCACCATATAAAATCCGTCAAACACCATCGCCTCTGACTCGCTGTCGTCATCCACGGGAAGAGAGACCTGTTTGATATGAACCAGATGGGTATCTTCTGCTTTAAATCTTCCGCTCTCATCGTGGTAGTAATATCCGTTGAAGACCGTTCCCCCTATGACAAAATGATCAAAATAATGTACCGCTGGAACTGCATCTTTGGAACCGTCTTCATTCAGGCAGTAAAAGCCGTCACTTTTCAGCATATACTTTCCACCGCTTGACGGAATAGGACGGATCTGGGATTCTTCAGTTACAGAAGAAAGGCTTCCTTCTCCCGTATTATCCGCCCGGACGGGCTGCAGCACAGTCATGGTCAATAAGCATCCCGTAAGCAGGATCCCTGCCCATTTTATTCTTTTATGATTTCTCATATACTTCTCCTTTTTTTAATTAAGGGAAAGTATAACCTTTTTTGTCTGCCAGTGCAATTCTTTTCGTCAAAATTCAATCTTATTTCATATCATTCTACAGTGACAGATTTCGCCAGGTTTCTCGGTTTATCCACATCCAGGCCTCTTCCCACCGACACATAATATCCGAAAAGCTGAAGCGGAATAATTGCACTGCAACCACCAGTGTCCCCTCCTCGATCAGAGAAATAGTTCCATGTTTCAGTTCTCCAGCCGCATAGGCTTCCTGTTTTCCCTGCTCCAGAATTCCTTTAAAAGATACTCTGCATTGGCCAGCGAGCATAGTTTCCTGTCTGACCATTCCATCGGGAAAAGATTCCGGTATTCCGGGCTTCGAAAGCGGTCATCCAAAAGTACGATTACCCCTGTATCCTCCTGTGTCCGTATCACCCTGCCCGCAGCCTGTAATACTTTATTCATTCCCGGATAACGGTATGCGTAATCGAAGCCGTTTTCTCCCCGGGCCGTATAGTATGTCTTCAGGATTTCCCGTTCATTGCTGATCTGAGGGATTCCCGTACCCACCACGATCGCTCCGATCAGTTTTTCTCCCATCAGGTCGATTCCCTCGGAAAAAACACCTCCCATAATGCAGAATGCCACCAGGGAATCCTCATTTTTCTCAAATTCCTCCAGAAATTCTTCTCTATCCCGTTCACTCATAGAAGAGCTCTGGCAGATACATCTCACCCAATCTGTGGAAAATTCCTCCTCAAATACCTGGAATACGTCCTCCAGAAGCCTGTAGGAAGGAAAAAAGACCATATAATTTCCTTTTTTCTGCCACACGACCCTGGCAATATATTCTGCAATCCTGCGGTATTCTTCGTAATTTCTCCTGGTATAGCGGCTGCTCACATCGCCGCCTACCAGAATACAACGCTTCTCCTGTGAAAAAGGCGACCGGACATAGATACCAAAATCATCCTTCTGTGTACTCAATAGCTTCCGGTAATAGTGAAGAGGAAGAAGGGTTGCTGAGAAAAACACGGTGCTGACTCCTTTTTCCAGGTAATCGTGGAGATTGGATGCCGGATTGACGCAATAAAGCTTCATACGGAATCTGCCGTCCTCACCATTCTCCGTATAAACCACATAATTCTCATCCACAAGCTCTGCAATGTTCAGAAAATCTCTTACCGTAAAATAAAAATCCAGGATCTCGTCTGCAAGCTCCGAGTCTGCCTGCTCCTCCAGAAGTTTATCCATCTCCCCCTGCACCTGCAGAAGCCCCAGCGGGACAGATCCCGGATTTTCCAGAATCTGATACCTGACGCACTCTTTTTTCAGTTCCAGAAGCTGTCGGTTCACTTTTTCCAGAGCTCTGGCCAGGTGAGCAGCATGAGGCTTTACTTTTTTCTTTACCTCCAGGATATCCTCCTTACAGATGCACGCGCTGTACATCTCACGGCCGCGCTCCACAAGATTATGCGCCTCATCAATCAGAAAAATATACTTTCCGGAAACACCTTCTCCAAAGAACCGTTTCAGATGTACGTTTGGGTCGAAAACATAATTGTAATCACAGATAACCGCATCCACCCACACAGCCAGATCCAGACTCATTTCAAATGGGCATACACTCCATTTCTCCGCCTGTTCAAGGATTGCATTGCGGTCAAATATGTGCCCGGAAGTCCACATTTCATACACAGCATCATTCACACGGTCAAAATGTCCCTTTGCATACGGACAGTCCTGTGGATTACATTTACACTTCTCCTCGTTTGCACACAGCTTTTCCTTCGCCGTAATGGTGATAAATTTATATTTCAATCCCTTTTCCTGAAGAATGAGAAACGCTTCTTCCGCCACCTTACGGGTAATGGTCTTTGCCGTAAGATAAAAGATGGTATCCCCTTTTCCCTCGCCTACAGCTCTCACTGCCGGAAAAATAGTAGACATGGTTTTTCCGATTCCGGTAGGCGCCTGAATAAAAATCTGCTTTCCACAGGCAATGGTATGATAAACACTGGTCACCATTTTTCGCTGTCCCTCGCGGTATGGAAATGGAAACTCCAGTCCCGCCATGGAAGCATTTCTTTCCTTCTGCCATTTCAGTTTGTAGGAAACCCACTTATGGTATGCATTCAGAAGCTTCTGATACCATTCCCGAAGGCTGTTCATGGAGAAAGTCTCACGGAAGCGGCGGATTACTTCTGTATCCAGATTTGCATAGGTCATCTGGACGTCGATTTCATCCAGTTTTTCCATCTCCCCGTATATCCTGGCGTAGCACATAGCCTGGGCACGGTGAACCGGCACCGGTTCCCTTAAATGCTCCGGATCACCGTAAATGCCTTTGATTTCGTCTATCGTTACGCGGTCTTCCTCTGTCTGAATACCGTCGGCACGCCCTTCCACCAGAATCGTAAGATCTTCATATTCTGTCTCCCATTTCAGCGAGACCTCAGAGCGGTAATTGCTTCCCATCTGTTTCTGAATTTTTCTGTGAAGTCTGCCGCCTTTTAACATGGCTTCCTTATCTATGGAGCCCCGGCGACTGTCAAGGTCGCCGCTTCTTAGGATAAACTCCACCAGATTCCTGACGGATATTCGGATAACCGGTTTTTCCATAATCGCTATACTCCTGTTCCTGCCTGTGTCATGGCATAAGTATAGCACATCTCATTTTTCAGGTAAACTCCGTCATATTCTTCCTGAATTTCAGCGGGAGGAACTGCTGCTGAAGCATTCCGTTTGTCCTCTCCTGAATCGTAATACTTTTGCAGAAGCACCTCCACAATTCCTCATATTCTTCCGTATTGGAAAGCGTCTCCCGGTACTCCTCTGAAAGTGTAACACCGCTCCTGAGACTGCACTCTCCTCTTTTTGGATGAAGCAGCACCGTCTCACGCCCTTCGTCGTAGATCATCCAGTTCTCATTTGGAAAACGGTTGGAAAAATGGGGACCAAGCATGGCAAGAATGTCATTTTCCGGTCTGATTCTGGAAAAAAGCACCCCTCCTCCCACTTCGTAAAAACGCACAAACCCCAAATACCGGTGAAACTCGTGCCATACCTTTGTGCGAAGCTTCGCGACCAGACACACGTCCGGGTCCGCCAGCGCTTCCATGACCCGTGTATTACACCGCCCATGCCCCAGGGCCTTCCGAAGGACCCGGTAAATGGCCGTTCCCCGGTCCGGATGAAGAGATACTGCCGCATAGCAGATATATTCATATATTTCTGTGCCAAGCTTCATCAGGATGGTACGCATTACCTTTCCCGCTTTCACCTGATCGGTCTCAATGGCACGGTAGGTACAGAAAAGCTCCAGATTATCCGGCATGCAGGTCCGCACCTCCACCTCATGATTCCCTGTTCCATCCAGCCACCCGTCATAGACAGCCGTAAAAATACCTTCCATCGAGTTTTCACAGATCAGTACCGTTTTCTCCCCATTCATGCAATCACATCCTTCCGGTATAATTCATCATCAAACAGAGAAAGCTGCCGATAAGTCACTCTGGAATCTGTCCCCGGCAATTTCTCCCTGGGATCCAGGATATTCCGTATGATATAGTCTTCCTCAAGCTTCGTGTGATACATCATCCGTCCCCGGCACGTAATAAAATACAGAGCCCGTTTCAGTACCACACCGATTTTCTTTAAATCCTCAAAATCCAGGGAATGTGTCCTGCGCGCCCCGACAATCCTTTTTGCTGATTTATCTCCGATGCCCGGTACCCGTAAAAGCTCATAATAATCCGCGGTATTGATCTCCACAGGGAAAAACTCCAGATGATTCACCGCCCAGTCACATTTCGGATCCAGGAGAAGATTAAAATTCGGATGCTTTTCTGATAAAAGCTCGGATGCCTGAAATCCGTAAAAGCGAAGCAGCCAGTCTGCCTGGTAAAGCCGATGTTCCCGAAGGAGAGGCGGTCCGGAAGGAAGCATGGGCAGATCTTTATCCTGATTGACTGCCACAAACGCAGAATAAAATACCCTCTTCAGAGAAAAATTCTGATAAAGGGATTCCGCAACAGATACGATCTCATAATCGCTTTCCCCTGCAGCTCCGATAATCATCTGGGTACTCTGTCCTGCCGGTACAAACCTGGGAGCCTGCCGGTACAATGCCAGTTCCTCCTTGTTTTCTTCACGGCGAAGCTGAATCTGCTTCATCGGTTTCAGAATCGTTCTCCGGCTCTTATGAGGTGCAAGCCGCTTCAGGCCATCAGCCGTAGGAAGCTCCAGATTCACACTCATCCTGTCTGCCAGATAGCCTGCCTTTTCAATGAGCTCCGGTGATGCACCCGGAATTGCCTTCAGATGGATATAGCCCTGGAAATGGTATTTGTTCCGCAAAAGCTCCACCGTCCGGCACAGCTCCTCCATCGTGACATCAGGACTCTCCTTCACGCCAGAGCTTAAAAACAGCCCTTCGATGTAATTACGTCGGTAAAATTCGATGGTAAGCCTGCACACCTCTTCCGGTGTAAAGCTGGCACGCACCACATCATTGGAGGCCCGGTTGATGCAATATTTACAGTCAAACACACACTCATTCGTGTACAAAATCTTCAGAAGGCTGATACACCGTCCATCCCCGGCAAAACTGTGACAGATGCCAGCCTGTATACTGTTGCCAATCCCGGTTTGGTCCCCTCTTCTGTCCATACCACTGGATGTACACGCCACATCATATTTCGCCGCATCTGACAGAATCTCCAGTTTTTCCATGATTGTCATAGATTCCCGTATAATCATGCCGCATCCCGCCTTCCAAACAAATGTTCTTGTCTAAATATAGAACGCATGTTCGATTCTGTCAAGGTTATAAAACGGGACGAAAAAAAGATTCCAAAGGTTTTCGCCTCCGGAATCTTTTCCCGCATATCCTATTCTTTACGTTTTCAGATCTGTGTCATAACAAAAATATCATAAATTGCCTTTACAGCTGCTTCAAAGTCCCTGTTTTCCACACCGATAATGATATTCAGCTCGCTGGAACCCTGATCGATCATTTTTACATTGACATTCGCATGAGCCAGTGCTGAGAAAATCCTTCCTGCTGTTCCGCGGGTAGATTTCATTCCGCGGCCTACCACTGCAATCAGAGCCAGGTCGGATTCCATTTCCACAAAATCCGGCTGTACAGCACGATGGATACCCGCGATCACTTCCTGTTCTTTCTCCTCAAATTCATCCTGATGGACATAAACTGTCAGGGTATCGATACCGGAAGGAATGTGTTCAAAACTGATTCCCTGATCCTCAAAAACCTGCAGCACCTTTCTTCCAAAGCCAATCTCGCTGTTCATCATGGACTTTTCGATATTAATAGAGCAGAAGCCCTTCTTTCCTGCGATACCGGTAATCGTATATTTCGGTTTCTTGCAGGTGCTCTCCACAATGAGGGTTCCTTTGTCTTCAGGACGGTTGGTATTGCGGATATTGATAGGGATTCCCTCTTTTCTGACCGGGAAAATAGCCTCCTCATGAAGCACCGTGGCCCCCATATAGGAAAGCTCACGAAGTTCCCGATAAGTAACCGTTTCAATTACCGCCGGATTATCCACAATCCTTGGATCTGTTACCAGCATACCGGAAACATCGGTCCAGTTTTCATACATGTCTGCCTCGATTGCCTTTGCCACAAGAGATCCGGTCACATCGGAACCGCCACGGGAAAATGTCCTCACCTTTCCATCCTCAGTGGCTCCGTAGAAGCCCGGGATCACGGCGCGCTCACATTTGGAAAGTCTTTTATACAGAAGCTTATTGGTTTTTTCTCTTTCCAGATTGCCGTTTTTATCAAAACGAATCACTTCTGCCGCATCCACAAACTCATAGCCAAGGTATGCTGCCATCACTTTACCATTCAAAAACTCCCCGCGGGATGCCGCATATTCTTTTCCTGCCTGAGCCTTGAAATCCTCACGGATTTTCTGAAATTCCTCTTCCAGAGAAAGATTCAGGGAAAGTCCACGGATAATCTCGTAATAACGCTCTTTAATGGCATCTAATTTTTCATCAAAATCCTCACCGTTTTCTGCTGCGGCATAGCAGCCGTAAAGCAGATCGGTCACTTTTGTGTCTCCGTCAAATCTTTTTCCGGGAGCGGACGGCACCACATAACGTCTGCTCTCCTCACTGCGGATAATATCTCCTACTTTCTGGAACTGCTCCGCATTGGCCAGGGAGCTGCCTCCAAATTTCACTACTTTTTTCATAATTCTGTGCTCCTCAATACTTTTTCTCTTTACCGCTATAAAGCATGTAATCTATTTTATGAAAAAGAAGTGTATTTTGCAAGCGTTTCTTTCTCCGGCAAAATAAAACTGTGAATTTTCACAAAAATCACGGCTGCTCCCGCTTAAACTCCGTCACGCCGCACACTCTCAGAATATCTCCATCCACGGTAAAATGGATATCCAGGCTGCCAAAGGGCATGCCGTATTCACGATCCGGATCTTTCTGGTAGCCCGGTCTGGGATCGTCCGCAAGGACAGCCAGCAGAGCATTCCTGCTGCCTTCCGGAATCATGGTAAGCCATTTTTCCGGAAATTCCACCTTAAGCTTATGATCCTCTATCTGATCCGTAAAACCGCCTTTCCCATCGGGATGGCTGTCCACGTAGGGCAGATACGGCTTGATGTCATAGATCGGCGTCCCATCCATCAGGTCTGCTCCTGATACGTGAAGCACAGGACCGTCTGAGGAATGCAGCTCAACGCTTTCCAGCTTTACGCAGGATAGACCGATAGGATTTGGCCGAAACGGGGAACGAGTGGCAAAAACCCCTTTTCGGATGTTTCCTCCCAGTCTCGGAGGCCTTACCGTAGGAGACCATTTTTCCCTGACCGCCTGGGAAAATTCCCAGATGATCCAGATGTACGTATATTCCTCCAGCCCCCGGAAGGCGTCCGGATTGCGGTATTCCGGTTCAAAAACAATTTCTGCTTTCAGCTCCTGTATCCTGCCGCTCTGATGAGGAATTCCAAATTTTATGGGAAAATCACTGTGTATATGTGCAATTACCTTCAATCCAAAACCTCCGTGTCCCCAGCTTTTTTCGTTTCCTGATCACTGAACTCTCCCGCTTCAGCGGTACTTACCGATGATTTCATTTGCTCTCGCATAAATCTCTTCCGCATCCTCCCCGACAAAGAACTGCCCGTTTTCATAGAGGATTTCTCCATCTACCATGGTCAGTTTTACATTTTCCTTGCTTCCGCTGTATACCAGATTTTTTACCAGATGATTCTCCGGCTGCATATTCGGTCTGTGCAGATCGATCATGACCAGATCTGCCATTTTTCCTTCTGCCAGACAGTCACAATCAGTCAGTCCCATGGCATGGGCGCCTCCGGAAACTGCCATTTTCAGCACATCTTCTGCCGGAACCGCGGAGGCATCCTTTTCTCTGAGCTTTGCAAGCCCGGTCACAAGGAACATCTCCCGGAACATATCCAGACAGTTATTGCTTGCCGGTCCGTCTGTTCCGATTGCCAGCGGGATTCCCATTTCAAGCATCCTGCCAATCGGTGCAATACCGCTTGCCAGCTTTGTGTTTGAGCCAGGATTCGTCACAGCAAAAAGACCTCTCTTTTTGAATATTTCCAGGTCTTCGTCACTCATATAAACACAGTGATACCCACCGCCTCCATAATTAAAAATCCCAAGGCTGTCCAGATATGCCGTAGGGGTTGTCCCGTTTCGTTCGATGCACTGCTGTACCTCAGACAAGGTTTCCGAATTATGGGTAAATACCGGTGCTTTATATTTTTCCGCCAGGCGGGCTACCGCCTCCAGGCGTTCTCTGCCCGTGGTATACTCAGCGTGAAAGCCAAGCACATAGCTGATCAGAGGATGATAGCGATTCAGCTTCAGGTAATTTTCTTCCATTTCCTGTGGGTTTGAAGTAAAATCATTTAAAGGAGAAACCATCACGGTACGGAAACCGCAGTCCACTGATGCCCTGGCGATTTCCTCCGGGCAGAAATACATATCAAAATTTGCCGTGATCCCACTGGAAAGATACTCCAGAATGGCAAGCTTTGACAGATGATAGATATCCTCGGGCACAAGCTTTGCTTCCATGGGAAATACCTGCTGATTCAGCCAATCCAGCAGAGGCAGGTCATCTGCATAAGAGCGCAGGAAAGTCATAGCCGAATGGGTATGTGCGTTTTTGAATCCCGGAATTAAAAGGTTTCTTTTCGCATCGATCTCCCTGTCCCAGCTTTCCCACAAAAGATCCTCCTTGCTTTTTGGCGGTCCGATATAGGAAATCCGCTTTCCCTTTACGTGGAGTTCACCCTCCTGGATCTCAAAATTCTTATTTAAAATTCTTGCGTTATAAAAACGGATATTCATAACAGTCCCCCTTATATGATCACTGAAAAAGTGCCGCAAGACTTTCCTCATAAGGCGCCCTGCAGATTCCTTTTTCGGTTACGATTCCTGCGATCAGTGTGTGATCCGTCACATCAAAAGCCGGATTAAAGCACTTCACCTCTTCCGGAGCCATCGGCTCTTTATAAAACATTTTTTTGATCTCATCCGGGCTGCGTTCCTCAATTTTGATATCTGCCCCTGTTTTGCAGCTTAAGTCAATGGTAGAGGTAGGTCCCAGAACATAGAACGGAATTCCGTAATATTTCGCCAGGATTGCCACTCCGCTTGTCCCGATTTTGTTTGCCGTATCTCCGTTTGCAGCCACCCGGTCACAACCCACAAAACATGCCTGCACCCATCCGTTTTTCATGACCATACTGGCCATATTGTCGCAGATCAGAGTCACATCAATGCCTGCTTTATTCAGCTCATAGCTGGTCAGCCTGGCTCCCTGGAGAAGAGGCCTGGTCTCATCTGCGTAAACGTGAAAGTTCATCCCCAGCTCTTTTCCCAGAATCAGCGGCCCAAGTGCGGTGCCATAGCGGGATGTGGCAAGAGGACCGGCATTACAGTGTGTCAGAATCCCATCCCCATCTTTTAAAAGACTTAATCCATACCTGGAAATCGCTTTGCACATGGCGATGTCCTCCTCATGGATTGCCCGGCATTCCCTGCCAAGAAGCTCCAGGATTTCCCTCACCGGCCGGCCTGCATTTTCATCTGTCACACGTAACAATGGCTTCGTAGATATCCTGTGCCGTCTCCAGAGTCAGATATTCCGTTTTTCCCGGAAGCTTTGACTGATCCAGGATTACCACATGCTTTCCGTCATCAGAAAGGTGCACATGATCCATGTCTGCTTTTTTGCCCGCCTGCTCTGTCATCTTATCACCCCGGCTCCGATATTCTCGATGGACTCTGTGATCAGCTTTTTAAACAGAGGAGCCACCCTGTCTGCTGTCTCCTGAACCTCCGCATGTGACAGAGGATTATCCGTCATGCCGCAGGCCAGATTGGAAATACAGGAGATTCCGCAGATTTTCATGCCCATATGGTTGGCAGCCACAGCCTCACATACGGTACTCATTCCCACGGCATCCGCTCCCAGTGTCCGGCACATCCGGATTTCCGCCGGAGTTTCAAAGGCAGGTCCTGTAAGCTGTACATACACGCCTTCCTTCAGCGGAATATCCAGTTTCTTTGCAGATAAGCGGATGATTTCCCGCAGATCTTTGTCATAAACCTCGCTCATATCACAAAATCTCGGTCCCAGTTCTTCGATATTCTGTCCGATCAGCGGAGACGGTACAAAGGAAGAAATCTGGTCCGTGATCAGCATAAAATCGCCAGGTGCAAAGTCATAATTAATCCCGCCTGACGCATTTGTAAGAAACAGCACTTCTGCGCCCATCAGCTTCATAAGACGGGTGGGAAGCACCACATCCTGGATGGAATATCCTTCATAATAGTGTACTCTGCCCTGCATGACCACTACCGGAACCTCTCCCACATATCCGAAAACAAACCGGCCCTTATGGCCTGGCACAGTGGAAACAGGAAAACCCTCTATCTCACTGTAATCCAGAGTCTCCACCACCCTGATCTCATCCGCATATCCGCCCAGTCCTGATCCCAGAACCAGGGCGACCAGAGGCTTAAAATCCACCTTTTCTTTCACACTATCATAACATTTTA
Source organism: Blautia sp. (assembly GCA_022764275.1). GTDB lineage: Bacteria > Bacillota > Clostridia > Lachnospirales > Lachnospiraceae > Blautia_A. Next base: position 3,799 of record JALERH010000023.1, on the reverse strand, counting down.
ACAGCTTTTCATACACCGGATTCATATCTTTTTCCTCCTTTTCATGCATTCTTTTCTGAGAAATATATATAAAAATTATTTTAGCCTATCCCGTCTGCATTGTCAAATTTTACAAAATATGCTATTATAAATTAATACGCTAAAGAAGGGAACTATAATTTATGTTACAGACAATCGAATCCATTAACAATGCTGTGAACAACTTTATCTGGGGTGTTCCTGCAATGATCTGTATCATCGGTGTCGGACTTTACTTAAGTATCCGCACGAATTTCATACAGATCCGTAAATTTCCTTATGCAATCAAAACCACCATCGGAAGGATTTTCCGGAAAAAGGAGGCCTCTGATGGTTCCATGACCCCATTCCAGGCAGTCTGTACCGCTCTGGCCGCCACAGTTGGTACCGGTAATATCGCTGGTGTGGCAGGGGCTATCGCGATCGGAGGACCGGGTGCTGTATTCTGGATGTGGATTTCCGCACTTCTCGGTATGTGTACGAAGTTTTCCGAAGTAACTCTGGCTGTCCATTTCCGCGAAAGAAATGAACAGGGCGACCTTGTGGGCGGTCCCATGTACTACATCAAAAACGGTCTCGGCAAACAATGGCACTGGCTTGCCTTCCTGTTTTCTGCCTTCGGCGTGCTTACCGTATTTGGTACCGGAAATGCCACACAGGTAAACACCATTACCACAGCCATTGATTCCGCACTGTTAAATTATAATGTGGTTTCTGCTTCCTCTGTAAAGACAGTGAATCTTGTGATCGGCATCGTCATTGCCTTTCTGGTAGCTCTGATCCTTCTGGGAGGCATTAAGAGAATCGGCCGTGTCACAGAAAAACTGGTACCGTTTATGGCATTGCTTTATATCATTCTTGCAGTTGGAGTAATCGTGATAAATATTGATGAAGTTCCGGCAATCTTCTGCCAGATCGTAGAAGGGGCCTTTAAGCCGTCCGCAGTGACAGGCGGTGTTGTAGGAAGCTTTTTCCTCAGCATGAAAAAGGGTGTCTCCAGGGGAATCTTTTCCAACGAGGCAGGTCTTGGTACCGGCTCCATCGCACACGCATGTGCCGATACACAAAAACCTGTAAAGCAGGGCTTTTTCGGGGTCTTTGAGGTATTTGCAGATACCATCGTCATCTGTACCCTCACCGCCCTTGTAATCCTTTTAAGCGGTGTGCCTATTTCCTACGGACAGGCTGCAGGAGCAGAGCTTACCATTTCCGGTTTTACCGCTACATACGGCAGCTGGGTTTCCATTTTCACGGCAGTTGCCATGTGCTGCTTTGCCTTTTCCACCATTCTGGGATGGGGACTTTACGGAGCCAGATGTATTGAGTTTTTATTCAGCTCCAAAATCATCAAAGTTTTTATGGTAGCCTATTCTCTGGTTGCTATTCTCGGTGCCACCATGGATCTTGGACTTTTATGGGGCATTGCTGATACCTTTAACGGACTGATGGCCATTCCGAACCTGATCGCGCTGTTCCTCCTGGCGCCCACTGTGGTGAAGCTCGTAAAGGAATTCGCGCAAAAAGAAAAATTTTAACAAGCTGTATTCATCGTCCATTTTCCTGCTGTCCCTGTGGCGGCAGGAATTTTTTTCGCCACATAACAAATACAATGATACAGATAATTGCGGACAAAAGTGAACCTGCCGGAGCAGCCAGTCCCATGGGGTAAAGCGTATCCGGATAGTATTCCGATGCCAGATATGCGCCTGGCACACGCAGCAGAACAATGGAAACCACGTTTTGCAGAAAAGAAATCCCGGAATATCCATAGGCACAGAAGTATCCGCTGAAGCAGAAATGCACTCCTGCCACAATGCAGTCCAGAACATACGCACGAAGATACTGGCTTCCCATTTCCACCACCATGGCATCCTCTGTAAACAGTCCCAGGATCTGCGGAGCCAGAAACTGGCAGAGATTCGTCATCAAAACGCCAAAGGACACTGCGATCGTCACCCCGTACTGCAGTGTTTTTGCTCCCCGGCGATACCGTCTGGCACCTACATTCTGTGCGGTGATGGACGAAATGGAGGAAAGCATTGCCGATGGAACCAGGAAGAAAAAGCTGATGATTTTCTCTACGATTCCCACACTGGCAGCTGCCGTTACGCCTCTCCGGTTCGCAATAATGGTAATGATCATAAAGGAAACCTGAATCAGACCGTCCTGAAAAGCAATGGGGATTCCTATCCTGAGAATGTTTCCCAGACTCTTTTTGTCCGGACGGAAATCCTCTTTTTTTACAGACAGACCAAGCCTCTTTTTCCGGATTGCCGCAAGAGCAATGACCACACTTGCCGTCTGAGAGATCACCGTGCCAAATGCCGCACCTGCAGCTCCCATGGAAAAGCAGCCGATCAATAAGAAGTCCAGTACAACATTCATCACACACGCCGCGGCAACAAAATACAGCGGGCTTCTGGAGTCTCCCATTCCGCGGAAAATACAGCTGATAATATTGTATGCTGTGATAAACGGAATTCCCGCAAAGCAGATGATCAGATAAGTTCTGGTCTGTGCATATGCCTCCGGCGGTATGGAAACACATTTCAGGATTCCCTCCACGCCAAGGAGAAGGCCTATGGTGAGGATAACTGCAAATGTAAGAAACAGGGACACCGTGTTCCCCACTGCCCTTCCTGCCTTTTTCATATCTCTTTCCCCAATATGATGGCTGATGGTGACGGTAGAACCCATGGCAAGTCCCACGATGATGACCGTGAGCATGTGCATTATCTGGCTTCCCACAGAAACTGCGGAGATTGCATCCGCTCCGTTAAACTGTCCCGTGATGAACAAATCCGCCAGGCCATAAAAGGTCTGGAGAAAACAGGACAAAAGATAAGGCAGTGAAAACTGGATGAGTACCCGGAAAACACTGCCCTTTGTTAAATCCTTCTGCATTGATTTTCCTCCTGATAAGCTTCGATTCTGACTGTCCCTATCATATCGGAAAATCTTCTGTCTGAAAAACGATTTCTTTTGCTTTTGTCAGCAATTTTTTTCATGGTTCAGGAAAGCTGTCCTGTCCTCTCTCTTCGATAAAACGAATCAGTTTTTCCAGTGGCTCAGGGCTGTTGGACACAGGATATAAAAGCTCCGACACCTCATCAAATACGGATGGCAGCGGAAAAGCTTCCATATTTCCTCCCTCAATGTGACTTCTTTCAGGAATGATGGCAAATCCGTTTGCCATATTGACCATAAGCAGCTGTTGGGAAAAGCCCTTCACCGTAATCACCTCTGAAAAGGTTGTCCCGTAAAGTTTCCTAAGCTCCTGTCTGCAAAATTCATGGTAATCCCTGTCTCCGGTTTTGGTAACAAGCGGCTGGCTTTCTATCACTTTTTCCACCGTTTTCAGCCGTGAAAGAAGCTCTGCCGAACACACGACCACCGTTTTTGCAGAAAGCACAGGGATTCTCCCCACGTTCACCTTCCGGGAAAGCCGCTCTTGTGCATTGAGAATATCCGGACAGATCAAGGCATCCACTCTTCCGCAGGTCAGATCCTCCTCCAGTTTTTCCTCTGAACCAAAGGAAAAATAAACGGAATACTGGGGATATTGCTGTTCAAACCCCCGCAGGACCGGAAAGTCCACGTAATCTGTGGTGATCATACCAATACGCAGTTCCTGGCTCCTGTTCCGATGTAATTCCTGGCACAGGCTGCGGTACTGCTCATTAATTGTTTTCATTCCATCATAAAACTGCTGCCCTCTGGCTGTGAGTTTCGCCTGATGATGGTTTCTCACAAACAGAGGGCAGCCAAGCTCCTGCTCCAG
>JALERH010000012.1 GCA_022764275.1 Blautia sp. | reverse complement strand
TAAACGAGGCGGAAGGCGTGATCGTAAAAATCGGCATCGGAATGCTGCTCCTGATACTGGTACAGCTGGGAAGCCGGTATTTTATCACCTATTATGGCCATATGATGGGAGCTTATATTGAGCATGATATGCGAAATGAGATTTTCAGCCATTATCAGAAGCTTTCCTTCGCATTTTATGATAATCAGAAGGTAGGACACCTGCTTTCCAGGATTACCAGTGACCTGTTTGACATCAGCGAGCTTCTCCATCATGGACCGGAAGACATTATAATTTCCGTGATCAAGCTCTTTGGCGCTTTAGCAATTCTGATCAACGTGAACTGGAAAATGGCGCTTCTGTGCTTTGCAGTTGTGCTGATCATGCTGACTTATGCCCTGGTCTACAATAAAAGGATGAAGAGCGCCTTTAAAGAAAACAGGGCCCGTATTGCAGACATCAACAGCCAGATTGAGGATAGTCTGTCCGGTATCCGTGTGGTAAAATCCTTTGGAAATGAGAAACGAGAAATTGAGAAGTTTAAAAAAGGCAATGAACGCTTCGTGGATGCGAAACGCCTGTCCTACCGTTATATGGCAGGCTATCATGCGGGAATGGATGCCTTCACCACACTGATCACTGTAGTGTCCCTTATCGCAGGTGCCGTTTTTCTTACAAACGGAACCCTGACACCGGCAGATCTGGTGACATTTCTCTTATATATCAGCAACTTCACCGAGCCGGTGACAAAACTTGTGAACTTTACCGAACAGTTCCAGAATGGATACAGTGGTTATGAGCGCTTCCTGGAAATGATGGCCATAGCTCCTGATATTGAGGATGCACCGGATGCGGTTCCCCTGGATCATGTGGAAGGAGATATCCGTTTCGACAATGTTTCATTCCATTATCAGGAAAACCAGGAGACCGTCCTTTCCCATGTAAACCTGGAAGTAAAACCGGGCGAATATGTGGCTCTGGTGGGAAGCTCAGGAGCCGGAAAGACTACGCTGTGCAGTCTGATTCCAAGATTTTACGATGTGACAGGCGGTACCATCTGCCTGGACGGAAAGGATATTCGAAAAATCAGGCTGAAGGATTTACGCGCACAGATTGGAATCGTGCAGCAGGATGTGTATCTGTTTGCCGGTTCTGTCATGGACAATATCCGATACGGAAGGCCGGATGCCTCCGATGAGGAGGTCATCCGTGCGGCGCGTGCAGCAAATGCCCATGATTTTATCATGGAAATGCCGGACGGATACAGCACCGATATCGGGCAGCGGGGCGTGAAGCTTTCCGGAGGGCAGAAGCAGCGTCTTTCCATTGCGAGAGCGTTTCTGAAAAATCCGCCGATTCTGATTTTCGATGAGGCAACCTCAGCACTTGACAATGAAAGTGAGAAGGTGGTACAGGAATCCCTGGAGCTTCTGGCAAAAGACAGAACGACGTTTGTCATTGCACACCGCCTCTCCACGATCCGGAATGCCAGAAGAATCCTGGTGCTTACGGAGGACGGAATCGCGGAAGAGGGTACGCATAAAGAACTGATGGAAAAAGACGGCGTTTATGCAAAGCTGTGCAGAGCCGGATTGTAACAGACAGCAGATGTCTTTTGTGTAGAAAAGGGAGGTTTTTATTTTGAAAGAGATCAGAACAGAAGATGCGGTAGGAAGTGTTCTCTGCCACGACATTACGCAGATTATTAAGGATCAGAAAAAAGGAGTGCTTTTTTCAAAAGGCCATGTGGTAAAAGAGGAGGATATCCCGCTTCTGTTGTCAGTTGGAAAAGAACATCTTTTCGTGTGGGAGAAAAAAGAGGGAATTCTCCATGAAAACGAGGCGGCTCAGCTTCTTTATGATATTTGTGCCGGAAAATCCATGCATGGATCCGATATCCGGGAAGGAAAAATTGAGCTGATCGCTGATCAGGACGGAGTTTTGAAAATCCGCAGAGATGCACTTCTGGCTGTGAATTCTCTGGGAGAGATGATGATTGCGTCCCGCCATGGAGATTTTCCGGTAAAAAAAGGAGACAAGCTTGCCGGAACCAGAATCATTCCCCTTGTTATTGAAAAAGAAAAGATGGACAGAGCAGTGGAGGCTGCCGGAAATGAGCCCATTTTTTCTATTCTTCCATACCATGAGAAGAAGGTTGGCATTGTTACTACCGGAAGCGAGGTGCAAAAAGGTCTGATTCAGGATACCTTTACGCCTGTTCTCAGAGATAAGCTTTACGAATATCCTACCGAAGTGGTAGGACAGACCACACCGGGGGACGATAAAGAACAGATCACTGCAGACATTCTGAAATTTATAGAAAACGGGGCAGATATGGTCATCTGCACCGGCGGCATGAGTGTTGATCCGGATGACAGGACTCCGGGAGCAATCAAAGATACCGGAGCGCGTATCGTGACATACGGCTCCCCTGTTCTTCCGGGAGCGATGCTTCTGGTGTCCTATTACGAAAAGGATGGAAAATCCATCCCGATTCTTGGCCTTCCCGGATGCGTCATGTACGCAAAAAGAACAGTCTTTGATTTGGTTCTTCCGCGGGTGATGGCAGATGATGAGATAATGGCAGAGGAAATTGCCGCACTCGGTGAGGGAGGCCTGTGTCTGAACTGTAAGGTCTGCACCTTCCCAAACTGCGGTTTCGGCAAATGAAAGAGAACAGGGAAATACAGATAGGAGATTTATGAAAGAATTCCGAACCAGAACCTACGAGATATTTTCTCCGAAAATCAGGGAAAAAGAGGGTGTTCGTTTTGCACTTCTGGCAGATCTGCACGGCCTGGAATTCGGTCCGGACAACTGCAGGCTGGAAGCAGCCATACGCAGGAGCAATCCGGATGTGATCCTTGTGGCAGGAGATATGATCGTACGGATCGACAAAAGAACATTAGCGGCGGCAAAACGGTTTCTCCTTACGCTTGCCAGGGATTACCCCATCTATTACGCTCTTGGAAATCATGAAGCAAAGATGATCCGTGAGGGGACATACCTTCGTGAATATGAGGCTTATGAAAAAAGCCTGAGAGATGGCGGCGTAATTTTCCTGAGAAACGAACGTGCTGTCCGTACCATCGGGCAGGACAGATATGTGTTTCACGGGCTGGAGCTTCCTCTGGAATATTACCATAAGCCGAATTCTCCGGCGCTGTCCATCCGGGTAATGGAACAGCTTATAGGAAAAAAGAATCCTTCGGCGGTCAATATTTTGCTGGCGCACAATCCCAAATATGGGAACACCTATTTTTCCTGGGGAGCGGATCTGACGGTTTCCGGGCATTATCACGGAGGAATCCTTCGCCTTTCGGAGCATCACGGCCTTACCTGCCCGCAGTTTTTACTGTTTCCGCCCTATTGCTGCGGAGATTTTCACAAAGGAAACTGTCACATGATCGTCAGTGCCGGACTGGGAGAACACACCATTCCCATCCGCATTCACAATCCAAGAGAACTCCTTCTCATCCATATGAAACCGGCGCGGGACGGAAAATAATATTTCAGGGGAATGTGACTTGAAAAAGAGGTACAATCAGTGTAGAATATCTCGCTGAGAGAATTTGGAAATGAGGACAGCTTATGGCCATATCGGTAAAACTGAATGTGTTTGAGGGACCCCTGGACCTGCTCCTTCATCTGATAGACAAGAATAAGATCGACATCTATGATATCCCTATCGTGGAGATTACGGATCAGTACATGGAATATCTCCATTCCATGGAAAAGGAAGACCTGGGGATCATGAGTGAATTTATGGTCATGGCTGCAACGCTTCTGGATATCAAATGCCGGATGCTCCTTCCAAAAGAGGTGAATGAAGAAGGAGAAGAGGAAGACCCCAGAGCCGAGCTGGTCCAGAAGCTTCTGGAATACAAGATGTACAAATACATGTCTTATGAACTGCGTGACAAGATGGATGATGCAGGAGGCGTATACTATAAAAAACCGACCATACCAAAAGAAGTTCTGCAGTACCGGGAGCCTGTGGATCCCCGGGAGCTTCTGGCCGGGATTACTCTGGAGAAGCTCAATGCCATCTATAAATCCATCATCCGCAGACAGGATGACAGAATTGACCCCATCCGAAGCAAGTTCGGCAAGATTGAAAAAGAAGAGGTAAGCCTTTCCGACAAGATGCTGCAGCTGAAAGAGTTTGCCAGGAGCCACAGGAAATTCAGCTTCCGCGATCTTTTAGAACGACAGTGCTCCAAAACGCAGGTGGTGGTAACGTTTCTCTCCATTCTGGAGCTGATAAAAATGGGACATATCCATGTGCAGCAGGATGGACTTTTTGACGATATCCAGATCGATGTGGTTACAGACCCGGAAACCTGGAAGAACCTGACAGAGTTTGCGGAAGAATAGCATAGAATGAGGTTATTTCGTGGAAATTAAGAGATTAGAGGCAGCGATTGAGGCAATCCTGTTTACCATGGGCGATTCCGTGGAAATCACACAGATTGCCAAGGCAATTGGACAGGATAAAAATACAACAGAAAAAATCATTCATAATCTGATGGATACGTATCAGCAGGAAGGGCGCGGAATCCAGATCATCGAACTGGAGGATTCCTATCAGCTCTGCACGAAAAAGGAATATTACGAATATCTGATCCGTATCGCCATGCAGCCAAAGAAGCCGGCACTGACTGATGTTATGCTGGAAACCCTTTCCATTATCGCGTATAAACAGCCGGTGACGAAGGCGGAAATTGAAAAAATCCGCGGTGTCAAATGCGACCATGCGGTAAATAAGCTGGTGGAATATAACCTGGTAAAGGAACTGGGCCGCCTGGATGCACCGGGCCGTCCCATCCTTTTTGGAACAACAGAAGAATTTCTGCGTACCTTTGGCGTACAGGGAATCGAAGAGCTTCCTGTTCTTGACCCTGTAAAGCTTGCGGATTTTAAAGCGGAAGCAGAAGAAGAAATCCAGCTGAAACTGGACGTTTAGCAAAGGAGAAAAAAGAAATGCCAACCACGTACACACATGATTTGTTTGGAAAAAAAGTATATCGGCAGCTGCCGAAGGAAGTAAAACAGGTGATCCGGGAAAATGGAGATCTGTTCCGAATCGGACTTCACGGGCCTGATATCCTGTTTTATTTTATGGTATGTAAAAATCCGGTGAGCTGTTTTGGCATTCAGATGCATAAAGAAAAGGCACGAGGCTTTTTCCAGGAAGGAATGAAGCAGGTGAGGGAGAAAAAGAGCAGACCGCTTCTGGCATACCTGCTGGGTTTTGGCTGCCATTATCTTCTGGATTCTGCATGCCATCCGTACGTGGATGAAATGAATGACACCCATGTCATTTCCCACACTTTGCTGGAAAAGGAGTTTGACCGTTATCTTATGGAGGAAACGGGTAAAAATCCATATCAGTATCGTCCGTCAGACTGTATCGCTGCAAAAAAAGAATACGCCGAGGTAATTCATCAGGCACTTCCTCTTGTTCGCACAGGTAATATCCTGATTTCACTGAAGATGATGAAATTTCTGACAAACCTTATGGTCTGCGACGATGGGGGAAAGCGAAGAGAACGTGTACACCGCCTTGCCGGCCTTGGAGGAAGCAAAAATCAGGAGAGTCTTACAGAGTATTTTATGACACCACAGCCTGTGGAAGGGTGCTCCGGTCCTGTCCTGAAGCTGAAGGAGCTCTTTGATGAGGAAGCCCAAAAGGCACCGCAGGAGCTGATGGAACTGTATGAACTATCCAGGGAGGATAAGCTGCTTTCCGACAGGTGGAACCTGACTTATAACGGATGATCGTTCTTTTGTCATATCCCGGACAAGACTGCATAAGATATTCATATCAATGGGGGATGAGGTGAGATATGAACTTCAGGCATATGGCAGTCATCAGCCTTTTTTCGGTATTCGTTCTTTTTACACAGGAATCCGAAGCCGGCGGGGAGCAGGCTGGAGCCGGAGTGAAGAACGTGGTACAGATGATCCCGGCATCCGTGGATATGGAAGAAACGATCGATGCTTCAGGAGAGACCAGAGATACCGGACCGGGAAATCTTTATGCACTGTCTGCTGTTTTGATGGATGCGGATTCCGGTCGCGTTCTTTACGAAAAAGATGGCGAGACAGCACGGCCAAACGCCAGCACCACAAAAGTGATGACCTGTATCCTTGCACTGGAAAATGCATCCGGGGATGACTATGTGACGATTTCTGCCAACGCAGCTGCACAGCCTGATGTACAGCTGAACCTGAAAGAAGGAGAGCAGTATTACATGGAGGATCTTCTTTATTCCCTCATGCTGAAAAGCCACAATGATTCTGCGGTTGCCATTGCAGAGCACGTTGGCGGTACAGTGGAAAATTTTGCGAAAATGATGAACGAAAAGGCGAAAGCCCTGGGATGTACGGATACGCATTTTGTGACACCAAATGGCCTCGATGCGGAGGATGAAGGCGGCGTTCATCATACGACAGCGAGAGACCTGGCACTTATCATGCGTTATGCCATCCAGAATGAGACTTTCCTCAGAATTACGGAAACCCGGGATTATTCCTTTACGGATCTCAGTAAAAAGCGTCAGTTTTCCATCCATAATTCCAACGCACTTCTGGATATGATAGACGGAGTCCTTTCCGGTAAAACCGGCTTCACGGGAAATGCGGGCTATTGTTATGTCTGTGCCTGCGAAGAAGATGGGAAAACATTCATCATTTCTCTTCTGGGCTGCGGATGGCCTAACCACAAAACCTATAAATGGAGCGACACAAAGGCACTGTTAAAATATGGAGATGAGAATTATCGTTATGAGACTTACTGGAAGGATCCGGGGCCTCTGAAGGTGGAAGTCACAGACGGAGTGAACTCCGGTATGGAAATGGGAGAGACGATTTGTGTGAACGGCGTCTGCAAGGCAACAGAGGACGAAAGGAACCAGACATTGTTGTTAAAGGATGGAGAAAAAGTGGAATGTCGTGTCTCCATTCCCCAAAAGCTTCCGGCACCGGTAAGGAAAGGCCAGTCCATCGGGACGGTCGATTACTATCTGGGAGAAGAAAAGATCGCCTCATATCCTGTTCTGTCCGACAGAACTATTGAAAAAATAAGCTATTCATGGTGTGTAGATAAAGTCTTTCATGATTTTTTCCATTAAATAAAAGCATCCGCCAGACCCATCAGAGATCCGGCGGATTTTTTTGCGCTTACTTTTCACACCTGGTGAAGGTATGAAAAGCAAGTGCTAAAATTTTAACAAAAAAGATGGAAAAGTATTGAAAAATTGTGCGAAAAAAGGTACAATTAGAATCGGCAGAATTTTTGGTTATACTTTTAAATTTTTATAAAATGGAGGGCAAGAAAGAATGAGTAATGCAACACAAAGCTTAGCAGGCACAAGAATTGCTTCTTTGCTTGACGCGAACAGTTTTGTTGAAATCGGCCAAAGTGTAACAGCCAGAAATACAGATTTCAACATGACTGAAAAAAAGGCACCTTCTGACGGTGTAATCACCGGATATGGTGTTATCGATGGGAATCTGGTATATGTCTACAGCCAGGATGCTTCCGTATTAAACGGAACCGTAGGCGAGATGCATGCAAAGAAGATTTCCAGACTGTACGATCTGGCTATGAAGACAGGGGCTCCCGTCATCGGTCTGATTGACTGTGCAGGACTTCGTCTCCAGGAGGCAACTGATGCACTGGAGGCTTTTGGTGAAATTTATATGAAGCAGACACTTGCTTCCGGAGTAATTCCTCAGATTACCGGTATTTTCGGAACCTGCGGCGGCGGTATGGCTGTTATTCCGGCACTGACAGATTTTACTTTTATCGAAGAGAAGAAAGGTAAAATGTTTGTCAACACTCCAAACGCCCTGGATGGAAATAATATCTCCAAATGTGATACTTCCATTGCAAAATTCCAGAGCGAGGAGACTGGGCTCATCGACGGTATGGGAACAGAGGATGAGATCATTGGAAAGATCCGTGAACTGGTAACCTATCTGCCATCCAATTTTGAGGATACCGATTCTTTTGTAGAATGTACAGATGACCTGAACCGTGTATGTGAAAGCCTGGAGAACTGTGTGGGAGATACTTCCATCGCTCTTTCCCAGATTGCAGATAACGGTCAGTTCTTTGAAGTTAAAGCAGATTATGGCAAAGATATGGTAACTGGCTTTATTCGTTTAAATGGAGCAACTGTAGGTGCTGTAGCCAACAGAAGCGAAGTTTTTGATGCAGAAGGCAACAAGACTGAAGAATTTGATGGCAGCCTTTCTGCAAGAGGAGCCAGAAAAGCAGCGGATTTTGTGAAATTCTGCGACGCTTTCGAGATTCCGGTACTTACTCTTACAAATGTAAACGGATTCAAGGCAACTCTCTGCAATGAGAAAATGATGGCAAAATCCGTAGGAGAAATGGTTCATGCATTTGCAGATGCAACAGTTCCGAAGGTAAATGTCATCATCGGAAAAGCATTTGGAAACGCTTATATCGCTATGAACAGCAAAGCAATCGGCGCAGATATGGTTTATGCATGGGAGAATGCAGAAATCGGTATGATGGATGCTTCCCTGGCAGCAAAGATCATGTATGCAGGCTCTGATGCAAAGGTTCTCAGCGAAAAAGCAGCAGAATACAGAGAACTTCAGTCCAGCGTGGCTTCCGCAGCAGCAAGAGGCTATGTGGATACCATCATCAGCCCGGCTGATACAAGAAAATATGTGATTGGTGCATTTGAGATGCTGTTCACAAAAAGGGAAGAACGTCCGTCTAAGAAACACGGAACGGTCTAAGCGAGGTGGAGCATATGAAACATATCTTTAAAAAAGTATCCTCCGTATGCACTGCTCTTTTTTGTGCAGCAACGATCATCTTTGCCGGTGTCGCTGCTGTATGGGCAGATGAGATCGATGCATCCACGAAAGCGACACTGATCTCCACATCCGAGGGACTGACTGAGACGATTGTTGGGCTTTCTGATGAAGACATTGCCA
>JALERH010000196.1 GCA_022764275.1 Blautia sp. | reverse complement strand
ATATAATTTTGCTTGACAATCCCGTCTTTAGGTGCTATATTGAATTTAGTTTCATAACAAGTGCTTGAAAACAGGAGAAGCGATGTAAGAACAGGAATACTGTTTTTATGTCGCTTTTTATTTTCAAAGAAAATTCAATTTAGTGTATGCAGGGGGAATTATAATGGAAAAAGACACACGGCCTTATGTGCCATGGAAATTAGTTGACGATTTTATGACGGCTGTTTTTATAAAACTCGGACTTCCTGAGGAAGATGCGAGACTCTGCTCGGATGTGCTTCTGGAGAGCGACCGCCGGGGGATTGAGAGTCACGGATGCAACCGGTTTAAACCGATTTATGTGGAACGGATCAAAGCCGGAATTCTCAATCCGGTCACGAAAATTGATGTCTTGAAGGAAACACCAACGACTGCAGTACTGGATGCAAATGACGGAATGGGTATGGTTGCCAGTAAGAAAGCCATGGATATGTGCATTGAAAAAGCACACCAGTATGGAATGGGTATGGTAGCTGTGAGAAATTCTTCACATTACGGCATTGCGGGATATTGGGCATCCATGGCGACAAAGCAGGATATGATCGGCATTACCGGTACGAATGCACGTCCATCTATTGCACCTACGTTTGGTGTGGAAAATATGCTTGGAACAAATCCGTTGACGTTCGGAATTCCTTCGGATGAACCATTTCCATTTATGCTGGATTGTGCGACATCCATTATCCAGAATGGAAAAATCGAATATTATGCACGTATCGGACATGATGTACCGGCAGGCATGGTAATAGGAAGAGACGGATCCGAGCTTACGGACAGTTCACAGATTCTGAAAGACATCCGGAGCCAGAAAGCTGCCCTGGCTCCACTTGGCGGTCTGGGAGAGCTTTTTGCAGGATATAAGGGATATGGGTATGCTACTGTGGTAGAAATTCTGTCTGCAGCTTTGCAATCCGGTATTTTTCTGAAAGCACTGGACGGCAAAGACGAGAATGGAAAGATACGCCCGTATCATCTGGGCCATTTCTTTGTTGCAATTGATACGGAAGCTTTTATGGGAGCAGAAGCTTTTAAGAAAACCTGCGGAGACATTTTGCGCAGTCTGCGTGCCTCGGAAAAAGCTCCGGGACAGGAGCGTATTTACACGGCAGGAGAAAAAGAATATGAGACCTGGCTGTACCGTAAGGACAAAGGCGTTCCAATGACAGAAGCCGTTCAGAAGGAATTTATTCAGATGAGAGATGAATTTGGTCTGACACAATTTCATTTCCCATTTGAAAACTAAATGATAATTTTTAATAAGACGACTTTCCGAGTACACAATTTTTGAGAGTTTCAGGTATACATGCGGTTATTTTATTGACGTGCGATAAAGTGGCGGAGTATAATAAACGGAAAGAAAAAACTTAATTTTTAAGGGGAAGGAGTCTTTTATGACTGAAAAGAAAAAGAAAAAACCAGCTATGCCGGATACTTTGATTATCGTGGCATCAGTTGTACTTCTTGTGGCAATTCTTTCCTGGATCATCCCGTCCGGTACATATGATTACCAGCAGATGGAAATTAATGGAAGAATCAGAAATGTTGCCATAGATGGTACCTATCATGTAATTGACAAGTCAGAGGTAACAACCACAGGATTTCTGGGGTTCTTCAGCGTATTGTATCGCGGATGCGTGGAAGCTGCAGACGTCATCTTTATGATTCTTTGCTGCTGCGGAACTTTTGGTGTTGTGGTAAAGACTGGTGCTTTTCATGCGGGAATCGGAACGATTCTGAAAAAACTGAAGGGCAGGGAAATTCTCCTTGTTCCGATCATTATGATGATTTTCGGACTGGGCGGTTCTGTATTTGGTATGGCCAGTGAGTTTTACGGATTTTATCCTTTGATCGTTGGTCTGGGCGTGGCACTTGGATATGATGCCATGTTTGGATTTGCGATTATTGCCGTAGGCGAATTTGTAGGTTTTATGGGCGCTACGCTGAATCCATATACGGTAGGCATCGCACAGACGATTTCCGGTGTGGAGCTTTATTCAGGAACAGGATACAGAGCAATTTGCTTTGTTGTATTTATGGCCATTTCCATCGTGTATGTCATGCTATATGGAAAGAAAATCCGGAAAAACCCAGCAGCATCCGTTGTGTATGGTGAAAAGAATATTCATGCTTTTGACAGGGATGAATTAAATGAGTACAAATTTACCAGACAGGATGGTCTGGTGCTTCTGGATGTGGTTGTGGTACTTATTGTACTGATGTTTGGTCTGATCAAATGGGGCTGGGATTTCCCGCAGCTTTGCGGTTTGTTCCTTCTGATGTCCATGATTGCAGCAGCTATTTGCAAATGGTCTCCAAACAAATGGTGTAAGGAATTTATTGACAGTGCCAAGACTGCTATGTGGGGTTGTATCCTGACTGGTGTGGCGAAGGCTATTACCGTTGTCATGCAGGATGCACAGATTATGGATACCGTTATTTATGGATTATCAAATCTTCTGAAGAATGCGCCGCATGCCCTGTCAGCTCAGTTTATGCTGATTGTGCAGACATTGATCAACTTTTTTATTCCATCCGCTACGGGTCAGGCATCGGCAACCATGCCGATTATGGCACAGCTTGCAGACATTATTGGTGTCAGCAGACAGACTGCTGTACTGGCGTTCCAGTTTGGGGATGGATTATCCAATATTTTCTGGCCGACTGCAGATATCGTGATTATCTGTGGCCTGGGTGGAATTTCTCTGCAGAAATGGTATAAATGGTTTGTTCCGTTATTCCTTCTGCTGTTTGCAGCGCAGGCCGTACTTCTGGGCGTTGCCACGGCAATCGGATTCTAAAACGGACTGCGGCAGAATAAGGAAAGAAAACTATGGACAAAAAGGGAAATCTGGTAAGACTTACGGATTTATCCGACGATTTTATCATTGATTTAAAATATGCTTCTGAAGATAATTTTACCGGTGTAAAGGTATATCAATCAAAGGACTGCTGGCTGGATAAACATACGGCACAGATTCTGATTGCGGCGAAAGATATCTTTCAGAAAGATGGATTTCGGGTAAAAGTGTGGGATGCTTACCGTCCCATTCGGGCACAGAAAAAATTCTGGGAAATCATGCCGAATGATGACTTTGTAGCAAGACCGCCGGATATGTCAAAGATTCAGAGATTCAGACCGACTCATATGAATGGAATGTGTGTGGATGTGACCTTGACCGATATGGAAGGAAAAGAAATAGAAATGCCATCTCCATTTGACACCATGGATGAGAGAGCCGCTCTGAAATGCCTTCTGCATTCTGCTGAAGGGCGGAAAAACGGGGAATATCTGAAAAGAGTGATGGAATCTGTAGGATTCCAGGCGTACGAGTGTGAGTGGTGGCATTTTTACGATGTATCTGCAGAACCGGCGCCGTTTTCAGACTATGAAATCTGATAAATATCATAGTTTTGGAAGTTATTTTTGCTTTCAAAAGAAATTTAAGCCTATCCGGTAAAGGGTAGGCTTTTTTTCTGGCTATGACAGCAGGAAAGTTAATTATTTAAGACTGGTGAGCAAGGAATGTCCAATTGTTCCCTCCGGCATTTTAACGCCAAAGTTTTCAGCAATGGTAGCTCCCACAACCGCAAAGGTCTCCTGGTCTGCCAGCTTCCCGCCATCCTTCATGGAAGGGGAATACATCAGCAGCGGTACGATTTCTTTTGTATGGTCGGTTCCTTTGAAGGTTGGATCGTTTCCATGGTCAGCAGTGATCATCAGAAGATCATCGTCTCTCATATTTGCAAGGAATATGCCAAGGTTTTTATCAAATTTTTCCAGCTCGCTGGCATAGCCTTCTGTATTTCTTCTGTGTCCCCAGAGGGCATCAAAATCCACAAGATTTGTGAAAACCAGTCCGTGGAAATCTTTTTTCTGCATGTCAATGGTCTGCTCCATTCCATGGACACTGCTTTTGGATTTATATGCTTCAGTGATGCCTTCGCCGTCAAAAATGTCCTTGATTTTTCCAATGCTGATGACATCAAAGCCAGCCTGTTTTAAGGCGTCCAGAGCGGTTTTTCCGTAGGGCTTCAGGGCATAATCGTGGCGGTTGGAGGTGCGCTTGAATTCTCCGCGTTTCTTTCCCACATAGGGGCGGGCGATGACGCGGCCGACTTTCCACTCGTCTTTCATAGTCAGCTCTCTGGCAATTTCGCAGCAGCGATACAACTCATCCAGTCCGAAAGTTTCTTCATTTCCGCAGATCTGGAGGACAGAATCGGCTGAGGTATAAACGATCATGTGGCCTGTAGCGATTTCTTCTTCACCCAGTTCATCGAGAATCTCTGTTCCGCTGGCACTCTTGTTCCCTATAATTACTCGACCGGTTCTTCTGGATAATTCGTCAAGAAGTTCTTTGGGAAAACCTGTTTCTGTAAAAGTTTTAAACGGCTTTGTAATATGGAGACCCATCAGTTCCCAATGGCCGGTCATGGTATCCTTTCCCACACTGGATTCCAGAAGCCTTGCCTGGTATCCTTTGATCTCTCCATTGTAATCTACATGGGTGAGAGGATGAAGTCTGCCAAGACCGAGACTTGCAAGGTTTGGGATGTTAAATTCGGATACATATTCATCGATATGTCCGCAGGTATCGCATCCTTCATCCCCATATTCTGCTGCATTTGGCATCGCACCGATTCCGAAGGAATCAATGACGATAGTAAAAATTCTCTGATATTTCTGCATGTTTTCACTCTCCTCGCTTAAACCATTATTGTTTTACTGTTTTTCCGGATTCTGGATGATGAAGCTGTTTATTTCAGATTTCCCGGGCCAAAGCCAAGGGGAAGAAGTTCTCCCAGGGTATACTCTGTGTAGTGGACCTCGTCCGTTGCCAGAATAATCTTAAATGTTTCCGGATTACAGAATTCCATCATGACCTGCCTGCACACTCCGCATGGAGGGGCATATTCTTCCAGAATTCCGTCCTTTCCTCCTACAATGCAGATTGCATCAAAATCCAACTCACCTTCGCTGACTGCTTTGAAAAAAGCGGTACGTTCTGCGCAGTTAGTTGGTCCATATGCGGCATTTTCGATATTGCAGCCGCGGTATATTTTACCACCCTTTGTAAGCAGAGCAGCTCCGACACGGAAATGGGAGTATGGGGAATAAGAATACTGCATAGCTGCGATTGCTTCACGGATTAATTGCCTGGTGTTGATTTCGTTTGCCATAGATAAAGCTTCTCCTTCCTATTACAATTATATGTTGTATATTTTGTATAAAAACACAAGGAACATTCTCGATAATATTATAGGATATGTCTATTTGTCCGTCAATGATAATTCTTAGCACAAATATCCGGTCAGAGAATAGCTGCTTTACAGTGTTAATGTTCTGATTCTGTTATCGGACTCCGAAGCAGCGGAGCTTCTTTTCACCTATTCGAACTATGAAAGTGAAACTACCATCAGATTCACAAATTCTTCACAAAAAAATTAGCACTCTCCTGTTGACATTGCTAATAATAAGTGTTATATTACGAATAGAACAAAGGAAGGGAAACAAAAAAAGAACAATGAAAAAAGTTCTGTGAGTTTCCAATCCCCTCGTTCCAAAGAAACTGGTAAAAGAAGCATAGTATAAAAAGGAGAGATGACTTATGTTAATGCCTAGTATTTTTGGAGAGAATTTGTTTGATGATTTGTTTGATGATTTTCCATTTTACGGAGAGCGGGAGATGAAGGATGCAGAGAAAAAGCTCTACGGTAAGAATGCAAACCATATTATGAAGACCGATGTAAAGGAACAGGACAACGGCTATGAAGTAATCATTGATCTGCCGGGCTTTAAGAAAGATGAGATCCAGGTTTCTCTGGAGAAAGGTTATCTGACAATCAGCGCAGAGAAAGGTCTGGATAAGGACGAGAAAGAAAAAGATACCGGCCGCTATATCCGCAGGGAACGTTACGCGGGAGCCTGTACCAGAAGCTTTTTCGTAGGAGAATCTGTGAAACAGGAGGATATCAAAGCGGAATTTAAGCATGGCATCCTGAAACTGTTTGTACCGAAGAAGAATGCGAAAGCAGTAGA
>JALERH010000189.1 GCA_022764275.1 Blautia sp. | reverse complement strand
GCCTGTAAAACGGTTACCGGAATTAACATTCCTTCATCATTGAAGATCTGAGTCATTCCGACTTTGGTAGCTAAAATAGCTTTCTTCATTTTTTCTTCCTCCTATAGCGGATTACCCGTACGGGCAATCATATAATAATAGCTAAATGCTTTAAGCATTTCTTCTTTAAGTACCTGCGAAAACTTATTTTGTTTTCATTTTGATGTCAATATGAACACCAGCAGGCATTTCCAGTCTGGACAGTGCATCTACTGTCTTCTGGGTCGGTGCAATGATATCAATGAGTCTCTTATGAGTTCTCTGCTCGAACTGCTCTCTGGAATCTTTGTCTTTGTGAACGGCTCTCAAGATCGTTACGACTTCCTTCTTGGTAGGAAGCGGAACCGGTCCGCTGACAGTTGCTCCGTTTTTCTTAACAGTGTCGATGATTTTTGCTGCAGATGCATCTACTAACTGATGATCATAAGCTTTTAATGTGATTCTCATTACCTGATTTGCCATAAAAAAAGTCTCCTCCTATTCGTACTCGTTAGCAGTACGACAAGCGGCGACTGTACACATCTCCGTGTGTGTCCTGAGACATCTTTCCACACGCCCATCCCTAGATGGTCTATTGAACTTGTACAGTGACTTGTCGTCAGTTTCCTAACTTGACATTCGCTCCACGGAAAACCTGCCTTTCGGCAGCAACCTCACGCTTCATAGCTATCATGTCACAGCAGTTATTAGTATACACAATGTTTTTTCTTTATGCAAGTATTTTTTTCGAATTATTGTACTTTTTTTTATACAAATATTATTTTTTGTTTTTGAACGAATTTCTTCTATATTAATAGTGTGTCAGACAGAAAAAAGGACCGCCTGTATCTCAGGCAGTCCCGAAAGATTTTAATCTTCATCATCAAAGTCTTCGTCCTCGTCTTCATCATCCGCGAAAATATCAGAATAATCAAACAGGGTGACTTTTGTTATTTCGTCCTTCACAATATCCGGCTGATCACCGGCTTTTTTTGCACGAGCTGCGAGCTGTGCCGGGGTATATCTCGGAATCGCCATACGCTTGATCTCAACGGGCTCTTCCTCTTCTTCCTCTATGATTTCCGGCTCTTCGAATTTTTTCTTTTCAACGACTACCTTCTGTGTTTCCTGGTGGGATTTCTGTGCTTTTTTAGAAGGTTTCCGTTCTTCAGCTGTAGCAGCAGCAATTTCTTTTTTCAGAACCTCATGTGCTTCGCTGGTTGCTGTCTGCACATTTTTCTGAGGACGTATCATTTCCTCCGGTTCATCAAAATCCTCCTCATCGATTTCATCCACAAAACCTCCGGTTCGGATTTTTTTCTTATTTTTTCTGGAACGCTTATCCTCTGCTCTGATCTCGCGTTCTTCTTCTTTGTACTGGCGCTCTCTTCTTTTTTCCTCACGCTTCAGTTCTTTTTTGCTCTTCACGTATCCGGGTTCGGTATCTTCCTCGATATCCTCATCATCCGGCTCTTTTTTCCAAAGTTCTGCGATCACATAAAGAATGATCAGGAACAACACAGCAAGTCCGAGAATGATAAGTCCCTCGATGCTTTCCGTAGCCACCATCAGATATCCGACCAGGCCAATGGTAATCACGACCTTCGGAACATAGCTTCCCACTGCAACATTTACAGTCTGTGCCTGTGAAACAGAAGGATCAATAACAGTTCCGGTACCATTTGCCAAATCCAGGCTTACGATATTGTAACGTGATACGTTGTTGCCGTTCGTCACCAGGATAGACTCGCCAAGTGCGATTTCATCTGATTTCACCGGAATTGCATATGTAACAGATCCCATTGGAAGATTGCTTTCCTTTGTGGAATCATCTCTGATTTCTGTCGTCACCCCGAAAAACGGAGGTACTACTAATCCAACCACACAAAGGATGGCGCATATTACAACAAAATGTACAATAAACTTCAAAAATTTCGACATTGGTAACATTCCTCGCTTTTTATTGCTTCCGTTACTGGTTGCTTAAATATTGTTCAATGCTTGACATGGCAGCCTCTTCATCGTCACCATTTGCAGAAAGGGTTATTTCCTCTCCCGCATCCAGTCCAAGTGTCATCATACCCATGATACTTTTCGCATTTACTTTTTTCTTTCCAATCTCGACATAAATTTCACTGTTAAACTGGCTTGCCACCTGCACAAGCTGCGCAACCGGGCGTGCCTCGAGTCCAGTAGATAAATGAATGGTGATTGGCTTTTTAATCATAATAACTCCTCCTTGTTCTCCCTCAGTTTCTCCGCAAGTGTGCTCAGCTTCCGCAAACGATGATTCACTCCTGATTTGCCAACCTGAGGGGTCAACATCATACCTAATTCTTTAAGTGTAGCTTCCGGATACTGCAGCCTAAGCCTCGCGACCTCCTCCAGTCCTTCGTTCAGGCTTTGAAATCCCACTTTTTCTTCAATAAGCCTGATGTCCTCAATCTGCTTCACTGCTGCACTCACCGTTTTGTTGATATTCGCAGTCTCGCAATTCACCTTACGATTCACAGAATTGCGCATTTCCTTCAGAATCCGGATATTTTCCAGATCCATCAACGCCACATTCGCCTCCATGATAGCCAGCATGTCGACAATTTGCGCCCCCTCCTTCACATAGACCACATATGATTTTTTTCGTGAAACAATCTTTGCGTCAATGTGAAAGCTGCGGATAATCTCCTGCAATTGCCCGGCCTTCTCCTCATCCGTGCACACAATCTCAAAGTGATACCCTTTTCTGGGGTCACTAATGGAACCGGACGAAAGAAAAGCTCCGCGGATAAATGCCCTCTTACAGCAATCTCTCTGATATACGATAGAATTGCCGACTCTTAGCATTCCTCCGTTATCTCCGTCCGGCAAAAGCTTTGCTGCCTCCAGAAGTTCTCTCACATCCGCCGGGTTGGACAGAGAGATACCGTATACACTGCCTTTTTTCAGATGGCTGCTTTCGCGAACGGTTATGTCTGTCTCTATATTAAATGTTTTTTTCAATATTGTAAAGCACTTTCTTGAAACTGCGTCATTTTCTGTCTGGATACGCAGCTTCTGTTCCCCGCCCGAAGTGCATTCCATGTGGCCGCAAGCGCTGAAAATAGCCGCCAGTTCCGCAATCTGGCAATGCCTGGCAGAGCCAATCCGTTTGGAAAGTTCTTCTTTCACCATCCCTGAAAAAGACATTTCCCAACCTCATCTTTCTTATTTTTTAAAAATACGATCCTTCTCTACATCCCTGTGCTCCAGCCGAAAACCGTATTCCGTGTTTTTGGTAAGTCTGCTGTAAAGCTCCCTTGCAATGGTCACGGAACGGTGCTTTCCTCCTGTACATCCAATGGCAATGACAAGACTTGTCTTCCCCTCCTGTACATAATTGGGAATCAGAAAATTGATCATATCCTCCAGCTTGTCTGCAAAAGCCACGGCCGTCTCGTTATCCATGACAAAATGAAAAACCCCTTCATCCAGTCCGGTCTGGGGACGAAGTTCATCCACATAATATGGGTTTGGCAGAAAACGCACGTCGAATACCAGATCTGCATCAACCGGAATTCCATACTTAAACCCAAAGGACAGCACGGAAATCATCATATTATGGAACTTTTCATTTTTCACGAAAATCTTCTCAATCTCCTGTCGAAGTTCTCTGGTCAGCAGGTGGCTTGTGTCAATAATATAATCTGCCCGTTTCCGCAGAAACTCCATTTTTTCCCGTTCCAGGCGGATGCCGTCATCCACTCTGCCGGAGAGTGCCAGCGGATGGCTCCTTCTGGTTTCCTTATAACGCTTCACCAGTGTTTTATCGTCCGCATCCATAAAGAGGATTTCAAACTCATAGCCTGCTTCTTTCATACTATCCAGAATCGTTTCCAGTTCATCCAGCGACCGACCGCTCCTGGCATCGATCCCCAAAGCCACATTCTGTACATCTTCACCGCGGATTTCCGGCATAAGAGAAGCAAATTTTTCCAAAAGCGGAATGGGAAGATTATCCACGCAAAAATATCTTGCATCCTCCAGCATTTTCAAAGCCGCTGTTTTTCCCGCCCCCGATAATCCGGTCACTATTACAAATCGCATGTCTGTGTATCTCCCGTCAAAAGTCTCCCAAGAATTTTACTTCCGGCTCCAGCTTCACGCCGAAGTCCTTCCATACTTTATTCTGCACATCCTGCATCAGTGTGCGCACATCCTGCGCCGTAGCGTTTCCCGTATTGATCACAAATCCGCAATGTTTTTCCGAGACCTGCGCCCCGCCCACACGATAGCCGCGAAGTCCTGCATCCATGATCAGCTTTCCTGCAAAATATCCCTCCGGACGCTTAAAGGTGCTTCCTGCGCTGGGGTATTCCAGAGGCTGTTTGCTGATCCGTTTTTCAGAAAGTTCCTTCATCCTCTCACGTATTGCAGACTGGTCTCCTTTTTCCAGCGAAAGGACTGCTTCGAGAACCGTGTATCCTGCCGTTTTAATGATACTTGTACGGTACCCCATCTCCAGTTTTTCCACCGGTATGGTGAGGATGTCACCCTCAGATGTGAGAACCGTGGCTTCCTTTAATACATCCTTCATCTCACCGCCATATGCCCCTGCGTTCATTACCACAGCGCCTCCCAGGGTACCCGGAATCCCGCCGGCAAACTCAAATCCCGCCAGTGATGCCTCTCTTGCCGCTGCTGCAATTCCGGACAGTAAGGCTCCGGCCTGCGCCCGGATGCAGGTTCCATCCACAGTAATTTCCCCCAGATTTCTGTACATCTGGATGATCACGCCGCGATATCCCTCGTCGCTCACCAGAAGATTGCTTCCATTTCCCAGAATGAACCAGGGAACTGCCTCTTCCCTGCAGATACCCAGGATTTCCTGTACCTCACGCAAAGATCCCGGCATCAGAAACAGATCCGCAGCTCCGCCGATACGAAATGTAGTATGGCGGCTCATCGGTTCCTGCACCAGAACCCTGTCTTCACCCAATAAATTACAAAATCTCTGTCTGATTTCCTCTTTCA
Source organism: Blautia sp. (assembly GCA_022764275.1). GTDB lineage: Bacteria > Bacillota > Clostridia > Lachnospirales > Lachnospiraceae > Blautia_A. Next base: position 17,457 of record JALERH010000189.1, on the reverse strand, counting down.
CAGATTTCAATCCTCAAACTTTCTAAATTAATCTATCTGACAAAAAACTCTTTTTCTTTTCCCAACAGGTCACGGATCACCTCGCCTGCGATCATCAACCCTGCCACGCTGGGCACAAAAGAAATGCTCCCGGGCACAGGTCGATCGGTGGTACCTTTTCGTTCCCCATTATCCGCCAGCGGCTTCATCGGTTTTTCTCTGGAATACAGAACTTTCACCTTGCGAATACCGCGTTTGCGGAGCTCTGCACGCATTACTTTTGCCAGAGGGCACACACTGGTCTTGGAAATATCCGTAATCTCAAATTTAGACGGATCCAGCTTATTTCCTGTTCCCATACAGGAGATGACCGGCACATGGCAGGCTTTCGCCCTCTCGATCAAAAGCAGCTTGGAGGTTACGGTATCAATTGCATCCACCACGTAATCAAAGGCTCGAAAATCGAACATGTCCGCCGTATCTTCATTGTAAAAAGTTTCATACGTATTTACCAGAATATTCTCATCAATATCCCGTATCCTCTCCTTTGCCACCATTACCTTGCTTTTGCCGATGGTAGACCGAAGGGCATAGAGCTGACGATTGATATTGGTAAGAGAAAAGCTGTCATTGTCCACAAGGGTCAGACTGGCAACTCCGCATCTCGCCAGCGCTTCCACGACATAGGAGCCGACACCTCCCAGACCAAATACTGCGATTTTTGCCTTACTTAACTTATCCACTCCCTCACTCCCCAGAATTATTTCCATTCTGGAAAACGCATCCTGCATATATCAAGCCCTCCTACAAGACCATGTTTTTCTGCATCAATCTTATGTGCTCATCCATTATACAATTTTCCCATGGAAAAGTACAGAACTTCATACTTTATTTATATCGCACATATTTTTTTCATTTCTTCCGATACTAATTCTAATGATTTCATTTTTAAGAAAGGAAGATGCATTTATGTGGCAGCAGATTTTTCTGGCAGTCATAGGATTTTCTGCCGGTATCATCATCGCCGGGGGTGTGGTCGGACTTCTGATCGGCCTCTCCATTGTTCCCCGCTACGCAGGAATCACCCACACTGCCAAACACATATTATTATATGAAGATATTACACTGGCCGGAACCGTGCTTGGAAACCTTTATTTTCTGTATCAGTGGCACATTCCCGGAGGCCAGCTGTTCCTCGCCGCTTACGGAATTTTTTCCGGGATTTTTCTCGGCGGCTGGATCATGGCTCTGGCAGAAATGGCAGATGTATTCCCGATTTTTTCCAGGCGTATTAAGTTCCGCGAAGGTCTCCCGAAAGCCATAATCGCAATCGCTCTCGGGAAAACCATCGGGTCGCTGATTTACTATTTTATGGGGTGGGTTCCCTAAGCACTTTTGTCATAAAAGATGGGGCGGTATTTCTTTTCTGATCTGCACTTTTCTTTCCCGGTCCCCGGATGCCTCGCCGGGGGCTTTCACCGGGCAGTCCTCCCGGTCTCCTCTGTACCATTTTCGGTAATCGCCGGGTGCACAGCCCATTTCCTTTTTAAACGTTTCCGCATAATAACTGGCGCCGCCAAATCCGCAGTGGGCTGCGATATCCGACATACTTCCAGACTTTTCCAACAGCTCGTGCATGCTGTGTTCAATTCTGCATTTCTGAAGATATTCAAAAGGTGTGAGATTCATCTGCCTTTTAAAAAAGCGGCAGTATTCCCCACCGCTGACGCCGCAGTCCTCGGCCAGCATGGTGAGGGTAAGCTTTTCTGTATAATGCCTGTTCAGATAATCCAGCATACGCACCAGCCGTTCACGCTCACGAATGGCTGCTTTGCTCTGTACCGGAGAAAAGTGAATGTATTTCTTATACAGTCTGCCCCAGGCGGTAAGCATCCAGCCTTTCAGATCAAGCTCATATGCAGCATCACGAACCCGGACGATCTCAGCAGATGCCTGCAATGCCTGAATCAGAATATCCTCATCGCTGTCTCCCCTGGGAGTGGGAACAAACTTCATCAGTGATATGTTGTCTGAATCTTTTACGGAAGTAATGTATTTTCCTTTCAGGGCATCCGTAAATCCTCCTGCCAGGTACGCTTCACTCACCTCAGCAAGGCAGATTTCACACCCCTGCGGCGTTCCTTTTATAAAACGGTAGAAACGGTCAGAATTAATAAAACATGCTTCTCCCGCTTCAAGTGCTGCGTTCTCACGTTCCACCTGGCACTCAAGCTGTCCTCTGTACACGTACAGAAAAGTCATGGCTTCTGTCCTGCGGCATGCCATATGACCGATTTCCGCTCCTTCCAGGCTCATATGCCAGATTTTAATCTCTTTTTCCTGTTCCTCTGTCAGAAGTTCCACTCTGCGCCCGATAAAAAACTCTTTCATGGGACTCCCCTTTCACATTTGCTGCTATTTTTTTATTATAATTTCAAATGTACAAAAAGTCAAAAAAAGAAAGTATATTCCTGGCTTTTTTTTCGCAAACTAAAGAAAAAGCCGGGAATCCATTGTCAGATTCTGTATGAGACTTTCCCGGGAAAGGATGGTTTTTTTCATGGAAAATACCAGGCAGAAGGAAAAGCAGAAAAAATATGAGAAATATGTAAAAGAAGTAACGCCCACCCACTGTCTTCCTCTGAATATGTTGAAGGCTTTTTTCACAGGCGGCATTATCTGTGTGATCGGACAGGTGATTCTTAATTTTGCAAAAGCGCAGGGACTGGATGCAGATATGGCAGGAACCTGGTGTTCCGTGATTCTGGTCCTTTTCAGCGTGATTCTCACAGGCCTGAATATCTATCCCAAAATCGGAAAATTCGGCGGAGCGGGCAGTCTGGTGCCCATCACAGGATTCGCCAATTCCGTCGCCGCGCCTGCCATAGAGTATAAAGCAGAGGGTCAGGTATTCGGAATCGGCTGTAAAATTTTCACCATCGCAGGTCCTGTCATTCTTTACGGAATCATGAGTTCCTGGATACTGGGTCTGATTTATTTTCTCTTAAAAATTATGGGGGTGATGGCATGAAACAGGAAATCACACAGCAGCTTACAGGCTCGGCAAGCATTGCTTTTACCAAACCCGTCTATGTTATAAGCTGCGCATCCGTTGTAGGAAAAAAAGAAGGCGAAGGACCTCTTGGAAATGACTTTGATCTCATCTGTGAAGATCCAATGTTTGGATCAGACACCTGGGAAGCGGCAGAAAGCACCATGCAGAAAGAAGCCGCTGCCCTTTCCATTGGAAAGGCGGGTCTTGCACCATCTGATATCCGTATGGCATTTGCCGGTGATCTGCTTGCCCAGACCTCGGCTTCTTCCTTTGGAATCGCAGGAATGGGCATCCCATTTTATGGTCTGTTCGGAGCATGCTCTACCATGGGGGAATCTCTGTCTCTGGCCGCTATGTCCGTAGCTGCCGGATACGGTGATCACATCCTCTGCGCTACCTCCAGCCATTTTGCCAGTGCAGAAAAAGAATTTCGTTTTCCTCTGGGGTACGGAAATCAGAGACCTCTTTCCGCCACCTGGACTGTAACCGGAAGCGGTGCCTGCGTAATCGGAAATAAGCCCCCCAGCGAAAAAATTCCCGGAAAAACAGCACCGCTCCTGGTGAAAAACGGCTGCGTAAAAGTCACCGGAATCACTACCGGAAAGCTGGTGGATTACGGACTTAAGGACTCTCTGAATATGGGTGCCTGTATGGCCCCTGCTGCCTGCGATACGATTTATCAGAATCTCTGCGATTTTGACCGGAAGCCTTCGGATTACGACCGGATTCTTACCGGCGATCTTGGCGTTGTGGGGAAACGTATTCTGCTGGATCTTCTGAACGAAAAGGGGATTGGAATCGAAAAGCAGCACCAGGACTGCGGGCTTCTGATTTATGACGGGGAAACCCAGGACACCCACTCCGGTGGAAGCGGATGCGGATGTGCGGCTGCCGTACTGGCTGCTTATATTCTCCCCAGAATCGCGTCCGGGGAATGGAAACGGATATTGTTTGTACCCACAGGAGCTCTGCTTTCCAAAACCAGCTTTAACGAAGGAGAACCCATCCCGGGAATTGCACACGGAGTCGTACTGGAGCATATGGAGGTGTAAATATGGATTACTGGAATGCTTTCTGGGTCGGCGGTCTGATCTGTGCGCTGGTTCAGATTTTACTGGATAAAACAAAGCTGATGCCTGGCCGTGTAATGGTCCTTTTGGTTTGTACCGGTACCCTTCTCGGCGCCATCGGAATTTACCAGCCCCTCATTGATTTCGCAGGTGCCGGGGCGAGCGTCCCCCTGCTCGGCTTCGGAAATACACTCTGGAAAGGAATGAAAGAGGCGATTGATACGGACGGCTTTATCGGGCTGTTCAAAGGCGGTTTCACAGCCTGCGCTGCGGGCGTGTCTGCCGCGCTGATCTTTTCTTATATTGCCAGCTGGATTTTTAAGCCTAAAATGAAGGAGTGATGATCTAAAAACATTCTCTCAGAAAGGATGTGATTTTTTGAGTGATACTCTTCATATACAGATGGACGAAAACGTGGAGGTGCATCATCCTCATGTATATCTCCAGGATATTGCCAAGCTGTCCTGCAGCAATTCCAAAATATTAAACCGTCTTCGGGTTATGCCCGTGGCCAATCTGGATCCGGACCGCCCGGGACGGTATGTGATGTCTGTCATAGATCTGGTGAAGGAAATCCAACAAAAGGAGCCAACCCTTGATATTAACATCATTGGCGAGCCTAATTTTATCATAACGTATCAGAAGGAACCGGTAACCAATCTGGTATGGCGCTGGTGCAAGGTCATCTTTGTCTGCCTTTCCACATTCTTCGGTGCCGCCTTTTCCATCATGACCTTTAATAATGATGTGGATGTTCCCGCCCTTTTTAGGCAGATTTACCTCCAGGTCACAGGCCAGCCATCCAACAATCTTACGATTCTGGAAATCTCCTATTCTGTGGGCATTGGCCTTGGCGTCCTTTTCTTCTTCAACCATTTTGGCCGCCTGAAGCTCACTGACGACCCTACGCCCATGCAGGTTCAGATGAGGCTTTATGAAGATGATGTCAATAAGACGATCATAGAGGACACAGATCGGCTGAGGGAGAATCTGAAGAGAGAACGGTAATATTCCCCCTCAACTTGCAAATAAACAGCAGGCAGAAAAAGGGGCTGTCGGGAATGATGTTCTCCCTTTTAAATTTCCAATGAGTAAGTTTGGAAATGATTTCTTTCACTATGCAGCCTACAACCGGATCCGCACAGAAGTCACATTTGAAGCGGAGGATTTACTTGTTTTAAGTAATAAGCAGATATTCGCGATCCGCTTCTCTGCTTATTGCCAAGAGAAAATCGGATATTTACAATCCGCTCCGGTTAAATATTCAGAAGCAGTTTCAGTGCATTCCAGCTAAATATTTTGTCCTTATCTTCCTGTGAAATACCGGTCAGGGAATTCAATCTTGACACGCAATCCTTTTGCGTTGCCCAGGGTGCATCACTTCCAAACAGAATCTTGTCTGAGCCATGTTTGTGGATAATATTCTCCAGCATTTCATGCGAAGTATGAAGAATCGAATAGGATGTATCCAGATATACATTCTGTCCGCAAAGCTTTTCCAGCGATTCCTCATAATATTCATTACCTCCTAAATGGGCAAGAACAAGCTTAGGTGCGCAGGTTTCCAAAATAACATGAAGTGCTAAATCAGGAGTACAGAATTCTTCTTCAGGTGTCGAAGGATCAAATCCCGCATGGGATACAACTGTGAGTCCAAGTTCAGACGCAGTATAAATGATACGCATATACTGAATATCATCAAATCGTGTTTTCTGGTAATTGGGATGCAGTTTAATGCCTTTAAAACCATTTTCAGCAATTACCTGTAGCTTACTTTTATAATCCATGCATGCAGGATGAATTCCAGCAAAAGAAACAAGCTGAAAGTCTTTGTCATCTCCAAATGTTTCATTGATATAAGTGCCAAATCTGATGACCGACTCAAATTGATGAGGTGCTGTAATAACCGGAAGTATCACACTTACATTTACCCCACCTTTTTCCATAGATGCCCTGAGACCCTGAACAGTTCCATCTATGCTCGGTTCCATACCAATAATGGACGCAAGGCGTGATACAACTTTCGGAGCTATTTCATCCGGAAAAATATGTGTATGAAAATCAATAACCAAATCAAACCTCCTCTAAAAATATCCGGCAGACTCAAGATTCCGAGAGCTTATATCCGTATAAAAGCAGGCAGCAACCTGTTATAAGTTACTGCCTGCCATTCATCTCAATCAGTCAAATCTCTTGCTTAGCCGCAAATATAGTTGCTCATTCCAAGAATCTTATAATACCCGGCAACAGCACCCTGATCCTCTACTCCAACACACTGTGCAGCGTGTACTGCTGCCTTTCCAAATACAGGTACCATATCCTTCGTTGCTTCCACTCCTGCTTTTGCACCTTCTAACGCCGCGCGGATAACCTCTTCAAGAGAACCACCTTCAGCAGCCTTTGCCTCTGCTGCTTCTGCTGCCGGAAGAACAGAATCATAAATCGTACGCTGACCTGACTGGCATTTACCACGTTTCTGAACACCTGCTGCAAATCCCTTCAGATAAACCGCAAGATCATTTCCGTCCAGTTCCGTCTTCCCCTTCAGGGCTTTGCCTCCTTCCATTACTCCGGTAGACATTAAGAAGCCCATAGTAGATGGTACCAGAGAAGACATTTTCATTCCTGCTTTCATCAGCATTTTGCCAATATCACCGCCTGCGCCTTCTGCTTCTGCACGCATCAGATCCGGTAAAGCTCCATAGCCCTTGCTCATAGTCAGGCCCAGATCCCCATCTCCAAAACGAGCATCCATTTCACATAATTCTTCTTTTTTTTCTATAAACAGAGTGCCTATTGATTCAAACAGATCTGGTATCTGTTCAAACAGAATCTTATCCATGCTCAACTCTCCTTACATACAAAACATTATTTCTGGCAAATAAATGGAGTATTTACCGGATGATTTATATATTTCTTTAATTCTTCATTCATCTTACAGATGGAAATAGATGCCCCTGCCATTTCCATGGAAGTTGCATATTCACCAACGATTGTTTTAAACACTTTAATTCCTTTTGAAGTAAGGATTTCTGTTACATCATTGGAAAGGATATATAATTCTTCAACCGAGGTAGCACCCAGACCATTGATCAGAATTGCAACCTCTTCTCCTCCGGCAACAGGCATATCTCCTAATAATGTGTTCAAGGATTCCTCAGCTATTTCACGTGAGGTTTTCAGTGGGCCATTCCATACACCCGGCTCTCCATGGATTCCCATACCCATAGCCATCTCATTCTCTTTAAGTTCGAAATTGGCATGTCCTACCTCCGGAATAATACATGGAGTAAGAGCAAAACCTACTGTACGTGTATTATCTTTCGCAAGCTGCGCAGCAGCTAAAACCTCATCAAGATTACCGCCTTCATCTGCTCTTGCACCTGCAGCCTTAAACATAAAATAAATTCCTGCAACACCACGGCGAGTATCCGGATTTACATGAGAGTTCACATCATCTGCTCCCACAATACTCTTGCATACAATATCATCCATATCGCACATATCTGTTGCCATGTCAAAAGTCATGATGTCACCTGTATAATTTCCATACAGATAAAGAACTCCTGCACCAGCCTCAACTTCTTTGGAAATATTATAAATCTGTTCCGGAGATGGAGACTGGAAAACACCGCCTACACCACAACCATCAATCAGACCATCTCCTACATATCCTAAAAACAGAGGAAGATGTCCGGAACCTCCACCTGTTATAATCGCAACCTTTCCGGGAGTTTTATTCGCTTTACAATAGCAGCGCAGGTCACCCTCAACATACTTAACCTGATCTCCATGTGCTGCGTAAATTCCCTTAAGCATATCATCAACATAGGCTTCCGGTGCATTAATTATCTTCTTCATGAAATACCTCCTCATTTTTAAGTATTTAATCGAATCAAGTGCCCCCTCTTCAAATGCACGAAGCATTAAGTGTAGGGGTGGAACTTTCTTCAATTCCTCTATATATGCTATAATTTTATAGCCTGTACCACATTTTGTCAATTATTTTGTCTTAATTTGTGGCGTTTTTTTTGTTTTTTTTGTTTACATTTACCATAAATATATCATCTATCTTTATGACATTTTTCCCGATATAAAAAGTGCTTTTATTGCGTTTTAGTACAAAATATGCTATTTTATAGATAAATTCACACAGGAAGGGAGGTATTGTTAATGTTAGCAATTACCCGGAGAAAAGTCATTAAAGATCTCCTTCAGGAACACAAAAGTGTAACCATCACAGATTTGGCAGCCCGTCTGGATGTAACAAAAGAAACCATACGCCGGGATCTGCGCGCGATGGAAAGAGATAATGAGTTGATTCGTACTCACGGGGGAGCATATGTTCTGGAAGGCGTACAAAATGACATTGACATTGCAACCAGACAAGCATTAAAGATTAAAGAAAAGGAAATCCTGGCCCAAAAATGTGATTCTCTCATCCAGCCCGGAGACATTATATTCCTGGATAATTCCACCACGGCATGGTCTATTGCCCGTAAAATTGTCAATCGAAATCTTACTGTTGTAACTGCATCCCTGGAAATAGCAAATATCCTTTGCAACTCCCCAACTATTCATTTTTTTCTTATTGGAGGTGAATTTTCACGCAAATCCATGAGTTTTAACGGAGATGGCGCACTTCGAAACCTCCAGCGGTATTTTCTGGATAAAGCATTTATATCCTGCAGAAGTGTCAGTATGAAATATGGGCTTACAGATATCAGCGATAATGCTGCCATGATGCATAAACTGGCTCTTGAGCACTCCAAACAGGGATTTTTGGTCGTGGATCATTCCAAGCTGGACAATGTATCTTTTACAAATGCTGCGCCACTTAAAGATATCGACGGAATTGTCATGGATCAGCCTTTCACGCCAGAATGGCAGGAATATCTCCTTGCAAACAATATAAACTTTTACTAAAAAACAGGGCGGAGAACTCCGTCCTGTTTCATTTGTATTCTCTAACCGTTCAATCCTCTAACAGTTACTTTATTTTTTATCTACATACTTCTCAACCGGTTTAATCCCCATTGCCTCAAAGGACTCTTTAAACGGCGCATATGCAATTCCTTTTTCTGTGATAATTCCTGTAACCAGACTGTGATCTGTTACATCAAAAGAAGGATTTACCACGCCTACACCCTCCGGAGCCATACGTTTCTCGTACCACATCTCCGTTACTTCTTCAGGCTTTCTCTGTTCAATATGTATTTCGTCTCCTGACTCCAACGTCATATCAATAGTGGAAGACGGTGCACATACATAGAACGGCACTCCATAATGTTTTGCAATAATTGCAACACCGCTTGTACCAATTTTATTCGCAAAGTCACCATTTGCAGCTACACGGTCACAGCCCACAAAAATAATGCCTACTTTTCCTTCTTTCATGGTATAGGATGCCATATTATCACATTGAACATAGGTATCAATACCTGCCGCCTGCATTTCATAAGCACTCAGACGTGCTCCCTGTAAAAGAGGACGTGTTTCATCGCAGTAAACGTGCATATCCTTTTTTCCGTCCCATCCGTTTTCCAGGGCAATGTACATAGGTGCCAGAGCAGTACCATATTTCGCAGTTGCCAGAGTTCCTGCATTACAGTGTGTCATAATTCCAACACCTTTTCCAAGTTCCTCAAGGAGTTTAAAACCATAAGCACCGATATTGCGGCTGATCTGAATATCTTCTTCACGAATCGCATCTGCTTCTTCCATCAGACGCACTTTTAACTGAGGAATGCTAAGATGATCCTTTTCTGCCATCATTACACCATGCATACGGTTTAAAGCCCAAGAGAGATTTACGGCTGTCGGACGTGAAGAATTAATATATTCCATCATTTCCGTACATTTGGCAACAAATTCATCCTTATCCTCTGTCTCAATCTGGTCAGCAAGTACGTAATATGCATAGCCTCCTGTTACACCAATAGCAGGTGCTCCGCGTACACGAAGAGAATAAATCGCCTCCCAGATATCTCCCGCCTTGGAGATACTGAGATATTTACACTGATTCGGCAGCAATGTCTGATCCAAGATCACTATTTCCTTTTTATTATCCGCCAGGCGGACAGTATCCAGGTTCAATGCACTTTCCATAATGAACATCTCCTTTTTAAATTCACTTTCAAGCTGAACATCCGTTATTTATTCCGTATCTACACTCTCTACTGCATTCTTCAGCGTGGACAGGAAGCATTTACCGCATTTCTTGTCATCTCTGTTCCTGATAAAATCAATAGCTGCAGTAATACAGATTTTTTCTGCACGGGCACGTTTCTTTTCGTCTGCTATGGTTGTAATATCCTTTACATTTGCCATACCGACTGTTCTGCGGATCATCTCCAGTCCTGTCACTGCAGAAGTATCTGAAAGGATCGTTCCGAGATAATATTCCTCATATGCTTTGTTTTTGCACATTGTATCAGTTACATGCTCTTCATAATATGCTTTCAGTTTATCCATAGTCATATTTACAACATCAGATACAGCACTCTCTACCCAGGCACAGAATTCTTTATCTCCAGATGCATCACCGTTCAGCCATGCAAAAAACAGATTTGCGATTACATTTCCTATATCGTATCCCATTGGTCCGTAGAAACAAAATTCCGGGTCAAACACCATTGTTGATTCTTCATTAATAAAAATAGATCCTGTATGCAAGTCACCGTGAATCAGAGACTGTGCACGTGTCATAAAATCCATTTTTAGTTTTGCAATCTCGCAATGAAGCTCCTCATCGTCATACAGTTTCTCTTTTACAAAGTCCACGATCGGAGGAAAAACATTGTTTCGGTTTCTTTCATCATTATATGGCTCTGTATAAACCAACGCCTCTGTAATGTCACAAAGTTCCGGATTAATAAACTTACGCTGAAGTGTCTTTTTCTCCTGATGGTCCATTACCACATCAGTTGTACCCATAAGAACCTGTGCCATAAAAGTAGAAATCTGATCTGCAAATTTAGGATAAGTTTTATGCTCCAGCATTGCCGTACGCATAATCATATGATCACTTAAATCCTGCATACCGCAGGCACTCATAACCGTGTCATAAAAATAGATTTCCGGCACATATCCGGGAGCAAGCCGACCTTGAAGTTCCAGAATTTCAGACTCAATACGATTACGGTCTGTATCCAGTTTCATATCTTCAGAAATACGTGCAACGCAACCTGCCTGTTTAATGATCACACTGTGTCCTTTTCCATCCATCACTTTAAATACATAGTTCAGATTACCATCCCCGATTTCTTTACAGGACATGCTGTCTGTATCCCATTCCTTCTGGGGTACTTTTACTTTTGCATATTCGATGGCATCCTCCGGTTTCATAAGAAAGTAAGTATCAAATTGGCTCATAATTTTTCCCTCCAATAATACATTTTTCATTTAACATTAATCTTCTTTTGCAGTAACGTAAGCTGCAACAAGAGCAAGACAGAGAACTGCACCCTTAACAGCAGGAAGTACATAATAAACAACGCCGCACATGGTCAGACCATTTTCAAGAGTTGTGATCAAAAGAGCACCAACTACTGTTCCAAGTGCATTGGGCCTTTCTGCTCCGCCTACGGAACGGCCAATAAATACAGCAGCAAGAGAAGTCATCAAATAACTGTCACAACCATTAATCTGTGCTGCAGAGTTACGTGAACAAACCACAATACCGGCAACTGCAATAAACAGAGCAGCAAACATACCAGCCATAAAACGATATTTCTTAACATTGATACCCGAAAGCTTTGCAGCAATTTTATTTCCACCCATTGCATATAAATAGCGGCCGTGTTTTGTACGTTCCAGAAGTATGTAACAGATCAGTACACAAACGATCATGATAATAACAATATACGGTGATTTGCCAATATTAGAAGAAGCCTCTGTCCATCCACTCCGAAGAGGTGTATTATTGCCGCCTCGAAGTTTCGCCACCCAGTTTGGTGTGCCAAGTCCTGCTGATACCGCACTTCCGCCGGTAAAAGCAAGACCAAGTCCTGAGTGTACAAACTGAAGTGCACAGGTTGCAAGCATATCCGGAATCTTGCAGACAAGAATCAGGAACATAGTCAATAAATAAGCAAACATTGTAAACAGGATCGTCGCAACAATAGCTGCCCACAAAGGAAGCCCGAACCAAAGATACATGGATGCAAAGAAATATGCAGAAAAGGTACCAAGAGTACCTGCTGACATATCGAATCCATCCGGTGCCATAGATACAGTTGCCGCAAGAGCAAAAATAGTAGTAACGGACATCGCACGAAGGATGTTCATGAGGTTTGCTGCTGACAGGAACGCTGTACCCCTGATCGCAGTAAAAATAATAACTGAAATAATTAATACAATTACAGCAGCCCAACTCAAAAGTGCTTTGCCGATTTTTTTCAAATTCACATTTTTTGTCATAAAATTTTTCCTCCCAGATAAATGGATGTATGATGATATAAATAAAATCAATTACCGGTATATTTACTTGTGGCACCGGTTGCATAATGCATGATTTCATCCTCGCTTGTCTTCGACGTCTCAAGCTCTGCCATCACCCGTCCGTCGAACATGACATACATACGGTCCGTAATGGAAAGAAGCTCTGAGTTTTCACAGGTTGCATATATTACACAATTGCCCTGTTTCGCAATTTCATTGATCAAAGTGAAGATTTCATGCTTTGCCCCAACATCAACACCCTTGGTCGGTTCATCAAAAATATAGACATCGCTATCTGCCGCCAGCCACTTGGCAACCACGACCTTCTGCTGGTTACCGCCGGACAGATAGGCGACTTTCTGTTTTACGGAAGGTGTCTTTATACTCAGACTTTTTACAAATTCTTTTGCCTTTTCTGCAGCTTTGCGGTCATTAACAAAAGAAGCTGTGCAGTAATTGTCCAAAGATGCAGCTACTGTATTAAATGTTACTGTTTCTGCAACAAGAACGCCTTCTTTACGTCTTTCCTCCGGAACAAGAGCAATCCTGTTTTTAACTGCTTCAGCCGGATTTTTAAAATTCAATTCCTTACCATTCAGTTTAATTGTTCCACCGGACTTGTGATATGCACCAAAAAGAGTCTTGCACAATTCTGTCTTTCCTCCACCTACCAGACCTGCCAGACCAACAATTTCGCCTTTTCTCACAAACATGGAAACATCTTTTACACGGCCTTCCTTTTCTGTAAGATGTTCGACAACGAAAGCTTTTTCTCCGATTTCACAAGCCTCTTTTGGAAAACTTTCTTCAAAGGAACGTCCAAGCATTTTATCTACAATTTCCTTGGATGTTGTCTTCTCTGTAATCGGAGTAGTATCCACAATTTCACCATTACGCATAACCGTATAAGAATCGCAGATCTGCAAAACTTCATGAATACGGTGTGTGATAAAAATAATCGCAATATTCTGTGTTTCCCGCAAATGACGGACTACACGGAAAAGTTCCTCCGTTTCCGTGTCAGACAAAGGTGCCGTAGGCTCATCCAGAATCAGAAAATTACATTCATTCTGTACAGCCCGCGCAATAAGAACCATCTGTTTCTGAGCCAGAGTCAGCGTGCCGCACAAACAGCGCACATCAATATCAACATTCAGTCTCGCAAGAGTTTCTTTGGCATCCTTACGTATCTGTCCATAATTTACAAACTGTTTTTTCCCCATGTTCATAACCATATCGTTAAACATAACGTTTTCTGCAACCGTCAGAGTGGGGATCAATGCCATATCTACTTCCTGGTATACAATCTGAATACCAAGTTTTTTCGCAGCAGCCGGCTTTCTGAGTTCTACAACCTCTCCATTATATAAAACATCCCCTGTATAATCGGGATTGGATCCTGCCAGAACCTTCATCAATGTTGATTTTCCGGCACCATTTGCTCCCATCACTGCATGAATAGTACCGGTCTTAATTTCAAAATTGACATTAGAGAGTGCCTTAACTCCAGGAAATTCAATGGAAACATTTCTGGTTCCAAGTGTAATTCTATCCATAGTTTCCCTCTTTTCAATTCATTCTTCTCTTATTCTCCCCACCATATCAGTAAGGAAAAACAGCGCCGGGGCTAGGACCCCGGCGCTCTGTTTCACTTAAATATCGTTATCAGATATGCTTACAATTAAGCGAGAGGCCCAAGGATTGCATCCATCCAATCACATGTCGGCATCCAAGTTTTGTCTAAGTAGGAAGCATCTGCAACTTCACCAACGTTTTCAATTGTAATACCTTCTTTAGAAGTAACCTGTTCCTGAGTAATAACGGATGATGGAATTTCCATCCACATACCAGGATCTTCATAGTAGCAGGAAGCAGCTTTGATGTCATCATACTGATCAGCCATTTCCAGTGCTAATACACGGCATGCAAATTCGCCGTTGTATGTCCAGTTAGTGGTAGCACATGCCTTCCAGTTCTTTCCTTCCTGCATGAACTGAATATCTTCATTACTGATATCTACAGATACCATCGGAATATCGGAGCCTGCTTCAACAAGTGCCTGATATACGCCCTGTGCATATGCATCGTAGCAGCACCAGATACCATCGATCTCGCCCTCGCCATATTTTGGCAGAGTAGCTGCTGTTACATCACGCATAGAAGAAGTAGCGTTCTGGTCATCGATTGGAGCGATTCTCTCAACAGTCTTAATCTTTCCTTCGTCTTCATATGGCTGATATCCAACCTGGCGACGGTCAAATGGGCTGTTGTATCCAGCGCCCTGCTGTACCTGAAGAATATTTACAGCTTCACCGGCTTCAACTTTCTCCGGATACATGCTAAGGATTTCTTCAACAAGTGTTGCAGCAAATCCTGCATCCTGCTGGAAGAACTGAACTACACCGTCAATTTTAGCAACTTCACCATTCGCATCCTTAAATGGTGTATCAAATGTTGCAATCTTAAGATCTGGATATTTCTCAAGAATTCCGCTCAGGAAGTCCCATGCATATTCCTGTCCGCCGTGAGAAACCATAAGTCCGTCATATCCACCCTGTGCGCACTGTTCAATCGTGCTCTTCCATGTGTCTGCACTGTCATTACAGAAGAATGTGTCTGCTTCCATTCCCAGAGATTCTGCAGTCTTGGTAAAAGAGTCTGACCACATCTGGAAAATAGTAGCTGGGGTCATGTACATAATGTACGCAATCTTCTTACCTGCCACTGGGGATTCAGCAGTGTTTTCTGTTGCTGCTGTTTCTTCCGTTGCTTCAGCAGCATAAGCCGTGATGGGGCATGCTAACATAGCGACTGTTAACATTGTTGCAATAATCTTCTTCATTTTTCGTCCTCCTTTGACTTTAGGTATTTTTACCAAAGTATTATTGCTTCAGTGTTTGTATATTAACACATATTGCCAATTTTGTAAATGCAAATATGTGTTTTTTTGTCCGTTTTTTATCTTTTATGAATAGTGCACAATTAGTTTGTGCATAATTTGTACAAAGAGTCTATTTTTCTTTGGATTGTATTATAAATTCTACCAAACTCTTCTACTATTTTTGTAAAATTTTTCCCATTTTGTTTGTTTTGCACAACAAAAAAAGCGGCTGTTGTATCCGACAGCCGTTTTTTTACTCCAAATCTATGTTGGTTTTTTTCCGTTTTTGTCTGTTTTTACAGACAGCCTTTCTGAAGAATCGCGCAGGCATAGAAAGCAGTTTCTGTTGTTGCAATCACTGCATAAGCTTCTTTTGCTTCTTTATAGAATTCCTTTCTTGAAAGCATTGTGCAGGCATCTGCTCCTCTTGAATCATATTTCGCCACAATTCTTTTAAACTCATCCCACACCGGACATTCCAGATCCGCATGGCGTGGTTCCTTGTCCATAAGTTTCACCGGATCATCCACAAAATCATCCAGTGGAAACAGATCCAGGATGGCATCCATTAAATCCGTTGCTTTTAATCCATCACAGCGAATCAGAATACTTCCTCTGGCCATTGCTGCTGCCGCAAAATTCGCATCTCCAATTACCAGTTTGTCTCCATGCCCCATTTCAGCCAGCACTTTCAAAAGATCCGGTGAAAGAATAGGTGAAATTTTTTTTAACATAATAAAGCGCCCCTTTCGTTTGTGTTGTATAAAAATAACTATATTTCTAATCGCTTCAAATGTCAAGTCTATGAAAAATCCACAAAATATTTAGCATGAAAGGTTGTGATTTTTTCCTCCATATATGACCATCAACTTCAAATAAAATGCACAAATTCTTTTATGGGCAAAAAAAATACGCCTATCTGGACAATCGGAATCCTGCCAGTGAAACTGATATTGTGAGAGCTCTTTTCCTTACGAATTCCAAGACGTTACAGCATCTTGCAAAAATTACCGGCGGAAAAGAGAATCTGATTAAGGAAATGAAAAACATGAAAAAGAAGCATCTTACATCCACATTGTGATGGGATGCATCTTCTCCAAGCAATCTATTCAATAAAGGCGGATGCTTCTGATGAACAATCAGCCCCTTTATCCCTTCTGTATTTCCGGAAGGTTCCCGACTGAATCATCTTCCTGGCTATACCTCCCTGTACCCTACAGCTTCTCACAGGTATATGGTTTTCAGCTTCACATCTTTTCGTGATGTTCGGTGCCGTTCTTTTAACTGTCTTTATTATATGTCTATCCCCGTGAATAGTCTATTGGCATTTTAATATATTTACGTGAATATATTTATTCAATATTGTATATTTACGTGAATAGACTTTTAGTGTATAATATCTGTAAGGTCGAAAAGGAGACTCTTTATTTTGCCTCCCCAATTATCGCAAAGAAAGAAGGTGCTGTTGTGCCAGAAGAAAGAAAAATAAGCAAAGCTCAACAAAAAGCTGTTCATAAATACGTTAAAAACAATTATGACCGAATGGAAATCACCGTCCCCAAAGGCCAGAAAGCTGTTATAAAATCTCATGCAGAACAACAGGGTGAATCCATGAACCAATTCGTTATCCGGGCCATAAATGATACTATGGAACGTGACAATGCATAACCCATAATATTCTGCCAATACTCTACTAGAAAGGATGTGTTACTATGGCATTACCTCAGGAAAAACTTTATACCATTGAAGATATTTACAATCTCCCGGAAGGCACCCGGGCAGAACTGATTGACGGCCAGATCTACTACATGGCACCGCCGACCAGGAAGCACCAGCAGATCTTATTATCCCTCAGCCGGTTAATTGCTGATTATATCGACAGAAAAGGCGGCTCCTGTGAGGTCGATATCGCTCCATTTGCCGTATTTCTGAATGCAGACGATAAAAACTATGTCGAACCGGATATAAGTGTGATATGTGACCGTGATAAACTCAATGATAGAGGATGTGTCGGAGCTCCTGACTGGATC
>JALERH010000182.1 GCA_022764275.1 Blautia sp. | reverse complement strand
TGAATCTTATACCAGTTGCCGAATCCGTCCAGGCCCTGGTCATAATAGAAATTGGAAAAATCCAGGTATAAGTATGCAGAATAGAATTCTTTGTTTACCTGCTGATTTAACAGCTCGACTACTTTTTTATCTAACATTTGTGTGTATCCTCCTTGTTGAATTTTTCTTTTATCATAGCAGAAAATGCACTATTTTGGAACATTTTTTTTGAAATTTTACCGGGGTCTTTTCGGTAAACCGCTGGGAAGACAGAATAATAGCTTGCGGAAAAACCGGAGGGTAGCTATAATGAAAAAAACAAATTTGAAAAGGACTGACGATATATAATGCAGAAAGAAAATTACCTGAAGGGAATGCTGATGATTATTTTATCGGCATTCTGCTTTGCGTGTATGAATGTGTGCGTGCGCCTGGCAGGGGATATTCCCTCTGTGCAGAAGAGCTTTTTCCGTAATCTGGTGGCAGCGGCTTTTGCGGCAGTGGTTCTGGGAAAAAATCGTATCTGCCCGAAGGTAAATAAAGAATACTGGGGTCCGTTGGCACTGCGGTGTATTTTTGGAACGATTGGAATTCTCTGTAATTTTTACGCAGTGGATCATCTGTTGGTGGCAGATGCCTCAATTTTAAATAAATTGTCTCCCTTTTTTGCCATCATATTTTCGTTCCTGATTTTAAAAGAGAAGATAAAACCCACGCAGGCATTCTGTGTGCTGCTGGCGTTTGCCGGATGCCTGTTCGTAGTGAAGCCCGGATTTCAGAATGCAGCATTGATACCGGCACTGATCGGGGTCTGCGGAGGGCTGGGAGCAGGCATCGCCTATACGATGGTCAGGGTGCTTGGTACGCATGGGGTAAAGGGACCGGTGATCGTCTTTTACTTTTCTGCATTTTCGTGTGTTGCCGTTTTGCCCTGGATTGTGGTAAATTATGCGCCGATGACCATGGAACAGGTGGGAACGCTGCTTCTGGCGGGACTTTTTGCTGCAGGAGGGCAGTTTTCCATCACAGCAGCGTATACCTTTGCACCGGCGAGGAAGATTTCTATTTTTGACTATTCTCAGATTATTTTTGCAACGGTGCTGGGATTTCTGCTCTTTGGAGAGGTGCCTGATGCTTACAGCTTCGTGGGATATGGACTGATCATTCTGGCGTCTTTTTGCATGTTCGTGTATAACCGGCGGGAGCAGGCGTGAATGATGGACTGAGATAAACGCTCCTCGAGGATGCGCATGGAAATGAGAAAGGAATGAAATCATATGGGATTAACGTTACATAAAGGCCGTCCGGAAAATGCGGACGGGAGACTTGAAAAGGAGATCAGAGTCTATGACCTTCTGGACGAATTGGGACTGGAATATCACAGAGTTGACCATGCTCCGGCTATGACTATGGAGGTCTGTAAAGAAATTGACGAGGCACTGGGAGCCTTGATCTGTAAAAATCTTTTTCTTTGCAACCGCCAGAAAACTCGTTTTTATCTGCTGATGATGCCGGAGGATAAGCCGTTTAAAACAAAAGAGCTGTCAGCTCAGATTCAAAGCGCAAGGCTTTCCTTTGCAGAACCTTCTTTTATGGAGCGGTATCTGGATATTACGCCCGGCTCTGTGAGCGTGATGGGACTGATGAACGATAAAGACAATCAGGTGCAGCTTCTGGTGGACGAAGACGTATTGAAAAGGGAGTATCTGGGATGTCATCCCTGTATCAACACCTCCAGCCTGAAGCTGCGGACACAGGATGTTTTCGGGGTGTTTCTGAAGCATACACATCATGAGATGAAGGTTGTGCATCTGGAAGGACTGGTATAAAAAGAAGCGGAATAAAATTATGAAGAGGTTTCTTTATGGATTATAAAATCATTCGGTCAAACAGAAAAAGCCTGGGATTGGAGATAAAACCGGATGGACAGGTGATTGTCCGGGCGCCGATGAGACTTTCGGAGAGAGAAATCCGGAGATTTGTCATACAGCATGAGGACTGGATCCGAAAACATCTGGAAATTGTAAAACAGAAACAGGAGAGCAGACCGGAAATCGAAAGGCTGACTATGCAGGAGATACAGGA
>JALERH010000173.1 GCA_022764275.1 Blautia sp. | reverse complement strand
GAGATCACAGGAGTATGGCATTCAAAAATAGCCCTTGCCACAATCTCCTCGTTAAAAGCCCATAAATCTTCGATGGAACCTCCGCCTCTTCCCACGATGATCACATCCACGCCAGCCTGATCCAGCATCTGAATGCCTTTTACAATACTTTTTGCTGCGCCTTCTCCCTGCACCAGCGCAGGATAAAGAATGATCTGAAGATACGGATTCCTGCGCAGGGAAATGTTGCGGATATCCTGGATTGCCGCCCCTGTGGGAGCCGTCACAACGCCGAGGCGCTTAATGTATTTCGGAATGGGCTGCTTGTACTCGGGGGCAAACATTCCCATCTCCTCCAGCTCCTGCTTAAGTGCCAGAAAACGCTCGTAAAGCGCTCCTGCGCCCTCCAGAGTGATTTCCTTTGCATAAAGCTGGTAACGTCCGTCCCGCTCATACACATCCACCGTGCCGCCCACGATCACTTTATCTCCGTCTTTCATTCGAAAGGCAAGCCCGCGTCTCTGTCCTGCAAACATGACACAGGCAAGACACCCTGTCTCATCTTTCAGAGAAAAGTAGATATGGCCGCTGGTATGGTATTTGCAGTTGGATACTTCTCCTTTTACATAAATCTTCTGTAAGAAATAGTCCTGGGTAAACATATTCTTTACATATCGGTTCACCTGTCCTACAGAATACACATTGTTCATACGTTCTCTGCCTTTGCGATCTTGCCAAGGATTCCGTTTACGAAAGAGCCTGAGGTCTCGCCGCCGAATTTTTTGGCAAGCTCTACAGCTTCGTTGATCGCCACACCTGTCGGAACATCCTTGTCATACTCCAGCTCATAAACAGCCAGTCGAAGTGCCGTCAGGTCCACACGGCTCATACGCCCGGTCCGCCATCCATGGCTTGTCTCATTCAGCCGTGCATCGATTTCCTCTATGTGCTCCAGGACATGGGCATATTTTTCCTGAATATAAATCCTGTCTTTGTCCGTAAGTTCTTCTAAATCATCCAGATAAATTTCCTGCTGCTCTTTCATCTCATTTTCTGTGTTGAATTCTGTCATAAAAAGCAGCTTGAAGATGTGCTCTCTCTGTTCCCTTCTTCGCATTGTTCCCTCCTATATAGAAAAAAGGAAAGGTTTACTTTCCTTTTTCGTTCTCCATATCTACACTGGCGATGTGGATGTTCACATCTGCCACTTCCAGGCCTGTCATATTCTCGATGGAAGATTTTACTTTTTCCTGAACTTTTTTGCTGGTTTCCAGAATGTTCTTGCCGTACTCAATATTCAGTGACAGATCTACGGTCACAACCCCTTCCAGAACCTCTGCCTTAACACCTTTGGAAAGATTTTTCATTCCAAGCTTACTTACCAGCTCGTTTGTAATATTTCCAGCCATGGAAGCAACGCCTTCCACTTCCGTTGCTGCCAGCCCTGCAATGATGGTCACGACCTCATCTGCAATGTCAACCTCACCGATTCCGTCTAACTCCTGTATTTTATATGTTGTTCTCTTCTCTGCCATGCGAAAACCCTCCTAAGGACTAAATATAAGTGCTCTGTATCGTAATTATACCAAAACGTCGAAAAAATGAAAAGGGTTATTTGCTGAATTCTGTTAATATTAAGTCCGGATTCCGATCCTGTGTCATACCCACGCTCCATGCATTGATAAAGAGAAGCAGCGGATTTCCCTTGAGATCCGTTACCTTCTTCATGTCGGAGGTTCCGGTAATCTTGTCCACATTTACCTCATCCTTGTTTGCGATCCAGCGGATATGCTCATACGGAAGATTTTCCAGCCGGATCTCCACATTGTACTCATTCTCAAGGCGGAATTTCAGTACATCAAACTGCAGGACACCTACCACGCCCACGATGATTTCTTCCATATTTCCATATAGCTCCTGGAAAATCTGAATCGCACCCTCCTGTGCAATCTGATTGATTCCCTTTACAAATTGCTTTCTCTTCATGGTGTCCATAAGACGTACCCTGGCAAAATGCTCCGGTGCAAAGGTCGGGATTCCTTCAAAAGCAAACTTTTTGCCCGGTGCACAGATCGTATCACCAATGGAAAAAATGCCCGGGTCAAATACACCGATAATGTCTCCGGCATAAGCCTCATCTACCACATGACGTGCTTCCGCCATCATCTGCTGTGGCTGTAAGAGACGCATTTTTTTGTCTCCCTGCACATGGTAAACTTCCTGGGAAGCGTCAAACTTTCCGGAACAGATACGCATGAAAGCAATTCGGTCTCTGTGAGCCTTGTTCATATTTGCCTGAATCTTAAACACAAAGGCAGAAAAATCATCATCCATGGGATCAACAGGTCCACAGTCTGCCACTCTGGGAAGCGGAGATGTGGTCATGGACAGGAAGTGCTCCAGAAACGTTTCCACGCCAAAGTTTGTCAGTGCTGAACCGAAAAATACCGGTGTCAGTTCTCCTTTGCTGACCATTTCCTGGTCGAATTCGGCACTTGCGCCGTCCAGGAGTTCGATTTCCTCCAGAAGCTGCTCCTTCTGCCCGGGATCCATTACCTCATCAGACCGCGGGTCATCCAGAGCGATCTCCTCAAAATGACCTTCCTTTGTTCCCTTCTGGGTGTCGGAGAAGGTCAGGATTTTTTCTGTATTCCGGTCAAAGACGCCGCGGAATTTTTTACCGGAGCCGATAGGCCAGTTAATGGGACAGGTGGCAATTCCCAGCTCCTTCTCAATCTCATCCAGAAGATCAAAGGTATCGTTTGCATCACGGTCCATTTTGTTGATAAAGGTAAAAATCGGGATATGGCGCATTACACAGACTTTAAACAGCTTTCTGGTCTGAGCCTCGACACCTTTGGAACCATCAATGACCATGACGGCGGAGTCTGCTGCCATCAGGGTACGGTAGGTATCCTCCGAGAAGTCCTGATGTCCCGGTGTATCCAGTATGTTGATGCAGTATCCGTCATAATGGAACTGCAGAACCGAAGAGGTAACGGAAATACCTCTCTCCTTTTCAATCTCCATCCAGTCGGATACTGCATGGCGGGCCGTTGCCTTTCCTTTTACGCTTCCAGCCAGATTGATGGCTCCGCCATACAGCAAAAATTTCTCGGTAAGGGTAGTCTTACCTGCATCGGGGTGAGAGATGATGGCAAAAGTTCTTCTTTTCTCTATTTCTTTCGTATACTTTGACACGGTTGGCCTCCTGTGATATCTGTCATTTCTTTTCATCCATTCATTTACAGCATTCCTATTCTAGTATATGGACGCCTTGACTGTCAAGGGGATTTCGGGATGAAGTAAGGCAGCTTTTGACCCTAATCGTAAATTCCCTCTGTCTCAATTTGATAGCCGTCATAAACATCTGCCGATGTCTCGCTGTCGGCGTTCTCCGTATCGGAGGATTCCTCCTGTGCCTGGCTGATGCCGGCATCCTTGTTCACTGTCTCTTCTTCGCTCTGGCTCATGGGGGTGATGACGATATTTTCCGGTGCGATCCCGGTCTTTCTCTTTACGATGTCCTCAATCTGGGCCCGTTTGGCATCATCCAGATCCGAATCCGGCACCACCACATCCGCTGTTTCCCCGGTAAGATTTACGATCACATTCTCAAAGCCCTTTGCTTCCAGAAGAAGCTCTGCTGCAGATTCTTTTTCCGTCAGCTCCGTCATGGAAACCATGGTATTGATAGCCTCCTGTTTCTGGTCATCCCCGATATCCTGATTGTTAATGATCTCCTGCAGGTCAGCCTTGTTCTGGGACCGTATCTGCTCTCTGGAAAGTTTTGCCTGAGCGGCAAAATTAGATGCCCCCGTAAGTACGGCTTCCCCCGGCGTGCTGGTATCCTGGCTTTCCGCATCCGAAGCAATACCATCTGCCCCGTTCTCATCCAGAAGGGCTGTTTCATCCGTCAGGTCATAGTCCACATCCTCCAGGATACTGCTGCTGTCCGTGCTTGCCTCTTTATCCTTAAATCCCAGATCCACATCTGCAAAGTTCAGGTATCCGGCAACTGCGATGAGAACTGCCAGCGAGGTGATGATCACCTGATTCTTTTTAAAAATCTTTTTCACTTTTCCTCTCCTTATTTCATTTTCATTATTTTAATTTTATGGGCTTCCACCTGAAATAATGCCATGACAGCCTGCACAATATTCTGGGAGATGACACCATCATCTGCTCCCTGTGCCGCGATCAGGACTCCTGTAACTTTCTGCTCTCCGGAATGATAAAATCCCCCATCATCTTCCTCTTCTCCGGTCATCAGGATGACCTGCACCTTTCCCACTCCTTCCACACTGGACAGAAGGGCCTCGAGCTTTTCCTCAAGCTGTGTTTTGCTCACACTGCTCTCTTCTTTTGTTTCCGTAAGAAAACCGATCTGCGATTCCTCTTCCCCCTCGTTCTCCTTCTTTTTATCCGATGTTGGAAGTGCGATCACCGCCAGAAGCAGTCCCAGCAGAAGAAGAGTGACCCACTGCCTGCTGCTCATCCTGTGCAGCAGCGATCTGACTGTCTCCTTCAGCGACTCCCCATTCTTCTCTGAGTTCATCCTGAATCCCCCTCTCCTGCTCCTCATCTGCCTTTTCTCTCATCCAAACCGTAACCCTCAGTTTCTCCCCTTCTATATTTACTTCCACCTGCAGGGCATCTATTCCTTTCTCCTGCAGATTTTCCAGAATTTTTTTTCCGATTTCCTCCTCGTACCCTTTTTCCAGGTATAGCTCCTGCAGATTTTCCAGATCCTGCTCCTGGCGGTAATTTTCCTCTGTCTGATAAAACTCCTGAAAACTCTTTGTAATCTCCCCGCTTTTTCCCAGAATGGAAAAAACGGGCGTGCAAAGCATAAAAATGAGCAGAAGTCCCATAAAGAATCGTACATACCGCTCATACTGCCCGGTAGGTACCAGATGAAGGATCGTGCTCAGAAGGATGTAAAAAACTGCCAGACACTTCATCCAGTCATAAATGGCTTCTTTCATGTGACACCTCCAAAGCTTGCCATAAGGATCACAAAGGTCAGCATGCACAGGACTTCTGCCGTAAGCAGGATGTGAAGAAGCAGGGCACAGCCCTCCCCCATGGTGGAAAGGCATCCTACCATCCGCTTGTCCGATACCGGCTGAGCCACTGCTGCAAGGAAACGATATGCCAGGGAAAGTACTCCATAATGGATGACCGGCTCTGCTCCCACCAGAACAAAGGCCACAAGAGCTGCTGCCCCAAGACAGTTCTTTACCAGAACGGCACTTGTCACCACCAGTTCTGTCACCAGATTGATGGCGTTTCCCACGGCCGGTATAGCGCTGGCGGTTTTGCCTAAGGCAGTACGTTTCAGGGAATCTATTACCGGAGCCACCAGAGAACGGACCACCTGCAGCCCCACCACCACTCCAAGAAGTGTCTTTAATCCCCATCCGATCGCCGTATCCAGAAGCTCTGCCATTTTGCTGAGCATGTCCTCTCTGGAAAGATGATTCACAAGCCGAAGCAGAATGTACAGATTTGCCGCAGGTAAAAGAACGGTAAGCAGTATCCACTGCACCAGCCAGACAAGCAGCAGTACTCCCTGGTAAAAGACCGCTGCCGCAGCTGTCCCCGTTGCCGCCGATACCGCCAGAAAATAAGCAGGAGACAGTCCTTTCATAAAATCTGTCATCCAGGACAGCGTTTTTTCCAGAGAGTTACTCAATTGCTGAAAGGAGTCCATAATGAGAATAAACAGCAGAAGATACACCATGTAAAAGCTCACCTCTCCAATCTGCCCGCTGTCAAAAACCGAGGCAAAATTGGAAAAAACGGCTGCAATGATCACCAGCAGAAGAATGCGGAAAAAGATTCCCTTTTCCTGCTCCAGACGACTGAAAAAAAGGCCATGCAGGAATTCCTGCACCGCCTCTTTTGAAAACACCTCTTCACCGCTTATGAGCCCTTTTATGGCTTTGGAAAAGGAAAAACTGTTTTTCCCCAGCATGTCATCCAAGAGCGACTGCACCCGGGTAAAATCCATGTCTCCCAGGAGATCTTCCGTGATTTCGCCGGAAGTATCCTTTCCTTCTGATTCCTGTGATTCCTGCGCCTTTACATTTATGCACGGCACTTTTCCATTCACACACAGCATAACAAGAAGCCACAGAATCACACAGATCACCACTCCTTTTTTCATGCAAGAAACTCCTGAATCGTCTCCAGAAGCGCCACCAGAACCGGCATACTCAGAACCATAATGGACAGCTTGCAGAACAGTTCGATCTGCGCCCCGGTTGCCTGATAGCCTGCATCCTTACAGATTCCCGAGGAAAACTGCCCGATATAGGTAATCCCGATCATTTTGACAAGAGTGGTGATATAACGACTGTCAACAGGCAGGCTTTTCTGGATTTTCTGCAGGGACTCAAACAGATAGGAAAGTTTTCCTACAGCCAGCCCCAGAATCACCAGACCGATTCCCATGGTAATAAAACAGGCGTATTCCGGTCTGGTGCTTTTCAGAAGAAATCCAAGCATCACGCCGCACACGCCTAAAAGAGAAATTTTTATTATATCCATTGTTTTCCGGCCTCCTACAGTTCAAACAGCTTTTTGATACTGTCAAACAACTCATAGATATATGGTACGATCCAGAATAACACGATCAATAATCCTGCCAGGCTAACCAGAAAAGCCTGTTCATCTCTTCCGCTGTGTTTGAGAACCTGAGACAAAATGGAGACCAGGATTCCCACAGCGGCAATTTTAAATATGATACTGACCTCCAAAAGCTCCTCCTTTCCTTTTGTCCGCCGCTACCATATAAGCACGGCCAGCAGGATTCCTCCCAGAATACCCAGGCTCTGATATACTTTCTTTTTGCCGGGCATTTCCTCCTGAAGTGCTTCGATGTGCCTCAAAAGCTCCTCCTCATAAGCAGTAAGCTGCTTTAACTGCATGGAAAGATCCAGATATCCCAGATGACTTCCCAGTGACAGAAAGCGTTCTCTCTCTTCCGGCTCCAATTCCAGACTGCTCAGGTCTTCCACGGCACATTCCCGGAAAAGCTCTCCGAAAGGCTTCCCTTTTCCTTCCTGCACAGACTTTGCCGTATGCAGGAGAAAGGTTCGGTAATCTCCTGTCATTTTTTCTGCTGCCCCTGTAAGGGCGTCATAAAGGGAGGCGCATCCGTAATGGATTTCCCCTTTCAGGAGAATCACCATGTGTAGGATTTCCTCAAGAGCCTTCTCTCTCCTGGTAACCTCCAGGCTTTTGCAGAATCCAAGGCCTGTTCCGGCAAAAATGATCAGACAAATTCCTGCTGCCTTCAGCATAAATTCCCATTCCCATCAAAAATTCCCTGCACAATTCCTGCCCGGTCACTCTTTCCCAGCAGAATATACCGTTCGAACACCCTCTCCTGCACCAGTTTATAAAAAAAGGGCTGGTTCAGCACATCCTCCAGAGAATTCCCGTGAGCCGTTGCGATCAGCTTGCAGCCACAGTGGATCACAGACTCCACAGCTTTAAAATCTTCTTCTTTTCCAAGCTCATCCACTGCTACCACGGCGGGCGACATGGAACGTATCAGCATCTGCATCCCTTCAGCCTTTGGGCAGCCGTCCAGGATATCCGTGCGCATTCCCAGATCGTTCTGGGGCACCCCCTGATAGCACCCGGCAAGCTCGCTTCTTTCATCCACCACACCAACCGTCAATCCCGGAATTTTTTCCCTTCCGTTGCTGAGCTGGCGGATGATGTCACGCAAAAGCGTTGTTTTTCCGCATCTGGGCGGCGATACGATCAACGTATGAGCAACCCAGTCTTCCTTTTGTATATAAGGCATCACAATGTCGGCACAGCCCAGAATCTGGTGCGCAAGCCGCACGTTAATGCAGGAAATATATTTCATACCGCGGATCTGATTTCCGTCCAGAATGACCTTTCCCGTCACTCCCACACGATGTCCTCCCTGGACGCTTAAAAATCCCTGGCGCACCTCATCCTCATAGGCATACAGAGAATAGCCGCTTACATATTCCAGCGTTTCCTTTAAGTCCTCACGGGTCACCAGATACTGTTTTTCCCCCTGTCCGTTCAGGAAACACTCGCCTCCGTCGTAGGTCAGAAAAAGCGGTCTTCCAACCCGCAGGCGTATCTCATAAACTTTATCATAATCAAGGTCTGCGTCTATCAGAAGTCTGCGGATGTTTCCCGCAAAGAGATTCTGAATCTGATTGGCGTCTATACTGTATCACCTCTTTACACTTAATATATGTGGACAATCCTGATTTAGTACAGGAAAACAGTTTCATTTCTAATCAGGGATTTCCCGCTCCTTTTTCGATTCATACGTATCCATTTTGGGCAGGCTCAGTTTCAAAACCCGATCCACAATATTTACGGATGACGCTCTGTATGCATAGGCACCCGACTCGAACAGCACGTACAGGTCATCTCCCTCCACAAAAATCTGCTCCATCCGTTCCGGAAAGCGGTAGCTTTTGGCAGAGTTTTCATCTACATAGAGCCGTTTATCCGATTTTTCATAGAACACGAGTCTGGAGGGCAGAATTCCGTAGGAATGGGAAAGGAGAAGCTTGTCTTCATAAAAGGCCATTCCCTGTGCCTGCTCCGAAATTGTGGAATAATCAAGCGGAACAGCCATCTCAAAGTTCATTCCCAGGCCTTCATCCATGGTATTGATCAGATTTCCCTCACTGTCCACCGGATACCGGGCAATGGCACTCTCCGAATATTTCATAAAACATCCCACGTACAGACAGTTTTCATAAAAAGTCATGAAGGAATCTCTTACGATTCCGTAAAGGCTGCATATCTGATTGACTACGATCGGTCTCTGGCTTTCATCATAATCATAAGCCTCCAGGGAATCCATGGTAATGCTTACCGCCTGTGCAAGTTCTTCCGTATTGGCGGAATACCACAAGATCCCATGTTCACTGTCATAGGCAAGTCCGCCCACGTGAGGTTTTCCCGGCAAAACCACTTCTTTCAGAAAGCGATGTGATTCCTTGTCCACTACATAGATTACGGAATTATGCTTTCCTGTATGACAGTATGCACTGATCAGCACATATTTTTCCGTCACTGCCAGCCCCTGCGGTGTCATGGAGGTACACATGGCAGGCACATCACCTTCGCTTGTCAGAAGGGTTCTGGTAGCGTTCAGTCCCGGAATGACATAAGTTCCAAATTCTTTTTCTTTTTTTCTGTCCTCAAAGGCAAAGGATACCAGCTCTTCCTTCTGGGACAGCATCTGCATCTGTCCCCCCAACGTATAAACTGCGGGATCCTGGCTGGTAAAATTATATTTGGTGGGAGGCTCTGTTTTTCCCCGGTAAACAAATGCATACCCCCAGAAAGAACCTGCCAACACCACTAATATCAGACTCATCCTCAGAACAACTCTCAGGATGAGCCCTTTCATCGTTTTGTTCATTCAGCTTCACTGCTTCCGTCAGTCAATATATGACAAATTTACAACGGGCTATATTATAATCGATTTTCTTTTTCTTTACAACCCAGTTTTCCCGGTTTTTCCTCTGCTATGCAAGCTCCGCCTCCTCCAGAAACCGGGACGGTTCTCTCTCCTTTTCAAACTGCCTCTTCACATAGCACAGTGTCAGCTTCTTTTTCGCCCTGGTCATTCCCACATAGAACAGCCTGCGTTCCTCCTCCACTGCTTCCGGAAGAACCGCCTTCTTATAGGGAATGCTCCCTTCATTTACGTTCAGGATATAGACCTGATCGTATTCCAGCCCTTTTGAGGCATGAAGAGTGGAAATCACCACCCCTTCCCGTTTCGTCTCCTGCTTTTTTGCCTGCTCAGCAAGTTTCTCTGTATAATCCTCTATGTAGTTTTCCCATTCTGCCAGACTTTTCATTCCCTTTGTGCTTTCCTGAATGCGCTCCAGCACCTCCAGAAGATCCTCCGGACGGATTTTCCGGTAACTGGCATATTCTTTCAGATATTCCTCATACCCCATGCCCTTTCGGATAAAATTTATAGCCGCATAGGGAGAAAGCGTGGACAAGATCCGCAGATGCGTCTCCAGTGTAGTGAGTCGGTCGCACATCCAGTCCTTGTCTTTGTAATATTCCCTCAGCTCATCGAAATTTACCTGCGGCTGTGTAAGAGCATCCCTGGAAATATACCGGTTGGGTCGGTTCATGACCTCCAGGAATGTTTTTCGGCTTCTGTCCCCTTTGGCCATGGCGAGATAAGCCCGGAGATTTCTGCTGATCCAGTGTCGAAAAAGATTGGGGAGCTGTTCCTTCATGGTAAAGGGAACCTGATATTCCATCAAAGCCCCTACAAGCCCTTCTGCCTCCTGATTGGTTCTGAGAAGGATTGCCGTATCCTCCAGACATTCTCCCGCGTCCAGACGTTTTTTCAGAGCCTGCACGATTTCCATATATTCCTCTCTGGGATTCGGAAATTCCCGCACCTGGACCGGTTCTCCGTCCGCATTCGGCGTGGACAGCTTTTTGGAAAAACGCTTTTTATTACAGTTCACCACCTTCATGGCAGTATTCAGTATGTTCCTGCTGCATCGGTAGTTTACATCCAGAAGAACCGTCTCTGCTTTGGGATAATCTTTTGTAAAATTCAGCATGATTTCCGGCCTGGCTCCCCGAAAACGATAAATGGACTGGTCATCATCCCCCACGATAAACAGATTGTTATCCGGTGCCGCAAGCATACGGACAATATCATACTGAAGCGGATTGATGTCCTGAAACTC
Organism: Blautia sp.; assembly: GCA_022764275.1. Taxonomy (GTDB): domain Bacteria; phylum Bacillota; class Clostridia; order Lachnospirales; family Lachnospiraceae; genus Blautia_A. The sequence goes on along the minus strand of JALERH010000173.1, from coordinate 6,071 downwards.
ATCCACCATAATATAACGGAATTTCTGCTGCCATGCCTTTAAGACATCCTTTCTCTGCGAAAAAAGTTCATAGCAATACAAAAGCATATCGTCAAAATCCAGCTTCCGCCTCTGCCTAAGTGCATTGCGGTACCCCATAAAAATCTGCCGAAATACTTCATCCGGACAGCAGGAAGAATAATAGTGCTCCAGGGAAATCCGGTTTCCCTTTACCACACTGATCTCCTTTGCCACTTCTTCAGCAAAATCTCCTTCCTGCGCCATATCCTGCCCGTATTCCAGAGTCATTTCCTTTAAAATGGCATATTTTTCTTCCTCTGACAGGATATTTTGGGCTCCCAGTCCGTATGCCTGTTTCAAAATCCCGTAAAACACACCATGGAAGGTACCAAAAGTCACGCCACATCTGGACTCTCCTGTAAATTTCAGGAATCTGTCCTTCATTTCCTTTGCCGCAGCCCGGGAAAAAGTCACAACAAGAACAGAGGATGCAGGTATGTTCCCCTCACGGATAAGATATGCAGTTCTTTCCACAACGACGGATGTTTTCCCCGAACCGGGTCCTGCCAGGACCATCATAGGTCCTGACAGGTGAGCGATTGCTCTTAATTGAGATGGATTTTTCTTCATTCTGATAACTGGCTCAGTTTTTCAATGGCTGCATGGACACGTCTGATGGTCTCGTCCTTACCGATGATTTCCATAATCTCAGTGGCTCCGGCCGGTGTCATCTGTTTTCCGGAAACAGCGGTACGAAGCGGCCACATCACATATCCGTTCTTATAGCCTTTTTCCTTTACAAATTCACTTAAAGAAGCATACAGCGGGTCGTTCGTGTAATCCTCCTGTGCCTCCAGAACAGGCAGAACCTCTTTTAACACTGCCAGAGAAGATTCCTCTGTGGTCTTCATTTTCTTATGGCGGTACATGGAAGCATCATACTCCGGAACAGTCTCAAAGAAATCGATCAGCTCCGGAATATCCGGGAAGGTCTCAATTCTGGTCTGCACCATGCCTGCGATCTTTTTGAAGTCATAGTCTTTTTTCAGGACCTGTCTCATATAAGGAAGTGCTTTCTCATAGAAGGCTTCCGGATCCATTTTCTTAATGTATTCGCCATTCATCCAGCGAAGCTTGGTAATATCAAATACAGCAGGTGATTTGTTAATATGATGGTAATCAAATTTCTCCACCAGCTCTTCCAGAGAGAAAATCTCGTTATTATCTGCCGGGCTCCATCCAAGGAGTGCCACATAGTTTACGATTGCCTCGGATAAAAAGCCCTGCTCCAGCAGATCCTCGTAGGAGGAGTGTCCGGAACGCTTGGAAAGCTTGGCATGTGTCTCATCTGTGATAAGCGGACAATGAACGTATACCGGGATGTCCCAGCCAAAAGCCTCATAAATACGATTATATTTCGGTGCGGAGGAGAGATATTCGTTTCCTCTCACCACATGGGTGATTCCCATCAAATGGTCATCGATAACGTTAGCAAAGTTATAAGTCGGATATCCATCAGACTTGATGAGGATCAGATCCTCCAGTTCCTCATTATTCACGGTGATATCACCATAAATGACATCGTGGAAGGTAGTCGTACCCTCTGTCGGCATATTAAAGCGGATGACATGGGGCTCTCCTGCATCCAAACGTCTCCGCACTTCTTCTCTGGAAAGCTTCAGGCAGCGTTTGTCATAGATGGAAATTTCTTTCCCTGCTACCACACGCTTCATGTTTTCCAGTTCTTCCTTCTGGCAGAAGCAGTAATAGGCATCTCCCTGCTCAATGAGCTGTTCTGCATATTTCAGATAAATGCCGGAAGCCTGGCGCTCACTCTGTACGTATGGACCTACTCCGCCATCCTTATCCGGGCCTTCATCGTGAAGGAGGCCTGTTTTCTCCAGGGTACGGTAGATGATATCTACGGCCCCTTCCATGTATCTCTCCTGATCTGTATCCTCTATACGGAGAATAAAATCTCCGCCCTCATGCTTTGCGATGAGGTATGCGTATAATGCGGTTCTTAAGTTTCCCACATGCATTCTTCCGGTGGGACTCGGCGCAAATCTTGTACGGATTTTACTCATGATTCTCGTGTTCTCCTGTTATTTTTTTCACTTCTGCGGCATTCTGATGTTGCCTTACAGATTGTCACGCATCGCGTGTTTCCACAATCTTATCCATTATATACCCAAATCCTTCAAAATGTCCATAGGATTTCCGTGAATTACCAAATCGGCAATATTGTCTGCGAAATGTTCGTCCTTGTTTATCAGCACAAGCTCGTCCCCTTCAAAATAGCGAAGGAACGTGTTGGTGAGGGATGCTTTTAAGTTGCATCCGATCACCAGAAGCGTATCGGCTTTTCGTACCTCCTCTGCTGCTCTGGAGATCAGCGCATTGTCCACCATTTCTCCCACCAGGGAAACTCCCGGACGGATTACACTGCCGCAGGATTCACATCTGGGGACTCCCCGGCTGTTTTGTATGTACTCCACCGGATATTGCCTGCCGCAGTGCGGACAGAAATTCCGGTATACACTTCCGTGCAGCTCATAAACATTCTGGCATCCGGCTCTTCTGGGAAGAGAAAAAATATCCCTGGTAATGATGCTTTTCAGCTTTCCCTGCTCTTCCAGCCGTTTCAGGCAGTAAAGGCCCTCCCCCACTGTGCCCAGATTGTTTATCATATCTTTTTTGTAAAAATCATAGAAGCGGTCCACTCTTGTATTAAAAAAGGTAACATTGAACATCTCATCCGGAGAATATCCGTATTTTTCTTCGATGTCGTAGGAATCGTCCTCATCACGGTAATTCGTACATCCGCACTGTGAACCGATACCCACGCCGAACAGGCAGACCATATACCTGCTCCTGTTAATGACTTCACGCAGAAATACAAGTTTTTCCTTATTAGATTCTTCCATAATCTTTCCCCCTTTCACAGCTTCACGAAGCGGAAATTCTTTTTTTCATTATAAACCTATGGAGCGCGATTTTCAACTGAAGTACGATTTTATCCCATCGGAGATGAAATCATCAGTGGTATAAAAAAATCTTCCGTAAGCTTCTCTGCTTTCGGAAGATTTTCATTCGTGTCAGACTTCAACGCCTCTGTCTTTCAGATACTCAATTACGTCTCCTACGGTGTTCAGGTCACTCAGCTCCTCGGCCGGAATCTCGATATTGTACTCGTCCTCCAGAGCCATAACCAGTTCAAACAAATCAAGGGAATCTGCTCCCAGGTCATCCTTAAATGATGTGTCTGCTGTGATTGTGTCTGCTTCACAGTTTAACTGCTCCGCAATCATTTCTCTCATTTTCTCTAACATTGCTTTGTCTCCTTTAAAAAATCTCCGTAACCATCCAGAATGCAGTATTCTGTGAACCATAGGCATAAGAGCACTGAACAGCTACAATCTCTTATAATGCGGAAAGTATATAATCTGACAGCCTATTTGTCAAGACTATTTCCACGATTTGTCATAATATATATCTAATATATATCCTGAAAATCGTCAAGATGTAAAATGTGAAAGTTCCGCGAATTTACATGATAAATTCCGGCTCCTGGAATTTTATCTGACGGGCAACGCTCAGAGCCAGTCCCATTTCCGCCATCAGGAAAAGAATAGATGTTCCTCCGTAGCTGATAAAAGGCAGCGTTACACCGGTATTTGGCATCAGATTCACCACAACCGCGATGTTAAAGATGACCTGCAGCGCAATATGGATAAATATACCACTGACAATGAGTGAACCAAACATGTCCGGTGCGTTCTGGGCGATAAAAAACAGCCGGTACAGAAGATACGCAAACATGGCAAGTACGATGAGCGCACCAAAAACACCCAGTTCCTCACAGACGATGGAAAAGATCATATCGTTCTGCGCCTCCGGCACACTTCCCAGCTTCTGAATACTGTTTCCCAGTCCGCGACCGAAAAAGCCTCCGGAACCAATTGCATAAAGCGCCTGCAGCGTCTGGTAACCGTCCCCGCTGGCATAATCCTCCGGATGGAGCCATACCAGAATACGACGGATTCGGAAATTGTCACTGGTCTCAAGCATGCTGGAAAGGGCGAACACTGCGATCACGATGACGATCAGCACCACCCCTGCGATCAGGAGAAACGGACGGGTATCCGGATGGGCGATAAAGATCAGTCCTCCCGTAATACAGAAAATAATGATCGCTGTACTCAAGTTGTCTGTGAATATGTAGGCTACGAATGCCTGCGCGCCTCCCATAGCCGCCAGAACCATGCATGCCTTCAGAGTCTTTACCCTTTTTCCCATCTGCACGATCATATAGGAAAGGCTGACGATCACTGCGATCTTAGCCACCTCGGCAGGCTGAAACTGAGGCAGCGGACCGAGCCTTAACCATCTCTTTGCCCCATGGGATGCCACACCGAGGGGGCTCTTTACCAGTATCATCAGAAACATAGCCACAGCATACAGTGCGGTGGTAAAACGCATGAGGATATGATAATCGATCAGGGAAATCACCAGCGCCATCACGATACATATCACGCTGATTCCTGCCTGTTTTTTAAAATAATACATATCATCGCCATAAGTCACCTGCGCAGTGTAGGAACTGGTACTGTACAGCATGATCAGGCCAAAGCATGTGAGCAGAATGATCACTGCCACCAGACTGTAGTCATAGTAATCCGCCCGGAGTTTTTTACGGGTTCTGGCCTTCTTTGCAGATTTTGCTTTGCTTTTCATCTGCGTTTTTGTTTTTACCATTGCATCACCTGTCTTTTCAACTGGATTTTTCCGTCTTCTTATTATAGCAGACCCTCCTTTCATAAGCAATGGGAAATCGCATTGGATTCCTCAGCACGTTTCCCTGCATCTGACATAAAATATTATGGAATCAATGTTGAAATCAGAAAGGATCTGTTCATGGAAAATTATCAGATGAACCGTCCGGGCTGCCGCCCTTATAATAGAACCTGCGGTATGATGAACACTCCTGTAATGGCACGAAGAGATGCAGCGGCAGAAAAATCCTGCCCTTATCAACCGAAAAACAGAAACTGCAGCTGCGTAATGCCGGGCTCCTCTTCGGCGGAAAGAGAAATGTATGATCACATTCAGCATCTGCCGGATGCCATGGCCTATGTTCCCTGCCAGGAATTTACCACAACCTATGACCTGGGTTATGCTCTGTCCGTTGGAACCATATTCCCGCAGCTCTGCAAGCCCTTCTGCGGAAAGAGAGGTGGCTGTAAATGATGCGTCAGAATGATTGTTCTTCCAGAGAAAAGCTGATGCGGGAGATCAATGAAGTCAGCTTTGCCGTAAACGACATTCACCTTTTCCTGGACACTCACCCATGCGATGAAAAAGCCCTTGCGTATTACGAAGGAGTTGTGGAACGCCGGAAAAAACTGATGAATGAGTATGCCAGAACCTACGGACCGCTGACGATAAACGATGCCGTCCTGTCCGACGGCGATACCTGGAAATGGATGGAGCAGCCATTCCCATGGGAAAAGGAAGGAGCGTGAGCAGATTATGTGGACTTATGAAAAAAGGCTGCAGTACCCGGTCAATATCACCCAGCCCAACGCAAAGCTGGCACAGTTCATAATGAGTCAATATGGTGGTCCCGACGGGGAGATCGGCGCTTCCATGCGGTATCTTTCTCAGAGATTTACCATGCCAAACCGAATGGCAATGGCGGTTCTTAACGATGTGGGCACTGAGGAACTTGCACATATAAGTTATCAATGATATAAAAGATGATGCAATATTACAAATAAAGGCCAGTGATTGCTGGTATTTAAAAAATCACCCATTGTATATTTTTCCTTTCATATATTAATGTACATATTTATATGATAAAAAACTACAGCCCGGCATTTCTGCCTGGCCTTGTTACTTACGTGTACACTTTCTTCCTATGTATCTCAGGGTCTTTCGTAAATCTTCTCTTTTGTTCCTTCTGTCTTTGGTTTTGTGATTCTTTCAGACAAATATCCCAATATCATAGTACATCATATTCCGACCGGATGCAACTGGTTTCGGTCGACAAATTTCGACAGGTTTTTCTT
>JALERH010000165.1 GCA_022764275.1 Blautia sp. | reverse complement strand
TAGGGGTAGTTTTCTGTAATCAGATGGATCACCTGCGGTACAAGAAGTACAAGCATGGCTTCAAACTTTTTCTTTTCCATTACAATTCCTCCTTCGGCACGGTGCCCACGAATTTAAGGTAGCTGAGCGCTTTTTCAGATGACAATACCAGCTGGTTATACAGTTTCTTAATTTTCAGAGCTTCCAATGTTTGCTCTTTTGTCAAAATTCCGGCTGAATAGAGTGTAAAAGTGGTATATACATCATCATTGGCAACAGGACCATATACAAAGTCAAAAGCCTTACCCTCATAGTTACCGGATCTGTTATCAGAGACAAAATCCAGCCACGCCTCGTCAGGCGAATCAAAACGAAGGACAGAACATTCTGCAAATGCTTTTTGTTCGTCAACCTCATAAATATTAACGATTTTGCCGCCTTCTTTACGTCTCTTATAAACCTTATCGGCAAAAGCAATTGCCTGTGCCTTGTTTGTTGTGGTATAAAAACCAAATCCAAAGTCCAGAAAACGGTTCTGCTGGATCAACTTTGGACTGGAAACCACCACATTGCTTCCATGATATAAAATCATACGTTACCCTCCAAAACTCTTGCCGCAAGTTCCTGTTCTTCCTGCAAAGATCTAATCATCGTTTCAATATGTCTGCGCTTTTCGATCTGCTTGCGCAGGGCGCCAACATCCTGTTTGCGGATATATTGGGAAATGACTTTTTTTCCATCCCTGTATTTCAAATAATAATAAGTATTCCCGTTTACAAGCTTTTCAGAAAGGGTTCCCTTTGGCAGTCCGGCAAGCGCCTCCTGATACTTTTCCAACATATAATCGATTCTGCGCTTTTCCTGCAGCACGGTACTGATTATCAGATTCATTGACCTCACCCAGCTTTATTATACACAACAAATTCAAAAATATCAATAGATTGTTGTGCAAATCTGGGTTTATCGTTTTTTTATTCTGAATTATCTCTATTGTCCGGGACAGATTTATGCATCGGGCAAATAGATCCAGTCGTGCATCAATGAACATTGGGGACAGGTACCATAAACATAACCCGATCCCTATGCTGCATATAGTTCAATCTCCTTGCCTACCTCAATTAAATCTGTATCCCGGATTGGACCATGTATCACATCAACATCTAAATTCAGCATATCTTCTAATTGGCACTGGATTTCCGAAAGAGTCAGCAAAGAAATCGGTGCAGAGAACTCCATGATCAGATCAACATCACTGTCCTCCTGATTTGTCCCTAATGCTCTTGAACCAAATAAGGTAACCTTTTTTATTGGATATTCCGTTACAAAAGATAACACTGCTTTTCTTATCATTTCTTCTGTCATAGATTCTCTCACCTCCGTGAATCGTTCACTTTCATTTATCCTTGATAATAATATTATACATTTTACAGCAGAATAAAACATATCCGGTACCTTCTTGCTGAGCTGCTCTAACCTTTCAAAAGCCTTTTCTTTTTCAATGCTGGTATTTTCGGATCTGTGTTCCAATAATTCGATTGCATCCTTTCTAAGGCTTGTCATACATATCACCTCTGGACGTTTATAAATTGATATTAACACGTGGAGACTGTATTCCTCAACCCCAAATTACACTATGCAAACCTTTTTCAGAAGTACAGCAGCAGGTCTAAAAAAATCAAACCATTTTTCAATCTATGAATATGCAAAAGGATAAAAATGAAGTAAAATAGGCTTATGGCAAACAATTATCCTACATAGAATGGATCAGACGGCAGACGTCTGCATAAAGGAGGTGATTTTTTTGAATAAACATGGGAAAAAGATGGTTGCACCAATCATAATCGCAATTCTGTTTGTAGTCTATTACCTGGGAATTGCTGCTTTGTTCTTATTTGCCAATGGAATTCCCATGTTGGGAAAAATACTGCTTGTGATAGTTCCCCTGGCACTTGCCGGTGTAATGATAGGTGTCGTAAAAAGCAGAATCAATGAAATAAGGAGTGGAGAAGAAGATGATCTTAGTAAATACTGATTATATCAGCGGAAAAGAATTGGAAATGCTTGGCCTGGTAAAAGGAAGCACCATCCAGTCAAAAAATTTAGGACGTGATATTACCCAGAGCTTTAAGACCCTGGTAGGCGGAGAGCTGAAAGCTTATAACGAAATGATGAACGATGCCAGAGCCCTGGCAACAAAACGTATGGTAGAAGAAGCGGAGGCCCTTGGAGCTGACGCAGTGGTAAATGTCCGCTACGCATCCGCTGCTGTCATGCAGGGAGCAGCAGAGGTCATGGCATACGGAACTGCTGTAAAATTCCTTTAAAAAATAATTCACGTTTTAACAGAACACCCGACAGGAAAACTGCCGGGTGCTTCCATGCTATAGTGCGTTTAAGCTGCTTTCCAAAGTACAACTCCTTCCTCTTGCACATTGCGATAAAAAGGAAGGACATTTCCCCATTTTTTCATGTTATCTTCCCGAATATCAACAATAGAAAAGACTCTATCATAACGAATATCCATATCTGCTGACCATGAGATAAATCTGTCTTTTCTATCTTCGTCCATATCCTTTTTCATAATGATTGCTATATCAATATCACTTTCTGGACCAGCTTCATTTCTTGCGACTGATCCATACAAAATAATCATAGAAATATCCCCTTGAAATATCTCAAGCAGGCCTTTTATCAACTCATTTTTAATCGTATCAGTCAACACACATATCACCTCCGCTTTTCGAATTCAAGGCATCTCAATAGTCAAAAAATGCCTGAATCGCATCTATAATATTGATAATATCCGCATATTTTATAAAGGATATTTTTTTATATCCACGATACCTGGTTCTCCCCACTCAAATTCTCCATATGGTTCCAGCTTACCGCCAAATTCTTCTGCACGCTCTTCCAGTGTCCTGTGACGGTTCGCTTTTGAAAGTATGATTTCATTATTACGAACTTCAATATTCAAAACATCATTCAGACGAATTCCTGCACTTTCCAGAAGTTCTTTTGATAAACGGATTCCCTGACTGTTTCCCCATGATTTCACCTGCGCGACCATACAAATGCCTCCTTTTTCGTATATACATAGTATATATTCCATCATAGAAAATGCCAAATTTGCGCCATCAACCCGCTGTTCTTATTATATTGCTATTCTTTTTCCCATTGACTCTGCTATCTTTTTAATCTTGTCAACAGGATAATCCGTATATTTTACTATCTTATCTATCGGCTCGTTATCTTCCAGCATCAGTTTTACCAGAGACATATTCTTCTGATCCACACCCTGCTCGATTCCCTGTTCAATTCCTTGTTCCACAAGCGCCTGACTAAGATTACACATATCCCGCACCTCACTTTCAAATTCTGCTGTCATTGCAATATCAAATTCATCATTCAGACGTTTCTTTTTTTCTTCCGGAGTGGTTGTTGAGGAAAACAGTACATTTAACAGATCCAGATGCTGTACACCTTCTGTATTTTTTCATAATGCTCATCTGCGAAGACTGTTCCATACTGCTCTGAAATCATTCTCGCACAATAATAAAATCCTCTCATTACCAATGGATAGCCCGGTGTATCATTCAACTGGATCACCATTCAGTCTGTCTCCTGCATCCAGCTGATCCTGATGTACCGTCCTTTTTGAAACCTCTGCATTTTCCTTCAGGCAGTTCTCACATATGAATTTAACACTATACTGAGAAAATTCCTTTGTACAGGATTTCAATATCCAGGCAATCACAGCCTTATAAGTCAGGAGTTTTTTTGCACATTCATCATATCTGGCCCTGTCTGCCGCCAACTCGATCATCTGTGCCATATCAGTCTGCCGCACCATCTATCACACTCCTTCCATTGACAATTATGACAAAAAATATTATCTCTTGAACCCAGTATAGCATCTCCCCAAACCAAAAACAAATAAAAATATAAGTCTTTTTTCTTCTAATACCAGGCATATCCGACACAACTTTGACACCATCTTGACACCATTTTGACACCACACGCCGCAAACTGCCTCATCCGGTTCTGAACAATACGCACTGATTTTCCTTGATTTACAGGCATTCCGTGCCATTGTATTTTTTCTCAGACAGTCGCTCAACCAACCCCTTATTTAATTATTTATACTCCCCTCGAGACACCCAACACGCTATTCAGTACATGAATAAGTTCTTTCAGGTCTATTGGCTTTTAGATGAACCCATTCATGCCGCACTCTGATGCTGCTTTACGATCCTCATCAAAAGCATTCGCTGTCATAGCAATAATTGGAATCGAAGAAAGTTCAGGATTATCCAGCAGACGAAGCACGTCCACGATGTCCGAGTTATTGTAGCTTGTGGCGATCACGTCATATTCAAAGCCCTGATAGGTTCCGCTGGCAACAGATATGGCAAACACCAGAAGCTGAGGCTGCCCCGGAATCACTGTGTTCATCACAATATCCTGTCTCTTCCTTTAGCCCGGCGAGTAAGCGAGCTGTTGGTCTGACGAAAGTTTTCTATTTCAGTGTGATGTAATGTTCCGGCTGGGCAAGTTCAACAGCGCCTGATTTGACAGATTTCGTCCAGGCAGTCCTTACAATTTCTTCGCCCTCCGTGAATACACGACTTTCATCCGCAAGGAAAGGAGCAAAATGTCCAGGAGTTGCAAGACAGGTTACAGAGAAGGTCTCATCGTCCTTGATCTCCTTGCCGTCTCTTTTCACCTTTTTCAGGGTATATGTGCCCTTGTTCTCTTCAACTTCAATAGTGATGCCGCTGACAACAGGAAGAGAGCCGCGATTGAAAGGCTTGAATCCTCCTTCGGTTCCTTCCACATAAGCCTTGATCGTCTCTCTCAGTTCCGCACCAGTCATGTCGCGTTGGAAAGAAGACAGGTTGTTTGGCATAACCATGCAGCTTACCATTTTTTCAGTATAATCCGCCTGAAGTACAGAGCCTGTGAAACTGTTGCCCGCTGCAATGAGTACATCGCTGCCATATATCCCACGAAGAGAGTTCGCCATAACAGAGTAGGATTCGTTGCCGCCCTTGCTGTGGAAAATGTTGGAGTATGCTTTCCCGGAAGTCAAAATAACCTCAGCAGAATCATCCTTGGGCTGACGAAGCCCGGCATCAAAGGCTTCATAAGCCTGCTGTGCGTTGTATTCACCCGTGATCATCTTTGAAACCACATTCTTGGACACGGCAAAGAAGTCATTGGAGGCAATGCGGATATACATATGGTTCTGCTCGATCAACGGCCTCAGGTTTTCCAAAGAATCCGTAAGATGAATGCCGACATCCTGGCTGTAGCTCAGGACATCCTGTCCGGTGGGGAGCAGCGTCTGCCCTTCCTCGGAAATCATCACATCCAGGACTTTCATTGCCTTCTCCCGGCGGGCTTCATCCTTTTCCAGATTGCGATTCAATGCGACCTGTAAGTAGGGTGTAGTCATCAGCCACTGCTCGTCATTCTGACCAAAGTATGGCAGAATCACAGTGTCAATTCCCTGATCTCTGAACTCCGATACTCTTGCCGAACTGCCGGAAATCATGGCAGCCTCGCCGTTTGCAAACATATTTACCGGCATATCGTAGCCAAATTCCAAAACATCAGGGGTCAGGTTCACATCCTTGATAAACTGTTCCATCTGCGCAAAGACAACCGGCCAGACGGTATCTTCCAGTCCAACACGCTCCGTACTTGCAGGATCTGAATAAGCCGTGCGCCATTTGCGGCCTTCCAGAGAGGTGAGTTCCGGAATGGACACGCCCTGCAGCGTTTCCATGCAGGTATAGTCATAAGCGTAATCGCCAACATAGCCCCGGATGCCCATCTCCTCAAAAGCCTGGCATGCCAAGACAAAGCTTTTGTAATCCGTAGGCAGGGGAATATTGTATTTATCAAACAGCGCTTTATTGGTAATAAAACCATGCACATCGGCACACATTGGCAGCCAGTTGACGCTGCCGTCCTCATTCGTAAAGCTGGTGAGATAGGAATCATAGATGGCACCGGCTTCAGAGGTAGTGGACAGATCCATCAGACTGTCCTTCAACGGTGCAGCGTCATGCAGTGAAAAACGGCAGCAGGTGATGATATCCGGCAATTCTCCATTCTCATCCATAAATTTATAGAAATCAAGATCATTGTTGCCCACCACAAACTGGATATTTATATCCGGAAGCTGGGACTGAATGTAGGGTGCGTATTTTTCATACATTGCATTAGTCCACAAATACACAGTGATTGTGTCCTCATCTTCTTTTTCGGTGTTATTTGCACCGCAACCCGCAAACAGCGTCACAATCATGATGAGAACCAGCAGTAAACAAATTCTTTTCTTTTTCATTCTGTTCGCTCCTCTTTTGAGAAATACAGCAGCGAGTCTATAAGAAAAAATCAAACCGTTTTTTTCAATCTTTAGATATGCAAAAAGTCATAAATGAAGTAAAATAGGCATATGAAAAACAACCATCGTACAAAGGAGGCGAAGTCCATGGAACATCTGCGGTGTGTGGTGGAACGGATCACATATCAGAATGCAGACAATGGTTATACCGTACTGAAATGTGCAGTAAAGAATTATCATGACCTGGTAACGATCGTAGGCACCATGCCTGATACCCATGTTGGCTCCGTACTGGCGTTGGATGGTTTCTGGAAAGTGGACGCCAAGTACGGAAAACAGTTCTCCGTGGAAAAATTTGAAGAGACGCTTCCGGCCACGGTTTACGGAATAGAAAAGTATCTCGGTTCCGGTCTGATAAAAGGCGTAGGGCCCAAATTTGCAAAGCGTATTGTCCAGAAATTCGGGAAGGACACACTGGATGTGATCGAAGAAAATCCGGATGCCTTGCTTGACGTAGAAGGAATCGGAAAAGTCCGCGTAGACCGGATCAAAAAAAGCTGGCAGGACCAGAAAGAGATCAAGAATATCATGCTTTTTCTGCAGAGCAACGAAGTCAGCACTGCCCACGCCACCAAAATTTATAAGACCTATGGCAGCGAAAGCATCAATATTGTTAAAGAAAATCCTTACCGCCTGGCCGATGATATCTGGGGGATTGGTTTTAAGACGGCAGATATGATTGCGGAAAAAATGGGAATTGAAAAAGAAAAATTTGTCCGCCTGAGGAGCGGGATCCTGTATACACTGAATAAGCTGGCGGAAAACGGTCATTGCTTTGCCAGCCGGCAGCAGCTCATTGACAAGGCAGTAGAGCTTCTGGACGTGGAAGCGCCGGAACTGGAAATCACCCTGGATGAGATGCTCCGCACAGAAGACGTAATCCGTGACAAAGTATATTCAAATGCTCCCGAAAATGGCAGTGTCCCGGGATATGAGGACGCCATTTATCTGCCGCCCTTTTATTTTTCGGAGACAGGATGTGCCAAACGCCTGCTCCGTCTGCTTCTGTCCGGGCGGAAATCTCCACTGGACACGGAAAAGATCTTGAAAACAGTCGTGGAAAAATCGCCCATCTCCTATGATGAAATACAGTTGGAGGCAGTCCGGACGGCAGTGTCCTCCAAAGTAATGATCCTGACCGGAGGCCCCGGAACGGGAAAGACCACTACTACCCTGGGAATCATCTCCGCATATCAGATGGCAGGCTGCCGAATCATCCTTGCCGCACCCACAGGGCGGGCAGCAAAAAGGCTGTCGGAAGCTACGGGAATGGAAGCAAAAACCATCCACCGTCTGCTGGAGTATAAGCCCCCGGAAGGATATCAGAAAAACGAAGAACATCCTCTGGAAGGTGATGTCCTGATCCTGGATGAATGTTCCATGATCGATGTGATGCTGATGTATAACCTGCTGAAAGCAGTCCCAAAACAGATGTCCCTGATTCTGGTGGGCGACACCGACCAGCTTCCCAGTGTGGGCGCCGGGAATGTTCTGAAAGATATGATTGCTTCCGAAAGAATCCCCGTAGTCCGTCTCACCAGAATCTTTCGTCAGGCACAGGG